>JAWODS010000372.1:0-29959 GCA_046483205.1 Armatimonadota bacterium | reverse complement strand
CGGCGGCGATGACACCCACGACGGCTCCGGTTGCTGGCAGGGCTCCGTTTGCCAGGACCACCCGGGCCACCAGATACACCCCGGCCTTCACCATCGCCGCAGCGTGCAGATAGCAGGAAATCGGGGTGGGAGCGGTCATGGCGTCAGGCAGCCACGTATGGAAGGGGATCTGCGAGGCCTTCGCCCACGCCGAGACCAAAAACAGCACAAATACCGTCGTCGCGCCCCCGGGAGTGAGCTGGCTGACAGCATCAAACTCCACCGAGCCCGTGGACGTGTATATGACGATGATGGCGACAAGGAAGGCCACGCCGCCCAGGTGCGTCATAATCAGGGCCTTGTACCCGGCGGCGAGAGATTTCTGGTCATAATAGTGCGAGATCAGCGCCCAGGAGCAGATGGTGGTCAGCTCCCAGAAAATGAAGAGCTGCAGCAGATTCGGCGACAGCGCCACACCGGTCATTGCCCCGACAAACAGAAGCAGCCAGAAGAAATATCGCGAGTTGCCTTCTTCGACCGGGTGGTCACGGTTCCGGGGAGACATGTATTCGGTGGAATACAGGACCACGAAAAAGCCCACAACTACGACAACAAGCAACATCACCAGGCTCAGGGGGTCGAGCAGGACCCCGAAGAGCCCCATATCACCCAGCTCCGGCATCCACGGCAGAGTGCCCACCCGGAATGTCACACCGCCCGGAAAGGTGCCCAGACCGACATAGAGGGCCACTGCCGCGGTCAGAAGCACCACCAGCACCGACAGACCCCCGGCCGCTTTGGGCCGGATCACTCCGGCGGCAGCGGAGCCGATGAGTGGCAGCAGTATGGCTGCGGCGATCAGCAGTTCCATGCCCTCACGTTCCCTGCGGTGGTCTCGTGTTTCCGGAAGTCCCGGATTCGTCGGCTGTCCTCAGGCGGCTGGCTGTCTGGAGACTGTAGCGGCGCTTGCATTCAGAGCACATCGAAAGCCACGTGATCTGGTCTTCGCTGAGCTCCACTTCGTCCGGAAGCTCCGCTTTGAGCTTCTCTATCTGGCGCCGCGTACCGACGACCTCCCCGCATTCCACGCACCGCACCAGCTCGTGATGGGTGGTGATGCGGATGTCCTCGATAGTGTCGGTCGCCAGCTCAAACTCACCCGAAAGGGTAATGGCGTCCTCGGGACACGCTTCCTCACACCTGCCGCAATATGAACAGCGCTCCAGGTGATAGACCGTCGTGCGTTCCTCTGCCCCGTCCTCGATCTCAATGCACCGGGTTGGGCACGCCATCGAGCAGGCTGTACAGCCGATGCACTTTTCGATGTCGATTGTTGGCTGCCCCCGAAATCCTTCGGGTACCGGGGAGGGCTCAAACGGGTAGCGCCGGGTTACGCGCTTTGCCCGCCAGCAGATTAGAGCTTCCTTCAGCTTGCTCAGAAACATTGACTTCCCCTTCGGCTGTCAGGCGGTATCAGCTTCGTCAGTGTCTGGTGGTTCGGCGGTTCCCTCCGGCATGGTGACCACGGTCCCGGTGTCTCCGACCGCGGAGACGAACGTCAGTCCCGGCTTCGAGCGGGCCGTGTCCATGATCTCTTCGAACTCGCCATACTGGATGCACCGGGTGGGACAGGTGAGAACGCAGGCGGGCTCCAGCCCATGCTCGCGCCGCTCGGCGCAAAAATCGCACTTCTCGGCGATTTTCCCGGCCGTATCCAGCTCTATCACGCCGAACGGACAGGCCAGTACACACAGCCCGCAGGAGTTGCATTTGCCCTCATGCAGGATCACGGTGTCATCATCGGTGACCTCAATTGCGTCCACCGGGCAGGCTGCGACGCACGGATGTGTCTCGCAATGGCGGCATGACACCGGCATCGGATGCATGGGCTCGGCCATGGTGACGAAAATCCGGGAGGTGCCTTCATGCTCCCGCTCGCACGCTACCTCACAGGCGTGGCAGTAGATGCACCGGTTGAGATCCAGATAGAGTACCTTCATAGCAGGTTCACAGCTTCTCGACCTGGCAGGCACAGACTTTGTATTCCGGTATTTTGGCTATCGGGTCCAGCTCATCGGTCGTCAGCAGGTTGGTGCCGACAAAATGGAACGGCATGAACACCACGCCGGGCTGTATTTTTTCGGTCACCCGCGCCGCGCATTCACTCGCCCCCCGACGCGTATTTACCATCACAGTGTCACCGTCGGCGATCTGGCGATGCTGTGCATCGTGGGGAGAAATCTCGACGAAAAGTGTCGGCTCCCGGTCGAAAAGCGCTGCACTGCGGCGGGTCATCGCCCCCGAATTATGGTGAAGTACCACCCGGCCCGTGGTAAGAATGAGCGGGTACTCATCGTCCGGCTGCTCTGCGGGGTCTCGATATGGCGCGGGCGTAATGTGACCGAGGCCGTCGTCGGTGGCGAATGTGCCGACATGCAGGATGGGTGTTCCCGGATGGTCGGCATCCGGCACCGGCCACGACAGCCCGCCGAGCTGTTTGACGCGCTCGGGAGTGATGCCCCGATACTGCGGGATCACCGCGTTGATTTCCCTTAGCACCTCCTCAGGATCGTCGAAAGCAAACTCGGTATCGGAGGCCGTTCGACCACCCAGCTCACAGATGATTTCCCAGTCGGGCCGGGCCTCACCGGGCGGGGAGATGGCCTGCCGCTGCCACTGCGCGCGCCGCTCGGTGTTGGTATAACTGCCCGTCTTCTCCGCCCACAGCGCCGCCGGAAGCACGTAATCAGCAAGCTCGGCCGTCTCCGTCATAAAGATATCCTGGACCACCAAAAGATCCAGAGTATTCAATGCCTCGGCAACGTGCCCGGTGTTGGGATCGCTGACCATCGGGTTTTCGCCCATGATGTACAGGGAGCGAACGTCTCCGGCGCCCGCGGCGTGCATGATTTCTACGACCGTCAGTGCCGGGTCAGTGGGCAGATCCACGGAGTTCCACTGCCGGGCGATCCGCCGGCGTTCAGGCTCGTCATCAATCGACACGTATCCAGGAAATACCGTACTCAGAGCTCCCATATCACACGCGCCCTGCACGTTGTTCTGCCCCCGGAGCGGCAGCAGGCCTGCGCCCGGACGCCCCACATGACCGCAGATGAGGGCCAGATTGGCGACAGAGGCGACGTTGTCGGTGCCGCTGGTGTGCTGTGTCAGTCCCATCGACCAGATGGTGACGGCGGCCTCGGCCTCCGCATACCGGCGGGCGGCCCGGGCGATGTCGTCCTCTGGCACTCCCGTGATGGCCGAAACCTCCTCAAGCTCCACCGTCTCCAGAAGCTCCAGAAGCTCCTCCCAGCCGGTGGTGCGGTCTGCGATAAACTGCTCGTCATGCAGCCCTTCGTCAACAATCACCTTCATCATGCCGTTGACGAGCGCGACATCGGTACCCGGCCGCTGCTGCATGTGCTGATCTGCATGCCATACCACCGGGGTCACCCGGGGATCGGCAACGACCATGTATGCACCATTCTCCAGGGCATCTTCCACCCAGCGGGTGGCGACCGGGTGGCATTCGGCGAAGTTCGAGCCGATGACGAAGATACAGTCAGCGTTGGCGATATCGGGCAGAGGGTTGGTCATGGCCCCGGCGCCCAATGTCGCGACAAGGCCGGTGACGGTGGAGGCGTGGCACAGGCGCGCGCAGTGGTCGATGCTTGCGCTCCCAAACAGGCGCGCCCACTTCTGCATCAGGTAATTCTCTTCATTGCTGCACTTGGCGGAGGACAAAAAGGCCGTGGCTTCTGCGCCATCTTCGCGGCGGATGGCTGTCAGCCGCCCGGCGATTTCATCCAGCGCCTGCTCCCAGGAAATGCGCTGGAAATCATCGCCGACTCGTTTCAAAGGATGCAAAAGACGGTCCTTGTGCCGGACCGTCTGCAATACTGCATTCCCCTTGGGACACAAAGCGCCTTCACATACCGGGTGGTCGGTGAGGTATTCAATCGCTACGAGACGATTGTTCCTGACGCCGGCCAAAAAACCGCAGCCGACGCCGCAATATGGACAGATACTCTGGACCCACGTTTCCGGGGTGATGGGCATGAATTCTATACTACCTGTATGCTCAAAATCACAACTTCCCTATTGTATATACACCGTCGCCCCCTTTTTCTCCTTCCTGCAAAAAAAGATTATTTCATTTATCTTATCGGCACTCTCACCGGCTACATCGGGTTCACCGGCCTCGCAGGAGAAAAATCCGGACATGGCGAAGGGCCTATTGTGTCTGCTCAATATGCCAGGACGGCCTATGACCCGGGCGTTCTCACTCGTACAAACGCTCAGGACAACGATGGGGTGAAGCTTTGTGGATCCACTGCTGAAGCTCGAGGACAACCCGCTCTTTGACGAGTTTACGCGCGAGGAATTGCAGGAGATAACGGCCGCCAGCCACCTGGCGTCTTACCGACCCGGTGAAGTCATAATTCAGGCCAGCACACGCGGCAGCCTTTTTGGGGTGGTCCTGGAAGGAAGTGTGCGGGCGGAAACCCGGGATGCCAGCGGCAATGTTGTTGTCCTCGGCGAGATAGATGAAGGAGGCTATTTCGGAGAGGTATCGCTGGTCAGCGGTGAGGAGACCACGGCCTCGGTGGTCGCCGTTTCTCCATCTGAAATACTCGAAGTGCCGCATGAGGTGATGGCCGGAGCGCTGGCCACACATCCTGAGGCCATGCGCGAGGTCACCCAGACGATTATCGAGCGATTGACAGCCAACCGGGAGCGTGCGGACGAGGCGAAAGCGGTTCCATTGACAGCGTGGACCAACGGGCATGACCCGGTCATCCAGCATCATTTTCTCAGGCCGGTTTCACGGCACCACCCACCGACCCGGTACTCCTTTTAGGACCGGGCAATTGTGATGCTGAATCAAGGTGAAGCCCCACCGCATGGGGAAATTTCTGAAGTCTCCATCCCGTGGAAAGTCGCGGCCCGACATACTGAAGAAACGAGGGATCACGATGCATACGCCCCAATGGTGCCTGTTTTACGATAATCACACGATGGTCATGTGCCCGGATGTCGGCGAGGGCTTTGATGTCGAGGCGTTCACCGACCGTATCAAGGACTGCGGCGTGGACTTTCTGACATTTCACGCGCGCTGCAACCAGGGCAACGCGTACTACAACACCGACATCGGTACACGCCATCCCTCGCTGTCATACGATCTCTTCGGCGAGCTGGCCGAAGCCTGCGAGCGCAAGGACATCGCGCTGTCGGCGTATTTCAACGCCGGGCTGAGCCACGAGGAGGGTGTCCAGCACCGCGAGTGGCTGCGCGTGGGGCCGGAGGGTGAAATCTACTCCGGCGACTGGGGCGGCCCCTTTTACAAAACAATGTGCTACAACACCGGCTATTCCGATCATCTCATCGCCATGATTGTCGAGCTGGTTGAAAACTATCCGGTCTCCGGTCTCTTCATTGACTGCGTCTCCGTGCCATACACCCGCCCGTGCCTCTGTCCGAACTGCGTGCGAGAGATGAAAGAGCGCGGGATGGACTGGAAGGAGGAAGCGGACCGGCGCGCGTTCGGAAAGCTCACCTACACGCGGCTCATCGAGCGCATCACGGAAGCGGCCACGGCTGTTGATCCGGATCTTCTCCTGTATTTCAACGGTGCCGGAGCCGAAACCCAGAGCGATTACGGCAACTATATGGAGTGTGAGTGTCTGCCCACCTCCAGCGGCTGGGGCTATGAATACCTGCCGGTGATGTCGCGGTACCTGCGGACGCTGGGGTATGACACGGTACTGAATATGACGGGCCGCTTCAGCATCTCCTGGGGCGATTTCGGCGGACTGCGGACGAAGCCGAGCCTCACCTATGACTGCATTTACGGCCTCGCCAACGGAATGAGACCGAATATAGGCGGCCATTTCCATCCCCGCGGCGATCTCGATGAGCCGGTCTTCGACCTGATTGAGGACGTCTATAAAGAGCTGCAGCCGTATGACCCGTGGTTCGAAGATGCCGAGCCCCTGTCCGATATGGCCGTCGTGTCCACCACGCCCGATATCCTGGGCGAGGGTCTGGACATTACCAAAAGCGCCACCCGGATGCTGTGTGAGCTCAACCAGCAGTTCGATGTGGTCACCCCGTTCTCGTCGTGGGAGGACTACTCGCTGCTGGTATTGCCAGATACCATCAGGCTTGATGATGATCTGTCGGCGCGGCTGAAACGGCATCTGGAAGATGGAGGGGCCGTCATCAGCAGCTATAAGTCGGGCCTTAGACCGGAGGAGGACAAATTTGCGCTGCCGCAGTGGGGCCTGTCCTATCTCGGCGATGACCCTGTGAAGCCGCCGTATATCGTGGCGGAACCCGCGTTCAGTGAAGGAATCCCCGACATGCCGATGTGTGTGTATGAGGCGGGTATTCACGTCGAGCCCGCCTCCGAAGCGGAGATACTCGCACGCGTGGTTGACCCATATTACAACGAGGGCTTTGATGGCGAACACGCCAATTACTATACGCCGCCGGATGACGTCACGGACAAGCCCGCTATCGTCCAGAGCGGCAGTGTCATCCATTTCGTGCATCCGATTTTCCGGAGCTACTTCAACCAGACGCCGCTGCATCTGCGCCAGCACCTGTCAAATGCGCTACAGCGCCTGCTGCCCGAACCGCTTTTGCAGATTACCAACTTCCCCTCATTTGGCCGCAGCAGCGTCACCGGCCAGGATAACCGCCGCATGGTCTTTTTGATGACCTACGTGCCCGAGCACCGGGGAGCCGGCTCCCAGCGAATCGAGGAGGCGATTGCGGTTCGGGATGTATGCGTCCGGCTGCGCACGGACGGCCGGGTTCCTGACGCCGTGTATCTGGCCCCTGACCGCCTCGAACTGGAGTTCACCGTCAATGGCAGCTACGTAGAGGTCACGGTTCCGGAGGTTGAGGGCTACGCAGTTGTTGTGTTCGAAGAGAAGTAGCCGCAGTCTCTCTCAGGGCATCTCAGCACAAAAGGCCCGGATCCATAGGCCGGGCCTTTTGTTCTGCTTACAACTGTGCCAGTGCGCGTCTGCGAGATCTTCGTTTCCCGTCCTACGAGCCATCCACACTGACTGACACTCGGGCGTCGGTGGACATGCTCTGGAGGCTGCCGGTGGTGGTGAAGCGCAGCTCATCGAGCTTCTCATTGGCCACTGCCGCCAGCTCTCGGGCCACCTCGGGGTGCTCGGCGATGACATCCTGCAGCTCCTGCGGATCGTTCTTCAGCTCGTACAGCTCTGCATTGCCTGCGCCTGAGCCGACTGCTGGTGCGATCAGGTTCCATTCCGGCGTGCGGAGGCTGTAGCGGCTTCCCCAGCTTATCAGGATGCTGTCACGGCTGCTTTCGGCGCCCTCTGCCGCCATTGGCCAGACATTCTGCCCCATCACCCGCTCCGGCATGCTCTCCCCCATCATCGCCAGGGCGGTTGGGAGGAAATCCTGGTGCTGGACGAAGCCCTCAATCTGTTTGCCGGCACCGACACCGTCAGGATGCCTGATGATCAGGGGCACCCGGGTGTTCTGCCAGCGCATGAGGCCTGCCTTGTGAAGCTGGTCCTGTTCGCCCATGATGGTGCCGTGATCGGAGCTAAACATGATGACGGTGTCATCCATGTACCCCTGGACTTCCAGAGTGTCCAGCAGCCGCCCCACCCACCGGTCCACCAGTGTCACCTCTCCGGCGTAGGCGGCTTTCACGCATTCGGCAACATGTTCGGTGCCTTCGCTGAGCCTGCGCGGGGTGAAGACGCCGTGCAGACCCTCGTAATCCGGATAATACATCTTCGCATCCTCGGCCGGTGGATCCCACGGCTCATGGGGATCGAAGCAGTCCACCCACATGAAGAAGGGCTTATCAATCGAGTAGTCGCTGATCCAGTCGGCCGCGGCCTGCATGGTTTTGGCCACCGAGGTATCGGCGTCGCTCTCCCAGTTTTTGCGGTTGTTCAGATGCTGGATGACCCAGTGGTCTTCGCTCATGTTTTCTGCGTCGGCCGAGGTCTGCTTCAGCAGATCCATGACAGCTTCTTTGTCCCGCAACGCGTGCCTGTCGTCTTCCTGCCCCCGGATGAAATCCCACTTGTCGAAGCCCCGGTGGAAGTTTTTGCCCGGCTTGAACATGTGATACACGTCAGTGAACATGGCCGTGTGATAGCCGCAACTCTTAAGCCATTCCGCCGCCGTGACATCCTCGTCGTACAGCGGGTGCCATCCCGGGGACTGCACGAGATCGCTGTGCTGGTAGATATACCGCATGGGAGTGATGGGACGCCCGGTGATCATCACGCGGCGTGCGGGAAGTGTGGGCAGCCCTTCGGCATAGGCATCCAGAAACACCGCGCTCTCTGATGTCAGCCGATCCAGGTTGGGTGTCTCAATCCAGTCGTTGCCATAGCACCCAAGGTAGTCGGCACGGAACGTGTCTGCTACGATCAAAAGAAAGTTCATTGCAAAGCTCCTCTTTCAAAGCCTTGGGACGGCGTCTGATCGCCGTTTTCAGGCCCAATATTGAAATACAACCACATCACGCTGCCGGTCGTGATTGCCTGTGTAGTGGTTCGAGAACACGGCTTCCTGCTCAAATCCGAGCTGTTTGATGATTTCGATCCGGTCGCGGGCCGAACCGTCGGCATAGCTCTGGACCTTGATGCCGTCGGGGAGGTCGATTGCCTCCAGCAGCGGGCGGGACTGTTCGACGTACGCCGGATGGAAGAAAAAGTCCAGTACCTGCGGGCCGTCAGGCCATTTTTTGTCGCGAGCCACAAAGGCATGGCCGACAACGGCTCCTGTCTCGGCAAGCTGCATAACAACACACGGACCTGCATCGTCCTGCTCCATGTCGCGGCGCAGCTTGCAGTAGGTGCTTTCGTAGGAGCTGTGACCGAACTGCCCGTACACGTATCCGCGAAGGTTCCAACCATCGCTTACCTGGTACAGCGCGTTGAGAAGCGGCCAGTCCTCCCAGCGAGTCTCGCGAATTTCCGCATCATCACCCACAAAGAAATCCTCGGGATATTCCTCATCAGGAGCCCACACCATCGATCCGGTCTTGCCAATGGGCAGAAAGCCGTAGTCGTGATAGATCCAGAAGGGTGGTGTGTCGTAGCCGGTGCCCAGATACATCGCGCGGCCCTGCTGCTGCCGGAAATCGTCGCACACGGCGTGCATCAGGCAACTGCACACGCCCTTCCGGCGGTGCTCTGGATCGGTAAATACATGCTGCAGAAGGGCGACCGGGCGCTTGAGTGACTGGACGGTGGTGATGTTTCCGATGATCTCTTCATCGAGCTCGACGATGAAAAAGTTCATGGTCAGGTCGTCCAGGCCGCTTTCGAGGGCCTGTTCCATGGGATCTTCCCACAAATCGCCCTTGTGGCTTAAGCGCCGCAGCAGGCGTGATTTGTAGTCCGGCTGTGGGCAGGTAATTTTGTACAGTTCAGCGTCTTCGCCGGATTTGAGTCGCACTGTGCCAATATTATGAACCATGATGGATGCCTCTTACTGTAAATCGTGTGGCGATGCGGAGGGGAGCAAAATCTGTCTGTGAACGGTGATTGTGAGTATGTCGCCGACATAATGGGTTCCTTCGAGCCAGGCTCCCAGCTTGGGTCGCGGGCGGGCTTTGAAGGTGTCCATCCACGGGTTGATGCCACCACCATTGAAGCCGATGCTAATGGAGCCCTCACTCTCTTCGAGCCGTGGGGGATCATCCCTGCCGGTCAGGCGCTCAACCACTCCGGGCTCCAGCCCTGCACTGTACGCTTCCACCAGCACCCTGTCTTTGCCGGACATGACCCGGGTGATGACGAATTTCGCCTTGAGCGTGGCCCAGTCCGGCTCATCAACAGTGCCGAAATCGTTGGTGAAAAACTTCTCCGCCACCCACAGCCGGTCGTCCGCCGACGGTTTGACGTCCGATTTGAAGGAGAAACGCCCGGTGACTTCTTCGGTGCCCAGCAGACCGTGATATGCCACAGCGGCCTCATCAGCGGTGCCCCAGAAGCAGATATCCGACAGGTTCGGCGACCACGAACAGCAGTTGATATTGCCATGCACTGCCGTGGCGATCTCACGCGGTGCCGGAGTGTGAGTCGAGGAAACGTACAGCCTGCCATCTTTCGTGTATGCCACCGCGCTTCTATCGGGGCACATGGAGGCATCAGTCACGTTTTCGTCAATGATGAGGCCGGTGGTGGAGCCGGTGTTGAAAATAAGATTGCCGTCTTCATCCAGCTCCAGCGGGTCCTGCGGGGGCGTGTGGTCTGTCAGCGCATTGACGGCCACGAGGCCGGGCCCCGTCCTTCGTACTTCGAAAACCGAAACGCCTTCGTCCGTGGACAGACGGGCGGTCACACATCCCGGCTCACTTCGCTGGAGGCTCACCCACCGTCCTGCCGGTCTCGCGTTCAATTCCCGGGGGCTCCCGCCGTCCAGCGAGCGCAAAAACAGCCGTGCCGGGTCCTCAGAATTGTCGGCATACACAATCGCGTCATCTGTCAGCCACGCCAGGGGCATGGCCTCCGAAATGTGCAGCGGTCGTCCGAGTGTCGCAGTGGTCGGGCCAGCGACATCGAAAACAGTCAATTCCGCGGTTTCTTCATCGTCGGCGGCTCGTTTCCAGTACGCAACACGGGGGCGGCCAGGAGCGAGGCTGAAATTATCGGTCGCAGGGGCTGCAAGCGTGTATGCGTCACCATTCGGGCCCGGGTGGATGACAAGGCGCGGGCTTTCGTCGGCTTCTCCCGCCAGGACCACCCTCCGGCCCTCGGAGAACCACTCAGCCCGGCTGACGGCCAGATCCCCCACTTTTGACCGGTTCAATAAGACAAGCTGCGCAGCCTGTTTTTCGCTCAGCGCAAAAGACATCACCGGCAGGATAAGGGCCGCTATTGCCGTCACCAGGCCCGGCCAGAACAAGCGCATTGTCACCACTTCGCTGTCGCTTACGCCGGATAGGTGCTGTGTCATCTTTCTGCAGCGGTGCCGGTTTCTCCTTCCGGCTACAAATCGAGGTACTCCGCGAGGGCCTCCGCGACGCCCTCAGCCGCAGATTCAGCGACGTAGTCGGCGCTCTGTTTGACCTCCGCGCAGGCCCCCGGCATCCCAATACCGATCCCCGCCTCCTCGATCATCGGCAGGTCGTTGAGCTGGTCTCCCATCGCCATGGTGTGTTCCAGGCCCACGCCCAGGTGATCGGCGAGCCATGCCAGCGCATGTCCCTTGGTCGCCTGCGGATTGAGGTATTCAATGTATTCGGGCAGGGACCGGGTGACATACAGCCGTCCTTCGAAACGCTTTACGTCCCGCTCCATCAGAGTCGCGATGATGTGCGCTTCATCCGCCAGCAGTAGCTTTGTGGGAGCTTTTCCGTGAAACCGCCGCAGATCGCCCACCGGCTTTGCCCTGTCCCCTGTACGCTCAAGGTACTGCCAGCCCCACCGGTGCATGTGGGTGACGTACAGGTCGTCTTTCAGAAAATAGAACAGGTTGTAGCCGTTCTGGCGGGCATAATCGACAATGAGCGCAGCCTCCTCGGGCGGGACCGGCACATGGCGCAGCGGCTCGTCGTCATTCACCCGGCGCACCATCGCGCCATTGAAAGATATGATGATGCTTTCATCAATGCCGAGGCGGCGGGCGAACTGGGAGGCCGAATGATGTGACCTGCCGGTCGCGATACAAACCTCAATGCCCTGTGCGACGGCGGCTTTGAGAGCTTGGATATTTGCATCTGATACATCGGCGGCGTTCTGGACGAGCGTGCCGTCCAGATCAGTGGTTATGAGCCTGATATCGGAAGTGGACATGCTCTTCTCCTGTTGGTGGTCATGACGTGGGAAGACCCGCGCCCTTGCTGGACGCGGGCCCTGGTTTTCACAGCGGTGTGGAGTTTAGTAGTCGAGGCCGGACATAATTTCCTTGATGTTGTCCAGGCAGATGCGAGAAGCGGGCTCTCCGGTGGCAGAGAAACTGGCCCCACCCGGTTCGTCCAGCAGATCTCTGTCCAGCTCTTCTTCGGGCCGCCAGTGGGTCTCCAGCGAGCACGCGCCTTCGTACCCCATGTCGATTAGGGCCTGGAACTGCCCGGGATAGTCGATATATCCGCCCTCACCCACGGGCACGCATTTCCCCTTCTCCGGCTTATCCGTCTTCACGGCGTCCTTGATGTGGACGTGGATGAGATAGGGCTTCATGCGCTCGAAAGCGTCAGGGTACGGGAGCTCTCCACCCTCGGCGAAGACCTCATTGGCCGGGTCCCAGATGGCTCGCACGCGAGGACTTGCGAGGTCGTTGTACAGCCTCTCGGCCTCGGCGGCACTGCCGATGTGTGTGGAGGCCTCGTTTTCGATGCCGATATACACGTCTTCGCGTTCGCAAATTTTGATCGGCTCCTCGTAGGCGTCCAGAAGCTGCTGCCAGACATCCTCGGGGGGGCCGGTGCGCCAGAATGTGAACCCGCGAATGATCTTGCAGTCAAAGACATGGGCCATGTGGATGCAGCGACGCAGGATGTCCAGGTGCTCCTGGTACTGCTTTTCGTCACCGAGATCACACTTCAAGAACGGGGAGGCGATGGAGCATACGCCCATGTTGTACTCGTCGAGCAGCTTCTTCATCTTTGTCAGATCGCTGTCTGACAACTCCTGCGGTGCCTTATCCCATACCGACCGCGGCTCCACCATCGGGACGTCGTATTCCTGGCATACCTGCAGAACGCGCTCGAAATCCTGGGATATTTCATCACTGATTACGCTAAGTTTAAACATCACGTTCACCTCATTTTTTGACGGGGCTGTAACCGTCTCATTATTCCTGATCGGTACCGTTCGGACCTGCCCGACTTTGCTGTGTTTTGTCAGTTATCTTCGCTGCGACGGCAATAACGTGCACTCCAAGTGCAAAAATCGCGATTTCGACGAGCATCGCGGCACCCGTGCCCAGATAGAACCACACCGAAACAGCATTGTTCTTCGCCGCTTCGATAATGTCTATTCCAGTCATATCGCGGTGCAGTGCGGTGCCCCAGTCATGATGGGCGTGCATGGCGTTGTGAAATTGCCGCAGAGGATGCTTCTTCGGAAGCACTCGATTTGGAGCATCCGGAAGCCCGGCGGCGACCCCACAAATTGCCACGTAGATCCACCACTTGCGGTTGTCGCTGTGCCACGCCCGGTATGCCACCCACGCCAGCAGCACGATGAAGGCGAACGCCCACGGTCCCACCCACGGCCAATAAACCAGCGCCGGCGGGACATCGAAGAGCTTTTGCATGAGCTTCCACTGCTCGTAGTGAGGAATGGCATCAAGGACATAGTGAGACCCGATGGCGACCGGAAGAGCGAGCCACTTCAACCGGGCGGGCATCTTTGCGGCAATCGCTCCACCGGCGGCAAAATGCGCGGGGGTGAGCATGTATTTCTAAACGACCTTTCTCAGAAATGGACCTTACCGATCTTCAGCCGCTCATCCCGGTGGAGATTTGCCATCAAAAGGGCGATGGCCAGTGAGTGGAGCCGGGCCTGTGGAGTGTCGGCACGTGATGTGAGCACGACGGGTGCCGCAGCGCCGACCACCACGCCCGCGGTGTGCCCGTGCGACAAAAAGGAGTATGTTTTGGCGAGTATGTTCCCCGCCTCAATGTTCGGAGCCACCAGGATATCGCAATTCCCCGCCACCTCGCCCTGCAGCCCCTTGACCTCCGCCGCTTCGGGGGAAATGGCGTTATCCATCGCAAACGGCCCGTCAACGGTGCAGTCCGGGAACTGGTGTCGCCGCTCCATAGTGCTGAGGGCAGCCGCGTCAATGGTCGCCGGCATCTTGGGATTGACCAGTTCCACGGCCGCGAGCACACCGACCTTTGGCTTGTGTATCCCAAAGCACCGGGCCAGATACACTGCGTTCATGATGATTGAGGCCTTGGTGACCAGGTCCGGGTCGATATTCATGGCGCCGTCGGTGACAAACGTCAAACGATCCCTGTCACGGGTCTCCAGCGCAAACACGTGGCTCATGATGCTGCCGGTCCGCAGCCCCGTTTCTTTGTCGAGGATGGCCCGCAGAAAATCGTCGGTGTGAATGTGACCCTTCATCAACACGTCAGCGTTTCCGTTTTTGACCGCCTCGGTTGCCAGGCGCGCGGCTTTGAGGTCATTGGGCTCATCAATGATTTCCGCTCCGGCCGTATCGAACCCCAGCTCTCCGGCGATTGCCTCGATTTTTTCGGCGTTCCCGACGAGGATTGAGCGTGCGACCCCGGCCTCGGCAGCCATTTTCACCGCCTCGACGACACACCGCTTTTCCGCCACTGCAACGGCCACCGTCTTCACCGGGTAATCATCGACTTCATCCATCAGTTCGTCAAAGTTCTTTATCACTTATCTCGCCTCCCGCAAGTTCCGCCACACGCTGATACGTCGCCTCGATAGCGCTGTCAGGGGTCGATGCTCCTGCAGTGATGCCGACGCTGTCGGCCCCCTTAATCCACTGAGGTTCAAGCTCGCACGCCCGTTCAATGTGATATGTGTTGGGGTTAACCTCCGAGCACAGCTCGGCCAGGCGCACGGTGTTGGCGCTGTGATATCCGCCCACAACGATCATCACATCGACATCAACGGCAACCGCTACAGAGGCATCCTGCCTCTGGGTGGTTGCATCACAGATCGTATTACTGACTGTAACCAGACGAACCCGGCCGAGAAGATCGCTGACAAGCTGCTGCAGCTTGTCCAGGCGCTGCGTTGTCTGGCTGACGACCGCCACCCTGTTTTGTAACTCAATACCGTTGAGGTCATCTGCATCTTTGACGATCGTGGCGCGGTTCTCGGTGTGTGCGACAATGCCGCGGGCCTCCGGATGTCCGGGATCGCCCAGCACCAGGACCTGCCAGCCCTCATCACACAGCCGCCTGGCCTCCTCCTGGGCGCGTGCAACGAAGGGACAGGTTGCATCCAGGGCTTTCAGGCCGCGACTTTCAGCTCGTGTAAGGACGTCAGGTTCGCTGCCGTGCGCCCGGATCATGAATGTTTCGCCGGGCTCGAGCTCTTCGATCGACTCGACCACCCGGATCCCCTGCTCCTGGAGTTCTTCAACAACCTGCGGATTATGGATGAGGGGACCGAGGGTGGCGCTCAATTGGTCAGAGGAGGAGGCTTCCTTCGCCATTTTCACCGCACGCCGCACGCCAAAACAGAAGCCGCCCTCCGCGACAACAGCAATGGTCATCTCTATTTCTCCCTGTTGAGAACCATGTCAACGAGGCCGGTGAAGACATCGACGTTTGCAGGAAGCAACTCCGCGTGCTGCAGGGTTTTCCGCGCGATTTCTTCGGCCCTCTGCTGCGATTGCTCCAGACCCATCAGCGCCGGATAGGTCATCTTCCCTGATGCCTCGTCGGCTCCGACAGGCTTGCCGAGCTGTTCTTCAGTCGCTGTTTCGTCAAGTATGTCATCAGTGATCTGAAACAGCAGGCCCAGGTGCCGGGCGTAGGCAGTGAGGGTTTCCAAATCACCTTCGGGTGCACCGGCCAGGATCGCGCCGGTGCGGGCGGCGGCGGTGATAAGACTGGCTGTCTTGTTCAGATGGATGTAGTCCAGCATCTCCGCGTCCGGCTCTTGCTGCTCGCCCTCGATGTCGGCAGCCTCGCCGGCAATCAGGCCCTCAGCGCCCGTCGCAACTGCAAACTCCTCCACAACCCGGGCAACACGCGCGGGATCGATCGAGGTTCGAAGGGAGGCGAGAAGCTCAAATGCACGGATGATCAGCGCATCACCGGCCAGCAGGGCGGTGTGTTCGTCAAATTGGGTGTGACACGAAGGCCGGCCCCGGCGTATTGGTGAATCATCAATACACGGCATATCATCATGCACGAGCGAGGCGGCGTGCATGAACTCCAGAGCCATCGCGGCCGGCAGCACGTCCTCGGCTGTGGCTCCAAAAGTCTTTGCGGCCTCGATAGTGATAAAGGCTCGCACCCGCTTGCCGCCCCGGGTGCAATACTTCATGGCCTCCAGGAGCTTTTTGGGCGGCCCTGCACAGTCCAGAAGATATTCGTCGAGCGAGCCGGCGATCAGGTCGCCCGTCTTTTTCAACGCATCTCGTGTCTGCATCAGTGAGCAGCTTTCCGGTCCGGAGGACGAAGCTTCAATTCGTTTCGCCTGTGCCAATCAGAATACGCTTCGGCGTTGGCTCCTCGATAATCTGTTCCTCGATGACCTTTTCGTCAACCTCTTTGTCGTTGTGTAACGTCAGGCGCACTTTGACCTGCTTTTTGCCCGCCTGTCCTTCGGCGGCAACGCGCTTCTCACCCTTTTTCAGGGCCTCGGACTCCTTTTCTTCAACCGGCGGGGGGATCGGCTTTTCCCGCGTCACCTCTGTTACTGTCACCACGGTGATAGGCGGAACCTTCGTACCGACCGTCAGAGTCTCACCCGGGTGCAATGTGCGGCCTTTGAGCCCCGGGTTCATCTCGTACAGCGCCTGGACTTTCATGTCATGGGCCAGGGCTATTTTCTCCGGGTAGTCGCCCCTTTTCACGGTGTACTTGACTGGTTTTTGTGTCCCTTCAACCAGTTTCTGGACAGTCCGGCGTATATCGGTGGAGATTTCGTCGGGCGCGGCGGAGCACGAACGAATGGCGACATCTTCTTTCAATTTCTGCGAGATAATTTTTCCGTCCTCGGGCCCCGAATACCGCGATTTCAGCGCATCCAGAGCCTTCTTCGCCAGCTCGTCGGAGGCCATTGCCACCACATCATTGCCCTCCACGGTGATCATGACAGCCTCCACCTGGACCGTCACATCGTCTTTCAACTTCTCAACGGCCTCTTTGACACTCAGCACGGGCCGTTCATCCGACGGGATCGCGGCATCCTCCCACTTTTCCTTGATGAAGACTTCGCCCGGTAGATCATTTCTATCAACTTTCACCAGGCGCTTTCGCACTGCCTCGGCGTCATTCTGCGTCGCCACCAGGCAGCGGATCTCGTCATCGACGATGATGGCCCGGGCGTATCGCTCCTTTTTGCCGAACGCCATTATCAAAAGCAACGCTGTAATCACAGCAACTGCAACCGCCAATCCCACGCGGTGGTATCGCAACGCGCTCTCCAGCCGCTGGATGCTGCGCTCGGCCTGTCTCAGTTTGTCTTGACGTTCGTTGTTTTGATTCATAGTTGTCGCAAACGGGCGGTGGGACAGTTCCACATACTGTGCTGCAGCTGCCCGATCCACCGCCCGAAATGCTTCACTCGGCACACCTCTATCGTCCGAGGGATATGGTCTGTCTGGATGCCCCTGAACTCCTTATCGTTCTTTGCTGATCTCCTCGAGAACCTTGACTGCCTGTTCGATCTGCAGTTCGTGCCATGACTCGACGGTGTGGTCGCTGTCTTTTTCAGGGTCGAATTCGGGAAGCTCTCGATCCGGAACCAGGCCGCGATTGCCGTCATCGTCTTCCAGTCCGATATCCGTCTTATGGGGCGTCAAATAGACGGCCGTTGAGAGAAACAGAGCGGAGTTGTCACGCAGCTCAATGATGGTCTGAACCTTCGATTTGCCGAAGCTGCGCTGGCCCACAACTGTTGCCCGCTCGCGGTCCTTGAGCGCTCCTGCAACAATCTCCGATCCACTGGCGCTGCCGGGATCAATAAGGCACACCATGGGGATATCTTCATCCACCAGCGTGCCGGATTTAGCCTTCAGCACCTGCTCTTTCATGTCGCGTGCCTCGATGTAAACCACCGGGCCACCATCGAGAAACAAACTGGAGATGCCCACGGCTGCATCCAGCAGACCGCCGGGATTCATTGACAGGTCGAGTATCAGCGCTTCCATCCCTTCCTCCTGCAGCTCTTCGATGGCCTTGCGGGTTTCATCAACCGCAAGCTGGTTGAACTGCCGCAGCCATACGTACCCAACCTTGTCATCCAGCATCTTCGATTCCACGGTGGGAATATCGATCTCGTCGCGGGTGATGGTGACATCAAACGGCTCCGGTTTGCTTTCCCGGATCAGCGTCAGCGTCACCTCTGTGCCCTTGTGGCCGCGTATCCGGTGAACGACTTCGGTCAGCGTTTCGCCTTTGACCGGCTTGTCATCAACCTTCACAATCCGGTCGCCCTGGCGAATTTCGGTCCTGGACGTCGGGCCGTTGGGTATGATTGAGGTAATCTCGATGACCTGCTCGCCGGTCTCGTCATCTGTCTTGGCCTGCAGGACCGCGCCGATGCCCTCAAAGTGCCCCTCGGAATCGATCTGAAACTCCTTAAACTCCTCGGGGTCCAGAAAGCGTGTGTAGGGATCATCCAGAGATTCGAGCATTCCCTTGATGGCGCCGTAGGTCAGCTTCTTCTCATCCTCGACGGGATAGACGTAATTATTGAGGACCTTCTGGCGCACATCCCAGATGGTGGACAGGGGCGTCAGGTCAGTTGCCGGCGAGATGTCGAAGTCCTGGACGCGATCGTAGATGCCGGGAATGACCTGCGCGACGGGGGCCGCAAAAGCCATCAGACTGCCTGTATCCGCATACCGGTTCACTGCCATGCCGAAGCTGAAAGATACGGCGGCAATGGCCAGACATACGATTGCAAGTATTATGGTCTTTTTCATATCACGAACTCCTTCAAACGAGCTCATGGGCTTGTATTCATAGATAGTTGCGCGGGTTGACGGGGTTTCCGTTTCTGCGAACTTCGAAATGCAGGTGTGGTCCTGTGGACCAGCCGGTGGAACCCACGCGCGCGATCCGCTGGCCGCGAGACACATGCTGACCCTTGACGACACATACGCTGCCCTTCAGGCAGTGGCCGTACAGTGTCGCCAGGCCGCTGCCGTGATCGATGACGACTGCATACCCGTAGGCACTGCTGTGGTAGCCCGCGTGGACTACCAGGCCGTCGGCCGGTGCCGTAATCGCGGTGCCTGACGATGCCGCAATGTCCATTCCAGTATGCTGCTTCCACCGGTGGAGAATTGGATGATAGCGCATGCCGAAGGGAGAACTGATGCGACCGCGACAGGGCCAGCTGAACGTGCCGGAAAACTTTCCCTGGTAGCGGCCGACACCACTTTGCTGCCGCGCGAGAGCCTGCAGCATTTCCCGCACCTGGTTCGAGGCCTGTTTTTCCGCCGCAAGCTGCTGTTCTGCACGCCTGCGCTCATCGCTGGCCTCTGAATAAAGCTGCTCGGCCTTCTGCTTTTGTGCGGCCACAGCATCACGCTGCGCCTGGACCTCTTTCCGCAGGGCGATTTCCTCCTGCTCGCGGGCCCGAAGCGTTGCCTTCTGCTGCTTTCTGCGCTCGATATATTCGTGCATCCGGTTCAGCAGGTCGCTGTCTTCGGCAGCCATGCGCTGGGTGAATTCCGCGCGCGTCACAAAATCGTTGAAGCTTGTGGCATTCAGGAGAACTTCGACGTACCCCGGCCTGCCGGACTTGTACATCACGACCATGCGTTTTTTCATAAGCTCCGCGTGCGCCTGGAGCGTATTTTCGGTGTTTTTCATCTCCGCTTTGACATCACGGATCGTCTGGCGGGTGTTTTCGAGCTTCGCCCGTACCCGTGAAAGCTTTGCCTCCGACGCTGCGAGCTCACTCTTTGCGTCCTGCAGCTTTTTCCGGGCGCTGGCCTGGGCTTCCTTGAGGCTGCGAAGATTTTCCTGGATGGCGTCCTTGCGCTGCTCGATCGCCTGCCACTTGCGCTTCAGAGACGACCGGCTGGGAGCCCCAACGGCTTCCCCGGTGCTGAAAACACATGTAGCAGCAAATATAGCGCCGATTATGAAAAACAACCGTCGATACCAGTTCTTCATAACGGTCTCGCTACACCTCTCTCAGATACCTGTGTGCTCCGATGAGGGCTCCGGCAACGCCAAAAAACATTCCTGCGAGAACTGTGCCGAGCCCGAACGCAAATAGAAACTGTCCCGAATAAACGATATTGATAAACTGCAAATTCGCCTGTGCGTATTCGTGTATCCAGGCATATCCCACCAGCAGCAGTATGGCTGAAACCACCCCGCCGAATACGCCCTGCAGAGCGCCTTCGAAAAGCAGTGGACCGCGGATGAACCAGTTGGTCGCCCCCACAAGCTGCATAATCCGAATCTCGCGCCGCCGCGCGTAGATGGTCAATCGGATGGTCGTTGTGACGATAACCATCGCCGCAGCGGCAAGCAAAATGCCCAGAACCAGGCCGCTGATCTTTACGCCGTGCGACAACCGGACGATCTGATCTGTCACCGACGCATTGTAGTCAACCTCACCGCTGTCACCGACGACCCCGGCAGCAAACTCGGCTACCGACGCCAGGTCCGCAGGGTCATTGACCTGGACCCGGATGGTGCGAGGGAGCGGATTGTCAATAATTCGATACTCGTCGGGGTCCTGCCCGAGCATTTGAGCCAATTCGCGCAGGGCCTCGTCTTTGCTCAAAAATGTTGTTTCTTTGACGCGCAGGTCCCCAAAGAGTTTTGTCTCGATGGCGTCTGCGTCGGCCTCGTCTTCGAGGTACACGTTGATGACGGCGCGTTTGGCCTGCAGCGAGGCCATGTGATCGAGATTGACCGCGCCAAGTGTGAATGCTCCGAGGATGATCAGGCTAACTGACAGGTTCCCCACCGACGCCAGCGTCACCAGCCAGTTGCGCTGCATCGCCGTCCACGCTTCGATGAGAACAAACTGCAGGCTTCTAAGTCCCATCGTAGCTGCCCCCGTGTTTCGCATCGCGCACGATGGTGCCCTGCACGAGATTTACCACGCGTCTTTGCATCTGATCGACAATGTACTTGTCGTGAGTGCCCACAACTACGGTGGTTCCTCGCATGGCGATGTTATCAAGGAGCTGCACCAGGTCCCAGGACGTATCAGGGTCCAGGTTGCCGGTCGGCTCGTCAGCCAGAAGCACCGGAGGCGTGTTGACAAGCGCACGGGCGATGGACACCCGCTGCTTTTCACCGCCGGAAAGCTGGTCCGGGAACGCGTCGCCTTTTTCGGCAAGGCCGACCAGCTCCAGGCTGATGGCAACCTTATTGTGCTTTTCGCGTCGCGTTGCGCCCAGAACATCAAGCGCAAACCCGACGTTTTCCCACACCGTCTTTTCCGGCAGCAGACGAAAATCCTGGAATACCACACCCACCTGGCGGCGCAAAAACGGTACGCGCTTGCCCGGAAGCCTGGCAACATCCTGGCCGGCAACCACCACGCGCCCCTCTGTTGGTACGTGCTCGCGATATATCAGGCCAAGCAGAGAACTTTTCCCGCTGCCTGAAGCCCCGACCAAAAAGAGAAACTCACCACGCTCGACATGTAGATCGATGGAGCGAAGGGCTCTGGTGCCGTCAGGATAGACCAGGCCTACACCTTCGAAGTGGATCATGCGTTTGCCGCCATCCGTTGCTGTGTATTAGAGTGCGAAAGGTGGTGTAGAGACATTACAGGTAAGTATAGCAAAAAAAAGCACCACGAACAATACGCCCTGCCTCTTCGACGTATATCCTGCAAAATGAACTTTTTTTCCCTTCCCTGCCGTCTGTTGTTGCTGACATGCCTGTTTCGGACGTGATATACTGTGTGATGAAGGCGCTATATGGAAAGGGGATGGCGTGGATGACGAGACATTGGATTCTTCGTGCACGTCCTGCGATTGTTATAGCGGTTTTTGCTACCCTGATTGTTTCACTGGCGCTTGTGGCCGGTTGTGACGGTGACCGGCGGCTGTTGAGCAAGCAACAGCAGATAGACCTGGGGCGTGACGCCGGTGATGATTACGAACAACAGATCGGACGGGACTATGATTCGCGGCGCAATACTCTCCTGCAGCGCATCGGCGCCCGCATCGAGCAGGCTGCCGAGCCGCCGGATTTCCCGTACGATTTCCGGGTGCTGGATGACGAACGGGTCAACGCAGTGGCGTTTCCGGGCGGGCGTATATACTTCTTCAGGGGCATCATTGAGACGCTGAATTATGACGAAGACCAGCTCGCATGGGTCGCCGCGCATGAAGCCACGCACGTTGCCCGCGAGCATGCGGCGCGGCGTGTCGAACGGCAGCTTGGGTACGAGCTGGCTTTGAAGCTCATTTTCGGCGACGACACCGCAGGTCAGATTGCAGGGGCCGTTGCCGGACTTATGCTCCAGGACTACGGCCGGGATAACGAGCTGGAGGCAGATCGCTTCGGCGCCAGGTACGCCCATGAGGCCGGGTACGATCCCACCGCTGCGCTGGCTGTCATGGAGGAGTTCCGCAGAATACAGGGGGAAGACCCCAGCGATTTTGAGATACTATTCATGAGCCATCCGGGCAGTACCGAGCGAAGCGACCAACTTAAAAGCTACCTGCGCCAGCAGGGATGGAGTGGTCAGTATTTTCAGCCCTGAGGCAATACAGGGAGACGCCTGGCAGTTTAGGCTGCTGATGCTGGATGACTGAAACACTCCATATTCTCCACATTCTGCGCAGCCAGGATGCTTTCGTGCGCGACCAGGTTCTTTCACTTGTCGCGCGTCTTCCCCGCCGGCATTTTGTCAACACCGTGGCTGGTGATCACACCAGGCTGATGAAGCGGCAGTTTGAGGCTCGCAAGACGCGGTGGATAGATATGCCACTGCCGACCACCACCTCGGTTTCAGACCAGCTTTCCGCCCGCCACCGGCTCCGGCGCGTTCTGGCTTCAAATCCCGTATCTATTGTCCATGCGCACGGTTTCCAGGCCGCGTTTACCGCCCTGAGCAGTCGCGCACTCGGCGGGCCGAACGTCCCGGTTGTTTTCAGCCCGCACGGACCGCCCGGTATCGACGGCCGGACGCCGATGCAGCGCCGCGCGGTTGTTTCTGCGGCCAGGTGGGTGCTGCAAAACGCAGATCGCGTCGCCGTGCAATCGAACTGGGAGCTGGCAGCCCTTCAGCCCATCGGTCTGCCCGGAAGCGACAGGATCCGGGTGGTGCCACAGGGAGCGGCTGTGAAAGCGCTCCGTGCCGACTTCGAGCCCGGTGCCAAGCGCAGGCTGGTCGGGCTGGATCCACAGGCCGCCATCATCGGCATCTGTGCGGGACCGGACGTAACCGGGTTCAGGACCTTCCTGCGGGCGGCCAACGCCATCTCTGAAACCACACCCAATGTCGAGTTTGTGTCGCTGGGGGAACACGGCAAGTCTCCGGCTATGGCAGAACTGGCGCACGACCTGGGCCTCACGGGGTCCATGGTCTTTTTGGGTGATCGCGCCGATATTGCCGAGATCATCGCCTCCCTCAACGCCCTCGTTATCCCTGCAGACTTCATGGGAGGCACCAGCTACGCCTTGCAGGCGCTGGCGAACAATATCCCGCTCGTTGTAGGCGAGACAGGACCGCTGGCCGAAGACATCGAGCAGATATCGTCAGCCTATATCGTGCCACAGGAGGATTTGAAGGCACTGAAGGACATATTTCACCGGATACTCGAACGCGTTCCCGGCACCGCGGGCGAGGAATTCATCATCGAAGAGCTTTCAATCACGAGCCGTGAGGCCATGGTCCAGCGCAGCACCATCGACCTCGACACAAAAGGGCTGGAGCCGGAGGAAGGCTCCGATACCATCTCCCAGGGCGCTGCAGTCCGCCGTGTCATCGACGCCCACAGCGTGGAGAAGATGGCCATCGGGTATGTGCGGATGTATGATGAACTCACCGAGGTCCCGGTTCCACAGCGCCAGACCGTTTCAGGATAATCCCGGACTATTTTGCATCCAATGGAGCACGTAGATCGACCATGAAAGACAACGAACCGCGTGACACCAGGCGGCTGAAGGTGGTCGCCTGCGGTGTTTTTGAGCCCGAGCTGCAAAAGCTGGTCAATGAGGTCGGCCCGGATATCGACCTCCAAATCCTCGACGCCGGTCTTCACGCACAGCCCGAAAAGCTGCGCAGACAGCTCCAGCAGGCCATCGATGATGCCAGGGGCGAGAACTTCGACGGCATTGTTGCGTGCTACGGCCTGTGTGGACGCGGCACCTCGGGTATCGTCGCCCGTCACGTCCCCGTTGCCCTGCTGAAAGTCCACGATTGCATTACGCTGTTTTTGGGCTCGCGCGAGGCCTACAGGGAGCAGTTCAACCAACATCCGGGAACCTTTTACATCACTCCCGGGTGGTACGAAAACAAGATCAGCGTTGACGATGAGACCAGCTTCGACCGGCGATCCCTCGAAGCTGAAACCGACCCACGGTTCGCCCGATGGGTCGCGCAGTTCGGGAATGAGGACGCGCGCTGGCTGCAGAACTTCTACGATAGCTGGAAGCGCAACTATACGCGTGCCGTGTATATCAATACCCTCGGTGACGCTTCTGACGAATACGCCGAATACACCCGGCGCCTGGCCGAGGCGATGGGCTGGGAGTACGAGGAGATTCCCGGGCGTCCCGATATTTTGCGCCGGGCTTTGAGCGGCCAGTGGAGCGGTGACGACATCGTTGTCATCCGACCGGGACAAAAATCTGTGGCAACCGGCGATGACCGAGTCCTGCAGGCGGTGGATGTAGACGCCGCTGTAGCACCTCGCCGGGACCTACCGGACAAAACCGATCACGAAATCACCGCCGGCAACATCCCTGACATTGTGGCCCTGGGCATTGACGCCGGTGGCACGTACACCGACTGCGTCGCATACGACTTTTCCAGCGACACACTCCTCGGCAAATCCAAGGCTCTCACGACGCCTCACGATCTAATTGTCGGGATCGAGCAGGCCCTGGACGCCATGCCGGATCTCGATACCTCCGCCATTCGTATGGTTGCGCTTTCGACGACGCTTGCCACCAACGCCATTGTCGAAGACCGCGGAGGCCGGCCCGGCGCGCTTTTGATGGCACCGGGCAACCTCGCCGAAGACGCGGTTGATTGGCCCTACACCCGCATTGTGTCCGGCGAGATGAGTGTCACCGGAGAACCGCTGGCAGACCTCGATGCCGGCGAAATCCGGCGGCTCGTGAAAGAGCTTATTCAAGAGGGAGCCGACGCATTTGCCGTGTCGGGCTACGGGAGTGTGCGCAATCCCGATCACGAGCAGCGGGTCCAGGATGTCATCGGCGAGGTCTGCGATTTGCCGGTGGTCTGTGGGCACCATCTTTCTACAAACCTCGATTTCACCAGCCGCGCGAGGACCGCAATTCTCAACGCCAGGCTCCTGTCGGTCATCAGCCAGCTGCTTGATGCCGTTGCGCTGGCATTGCAGCGCAGGGGCATCCACGCGCCGCTCATGGTCGTCAGGGGCGATGGGTCGCTGATGAACGAAAAGACAGCCCGCCGCCGCCCGGTGGAAACGATTCTTTCAGGCCCGTCCGCCAGTGTCATCGGCGCCCGCTTTCTGACAGACATATCCGACGGCCTCGTTGTAGATATGGGCGGGACGACAACCGACACCGCTCGTGTCTCCGAAGGGCTGCCGGAGCTTCACGACCGCGGGGCGAATGTCAACGGCTGGCGGCTGTCCGTGGAGGCGACCGACATCGCCACTGTCGGCCTCGGCGGTGACAGCCACGTGCGGTTTGATGCCGAGCGCACCATCACCGTCGGCCCCCGGCGCGTCATACCGCTGTCGTACCTGGCCGATCATTCGCAGCAGGCGCGCGAGCAGATTATGGCACTCGATCCTCTGGCCGTGCGGAACCGCAGCAATGCGGACGCTCTCGATTTCTTCACTCTGGGCGCAGCAGCCGACAAAAAGGATCATCTCATCGAAAGCCAGCGGCGGATGCTGGAGGCCCTTGCTGACGGCCCGCTGTCACGTGCGGCCCTGGCGCGACGTCTGGGACTCCAGTCGCCGCGACTGCTACGCACGGAGGATCTCGAAGACAACGGCTATATCCAGCGCAGCGCCCTGACGCCCACGGACGTTTTGCACACCACCGGCGAGTTTGTCGCATGGGACCGTGAAGCGGCGACCCACGCGCTGGAGGTCTTTGCGGATCTGTACGGTGCGCCGCCGGACGCTGTTGCAGAACGCATCCATGAAACCGTTGTAGAAAAGCTGTGTCTGCAGGTGCTGCTCGCCTCGTACCGGCTGTCTCAACACGACAGTGACGGGTGCGATTGCGAACTGTGCCGGACCATGCTGGATAGTGCATTGTCACGTGCCGACGGTCAGCCGATGCGTGTGCGCTGTGAATTCACACAGGACCTCGTCGCCATCGGCGCTCCGGTGAGGGCTTTCTTCCCGGATCTCGCCGAGCAACTGCAGGCGAAACTCACGATCCCCGAGCACGCGGAGGTTGCCAACGCCATCGGTGCCGTCGCCTCCGAGGTGATCGCGCACGAACGTGTCATCATTCGACCGGGCGAAATCGGCAATTACGTCGTTCACAGCCGGGACGCCCGAAGCGAATATGTTGATGTGGAGCGAGCGATACAGGCGGCCAGAGAGCAGGCTTCTGCCATCGCTCTTCGCCGCGCCGGTGAGGCGGGGGCTCCGGGGGCGCGTGTGAGGGTGGATACGGACAGCCGCGAGGTCCGTATCGCCGACGGCAGCCTGCAGCTTGTTGAGATCACCATCGACGCAACCGCCGCCGGTCGGCCGTCACTGACGTCCCGGTGACATTCCGGTTCGCCAGCCATACCCGAAATTAGGTATAATGTATATCCACGCCACACGTCATTGATGAACGGGATTTTCATTCTATGCTTGCTGACAAAGACCTTACCCCCATGTACCGGCAGTGGGCGCAGGCCAAGCGCGAGCATCCTGACGTGCTCCTACTCTTCCGCATGGGTGACTTTTACGAGATGTTCGGTGATGATGCCGAAATCGGCGCCCGCGAGCTGGATCTGACCCTCACCAGCCGCAAGGCGAAGAATGACAAAAAAATGCCGATGTGCGGTGTCCCCCATCACGCCCTCGACAACTACCTCCGCCAGCTCGTAGAAAAAGGCTATCGAGCGGCGATCTGCGAGCAGGTGGAAGATCCAAAGCAGGCCGAGGGGCTGGTGCGACGCGAGGTCACACGAGTGGTCACTCCGGGCACACTGCTGGAAGACGAGCTTATCGGCACCTCCGCGCACAACTTCCTGGTGTCTCTGCAACGCACGGACGAGGCATACGGCGTCGCGACGGTCGATATCTCCACCGGTGACTTTCTCGTAACCCAGATCGATCCAATCGAGGCCCGGGAGACGGATAACGAGCGCCTGCCGGGGACCACCCCTCACGGCATGGAGCGCACTCTGGCCGCCGCACTGGATGAGCTGGTGCGACTGCAGCCGGCGGAGGTACTTGTCAGCGAATCGCTGGCGGATGAGGCGGACGTCTTTGCAGCCATCAACGACACCGTGGAAGTGCCGGTTACCGTGGCGGACCCTGATTCGTCATTCGACAGTCCCGCCGCGCAGTTGAAAGAGCATTTTGGTGTCGCTACCCTTCAGGGTTTTGGGTGTGAAAATCGGCCTGCAGCCATTGCGGCGGCCGCCCAGGCACTGAGGTATCTCAAAAATACCCAGCGGGAGACAATGCCCCACCTGACCGGTCTCACCACCTATTCCACCCGCGACTTCATGGTCATTGACCGGGCCACGCGGCGCAATCTCGAACTCGTAGAGACGATCCGTGGCGGTGGACGCAGCCAGACGCTGCTGGGTTTACTGGATAAAACTGAAACTCCCATGGGAGCGCGCATGCTCCGTTCGGCGCTGCTGCAGCCGCTGCTTGACCTGAACGAAATTCGCGCTCGAAATGATGCCGTAGAAAACCTCGTTGAAGATCCCATTCTGTGCGACCAGCTCGGACAGCAGCTTTCGGACATATACGATCTTGAACGCCTCGCAACCCGCGCAACGGCCGGGACGGCAAACGCCAAAGACCTCCGCGCGCTGGCGGTTTCGCTGCAGAAGCTTCCGCAGATCAAGCAGGAGCTGGCCGGTGGGGGGGCACAGCTGCTGCAGGGCATCGAAGCCCGCCTGGACCCGATGCACGAAACGTGCGACCTGCTGGAGAACGCCATCGTCGAGGAGCCCCCTGTTGTCATCACCGAAGGCGGCATCATCAAAGACGGCTATTCGGACGAACTCGATGAGCTGCGAGGGGCCGCGGCAAACGGTCGTGACTGGATCGCCAATCTGCAAAAGACGGAGCGCGAACGCACCGGTATCTCGTCACTCAAAGTCGGCTTTAACAAAGTCTTCGGCTACTACATCGAGGTCACCAATGCCAACGTCGATCGCGTTCCCGATGACTATGACCGCAAGCAGACACTCACCAACTCGGAACGATATATCACCCCGGAGCTGAAGGAGAAAGAGGCGAAGATCCTCGGGGCCGACGAGCGCTCCGAGAGCCTCGAATACGAACTATTTGTGGATATCCGTGGTCAGGTTGCGGAGGTCAGCGCGTGCATCATGACCACCGCCCGGGCCGTGGCCGAGCTGGATATGCTGGTCTCACTCGCGCTGGCGGCGACTGAATACAATTATGTCAAGCCGACGCTCGACCGGTCAGACGCCCTGGACATCACCGACGGCCGCCACCCGGTTGTTGAGATGAACCTGCAGGAGGAGTTGTTTGTACCCAATGACACGCAGATGGATTGCAGCAGCAACCAGCTTCTGATTGTCACCGGTCCAAATATGGCGGGCAAATCCACATATCTCAGGCAGGTTGCGCTGATCAGCCTGATGGCGCAGATGGGATCATTTGTCCCCGCTCGCGAGGCCCACATCGGCCTCGTTGACCGGATCTTCACGCGCGTCGGGGCCTCCGACGATCTCGCCACCGGGCAGTCAACGTTCATGGTTGAAATGACCGAAACAGCCAACATCCTGCAAAACGCCACCTATCGAAGCCTCGTGATTCTTGATGAAATCGGGCGCGGGACCTCAACGTATGACGGCATGTCGCTGGCATGGGCGGTCGCAGAATACCTGGTGAAATCAATCGGCGCAAAGACGCTGTTTGCCACCCATTACCACCATCTCAACGAGCTTGAACAGCTTCTGGACAGCGTCAAAAACATGCGCATCACAGTCAAAGAAGAGGGCGACGAAATCATCTTCCTGCGGAAGGTCATGCCGGGGGGCACAGATCGTTCCTACGGCATCCAGGTGGCCCGGCTTGCGGGGCTGCCGCGGTCAGTGATAGACCGGGCAAAAGAGGTTCTGCAGACGCTTGAAGGCGCAGATCTCGGTGTCGCCCCCTCGGAGGAAGCGGTCAGCCAGGTGGCGCCACCCGTGCAAATGCAGCTTTTCGAAGGCGTGCGCGACCCCGTCGTCGAGGAGATCAAAAAACTCGACCTCGACACGATGTCGCCCATCGAGGCGATGATGAAGCTCAAGGAGCTGAAAGACCAGGCGGAGGAGTAGAGCAGTTCAGAGTGTATTCGTCGGGCTTCACAGAAATGAGGGAATGATGTTGGGTTCGGGACCGCCGTTATCCGTTTATGTGGTCCATCCGCTGTCACGCAGGAAGCGTTCGGACCCGCGGCCCATGGTTTCGAGCTGATCCAGCACCTTCCCCGTTCCCAGAGCCACCGAGGAAATCGGATCATCGGGCACATGGACGGGGATACCGGTCTCCAGGTGCAGAAGACGGTCCAGCCCGTCCAGAAGCGCCGTCCCGCCCGTCAGTGTAATTCCACGCTCGATAATATCAGAGGCGAGCTCCGGAGCTGTACGTTCCAGCAGCGCCTTGACAGCCTCCACAATCTGAATGACGTTCTCGGCAAGCGCCTCTCGGACTTCTGGGGAGCTGATGATCACGGTCTTCCCCCGGGCGCCGTGGCCGACAGACTGGAGATGACGGGCACCCAGTACATCTTTGCCCAGGACAGCGGCTCGCGCCGTGGCAAGCCTGTGCCTCTCAAGAGTATGGTGGACGAGGCCATCGAGCTTCTACCTACGGCAGGGCAGATCAAGAACGTGGTGGTCCTCAGGAGCGCGAAGGGGGAGGCCACGATGCAAGAAGGCAGGGACATCACCTGGGAGGAGTTCCTGGCCAAGGCAGAGGGACAGAGCTCCGAGGT
>JAWODS010000361.1:0-4112 GCA_046483205.1 Armatimonadota bacterium | reverse complement strand
GGCTCATCAACCCCGATGTGCCCCTCAGCGGCTCGATGTGGGGTGGCAGTGTCGATATGCGCACCGGCGCCGTCAGCTACAGCTCGTATGACGCGATGTACTGCAGCTTTGCGGGAGTGGAGTTTATACGCAAGTGGACAGGCATTCAGCTCCCCGTCGGTGGCGGCGAATATGCCGACGCGAAGGAGCCGGGCCTGTACACCGCCCTGGAGAAAGCCTATAAGGCCATGACCATCGCTGCATTCACCGGCCAGCATCCCTCCATCGGACAGGGAATGCTGGAGGAGGGTCGCACCATCTCTCCCGTCCAGCTCATGCTGGAGCGCGATTACGCCCACGGGCTCATGCAGTTGGACCGCGACATTGACCCAACGCCCGAACGCATCGCCATGGACGCCATCAAAGAGGTGGACGTGGGCCTGCATGCCAACCACCTGCAGTCGATGCACACGGCGAAAAACTTCCGTGACCACCTGTGGCTGCCGGAGTTTTACGACCGTTCGGGCTGGGCGGGCGTACCCAGCGAAAAGGAAGCGTGCGATAAGGCCCAGGCGAAGGTCAATGAGCTTCTGTTCAGCTACCAAAAGCCGGAAGGTCGCGAGGAGCAACTTGAGGAAATGCGGGCGGTGGTCGAATCGGCCCGCGGGGATTTGCTCGGATAGGCTTATTAGGCAGACACTGTGCTCATTACGCTGAGAGGGCCCGAGGCCGTCGGGCGTGTGGGCGTTTTGTGTGTCTACACTCCGGAGAGTGACTATTGTGAGAACCACTGCGGCGTTTTTCAGCATCATCCTGCTTGCAGCCATTGCCCATGGACAGGCGTGGGTCGAGGACTTTGAGAGTGGCGTCTCTGCAGCTCGCCCCTATCATAACGAAGCGCCTCAGGCCACCCTTGAGACATCAACTGACAACCCCGCACAGGGCGAACAATATATCCGCGCCACGCTGCCGGGAGAGCGGAAGCTGGAAGGCTTTTCGCTGAGAGCCACCGGCCTGCAGGACCGGCGTCTCGCCACAGTGACGGCAAAGATTCGCGGCTCAGGGGATATGCGCATATACCTGCATTCCGGGGATCGCTGGATGTATTGGCCCGAAACGTTCACCCTGACTGATTCGTGGCAGGAGGTCTCTGCCCGCCAGGTCCTTACGGCAGGAGCCACCGTAATGCCCATATATTTCATCAGCGACCGGGTTCAGCAGGGTGCTGTCTTCGAAGTGGATGACGTGCAGGTGCACCTGGCCGACCCACCACAGATGTTTGACACCGATGTTGCACCCTGGCGGTTTGAGGCGGAGAATTTCTCCACGCTGACACGCAAAATCACCGACGCAGAAAGCGACGCGGCGGAAACCGTTGTGGAGGGCGACCGCTTCGCCGGTGTTGATGGCTTCCCCTTTCCGCGCACGAGCAACCCGGTGACAGTCTATGTGCGCGTGAAGCCTGCGTCCGGCGATGACAGCTTCAGGCTGACGACTTTCCAGTCCGGTGCCAAAGACCGCCTGCACGCTGCGAAGCCCGGCAGAAACTCCGGGTGGCAGTGGGTGCAGTTTCCGCCGGTCACCGCCGCCGAGGTCGGCAGCAGCTTTGGGATCGAAGCCTGGCGTGGGAGCGATACCGGCAGCGTTGCTATCGATGCAGTGGCTGTCAGCACCTCGGACGACCTCGATGACGGGGCGCTGAATGCAGCCCGACCGTTTTCATTCCGGCGGCCGCTGGCGATGGTGGATTACACCAATGAACCTCCAACTATTGACGGCAGTGGCGACGACGCCTGCTGGGATGACACCGTCGCCTGCACGAACTTCCTTACACGCGGCTCACTGGTCCCTGCCGAGGCGGATACAGTTGTCCGATTCTGCTATGACGACGATAATCTGTACGTGCTGTTTGTGTGTGAAGAGCCGATCCTGGAGCACGCCGCGCAGAGAAGCCACGAGTTCAGGGCCAAGGCGACTGAACGTGACGCCTCAATGAGCTCCGACGACCGCTGCATCCTGCTTTTGGACCCGACCGATACCGGCAACCGGGCTTACGATTTCATCGTCAATGCCCGGGGGACGCTTGCTGATGCTGAATGCACCGGGCCGGACCTGTGGCAGGATCGGGACCTCGACTGGAATTCATCGACCTCCGCAGAGGGCAGCACCGGTGATGGCCGCTGGACGGTGGAAATGGCCATTCCCCTGGCGGATCTCAGCGACCATGTTCCAGAGGCCGGGGAGCTGTGGCAGACATCATTTGGCCGCCTCGCCGAAGCGAGAGATGAAGTCACCGCATGGAATATTGTGGAGACCGGATATCACGACCAGTCAACCTTCGGGCACCTGCTTTTCGGAGAGGTCACGGCCCCGGTGCGACTGCAGCCCCCCGCCGTTTTACAGCCGGGTGACAACACCCTCACAGCCCACCTGGGGCCGACCGGTGACGAGCCTGCGGGGGTCTATCTCAGCACTTCTGCGGATATCGCCGGCGACGACTGGAGCGCCGACCGAAGCTACACGTTCCAGGCTCTGAAGGAGACCCCTCAACAGGTCGAGCACGTTTTTGATATCAGCGCCGAAGGAACCGTCCGCGCAGGTTACGGCGCCCTCGACGCTGCCTCGCTGCAGCCCCTGTACATGAGCCCGGTGGTCACCCGCAACGTCACCGCGACCACTGCAGAGCTCACACTCGATTGCCACTCGCCGTGGCGGCTGTACGTCAATGATGCCCTGGTCGGCCGGGGACAGAACGCCGATATGCAGCAGGTTTCAGTGAACCTGGGTAGAGGCGCTAACACCTTCGCGCTCGTCGTCGAAGGCGGCCTGGCGGCAGTGAGGCAGAATGTGCCGGGCCGGGAGATCAACTGGGAGAACTGGCGGATGGCTCCGGCGGATACAGAAGGAGCCACCGGTTCCTCGACGGACGACGCCGAGTGGGAGACGGCTCCCAAGGTGCAGGATCATCCGACGCTTGATGCCGTTATCGGCACACCGGATGAGCCGGTTGTGCTGCGAAAGACCGTGCTGTGGCAGAAGACGCGGGTATGGCCGACACCAAAACCGGCACTGTTCATCGCCCAGGAAACCGCCCAGCAGATCAACTTCATCAACGACGGCCTGCCCGGACGCCCCCTGCACGACTGGACCATTCACGTCGTCGTCCCCACAGACTTCGAGATACTGGGTTCCACCGGCTATTACGGCAATACGAACCCCGACAAGCCGCGCTACAGGTGCACGGTTGTGGATGAGCGCGAGGTCGAGGGCGAAATGATGCAGGTGGCAAAGATTAAAGCGGATGCCCCGCAGAAGGCGGGCTGGCACTACATCAACACGCTTTTCAACCTCTACGTTCGCTATCGGGACGATGCGGGCCCGCCCGATGACGAATACACCGTCCGCTACTGGACGGAGGCCAATGGAGGCAGCATCATCGAGCCCCCGCAAAGCTTCAACCTGCGCGTGCTGGAGGCGGTTGACGGTCGCCAGCCCGAAAAGATGCTCATCCGGCTCTCCGGTGGCTGGATACACGTGATGGACGATGAGTCGCTGCAGCAGGCCATCATTGAGAAACTCAGCGCGGCGGGGATCAACCAGATTGGAGCCAGCACCGAGTCACTGGCAGGCCCCGCACGGGACCACGGCGTTTCGATGCTCGCCCACGTCAATTTCGAGCCGTGGAATATCAATATGTCAGAGTATGTCGCACAGCATCCGGACAACGCGCTCGTTGATGCGAAGGGACAAGAAAGCTCCCAGCAGGCGTGCATGAGCGCGCTGCTCGATGAGGCCTGGCCTGCCGTAAAGGATCAGCTCGCAAAAGAGATCGAGGAAAGCCATCCGGACGCCCTGCAGTATGACTACGAATATCCACCCTTTACGACCCACCATTCCTGTTACTGCGACCGGTGTCTCGAGGCCTTCAGAGACCACGCCGGGCTGGCCGATGATACGGAGCTCAATCCGGAGGTCATTCGCGAGCGCCACGCCGATGAGTGGGTGGACTTCCAGGCATGGCGGGTGGCGAAGCTGTGTGCGAAAATGCGGGAGGCGATACACGAGATAGCGCCCGGAACCGAGTTTTACCTCTACAGCGGCTACCAGACGCCCGATAACCCGCTCCGGTATGG
>JAWODS010000306.1:0-8545 GCA_046483205.1 Armatimonadota bacterium | reverse complement strand
GCGAGGGCGACCACCGAAGAGATGCTGATTATGCGGCCCCAGCCACGGTCGCTCATATCGTTGAGGACAGCCCGGGTGCAGTTAAAAGCGCCCGTAAGGTTGACCTCTATCACCCGATCCCAGTCCTCGGGCGGGAGTTTACGCATCGTCCGGTCGTGGGTGATCCCGGCGTTGTTGACCAGTATATCCACCCCTCCGAAAACGTCTCCTGCCGAGCGCACCATGTCGGCAACCGCCTCACGGTCGGTGACATCGGCTGCAACGCACAGGCATTCAGCGCCCTCCGACCGTATCTTCTCGGCCACGTCTGCAGCCTCTGTGGCGTTGTCGCGCCCCTCTTCGGCGAGGTAGTTGATGAGAACATTATGCCCGTCGATGCCAAGCCGCAGGGCGATGGCAGCCCCAATGCCCCGCGAGGCGCCGGTCACCAGTGCGGTTCGGGCCTCATCTGACATCCTGCTCACCCTTTCGCTCAATCATTGTACGAATAGAAGCCTTCGCCGCTCTTGCGACCGAGCCTGCCCTCATTGACCATCGCTCTGAATTTCTCAGGGATATCAAACCGCTCGTGTCCGGTCTGCTCGCCGAGGGATTCCAGCAGTGCAAGAACGACATCGAGCCCCACCAGGTCGGCCGTCGCCAGCGGCCCCATGCGGTGGGCGAGTCCGAGTTCGATGGCCCGGTCTATATCCGCCGGGTCAGCGCCCTGTGCCCAGATGTCGATGGCCGAGGAGAGAATCGCGCCGAAAACCCGGTTGACGAAGAAGCCGGGGATATCCGGGGCGACGATCCCCTCCTTGCCCATCCGCTCACAGAGTTGCAGCGCGGTGTCCATAACCTCTTCGAGCGTTTCGGAGCCCGGGATGATCTCCACGAGCTTCATGGCAGGCGGCGGATTGAAGAAATGCAGTCCGATGAACCGCTCAGGACGTCCTGAAATCTCCGCCAGTGTGTCAATCGAGAGCGTGGAGGTGTTTGTGGAGATGACGGCGCCGGCGGCGGCATTTGCATCGATCCGTTCGAGGACCGCACGCTTGGCCGACATCGCTTCGAAGACAGCTTCAACGATCCATTCGGCCTGTCTGATACCCCGGTAATCGGTCTGCCAGCGAATCCGGCTTCTAATCTCCGCGGCCTGCTGTGGGGTGAGCTTCCCGCGCTCGATGCCGCCATCGAGAGACCGGGCCAGGGCTTCGCGGCTCTTTGCGATCGCGGCACTGGATGTGTCAACAAGAAAGACATTGATATCAGCGGCAGCGGCGACCTGTGCGATGCCGCTGCCCATGGTGCCCGCTCCCATAACGTACATACACTGGATGTCCACCACTCATCCCGACCTTTCGATCGCCATGGCCATGCCCATCCCGCCGCCGACGCACAGCGTGGCCAGTCCGAGGGTGCAATCGCGTTTCTGCATCTCATACAGCAGTGTAACAATGATGCGGGCCCCGGTTGCGCCCAGGGGGTGGCCCAGCGCGAGGCCGCTTCCATTCACATTTGTCTTTTCCTGATCCATACCCAGTTCGCGGATGACCGCCAGCGCCTGGACGGCAAACGCCTCATTGAGCTCGATCAACTCGAAATCGTCGAGAGCCAGTCCGGTCTTCTCACACAGCTTCCGAACAGCCGGGACGGGCCCCATTCCCATGATCTCGGGCTCAACCCCCGCCATTGCACTGCCCCGGATGGTGGCGAGCGACTCCCAGCTGTTATTGATGGCTTTTTCGTCAGAGGTCACCAGCAGCGCCGCCGCGCCGTCATTGATGCCCGATGCGTTGCCGGCAGTGACCACGCCGTTGTCCTTAAAGGCCGGCTTCAGCCCCGCAAGCGCCTCCATCGAGGTCTCCCGCGGATGTTCGTCGGTATTGCACAGTTCGCCGTCTCCGCAGGGAACAGGGACTATTTCGTCATCGAATCGCCCTTCTGCGATCGCAGCACGAGCCCGTTGCTGGCTCTGGAGGGCAAGGCGATCCATATCTTCACGCGAGATGCCGGTGCGTTCGGCAATTTTCTCTGCCGTCAGCCCCATCTTCATTCCCGTGATCGGGCAGCGCAGCCCCTCGTCCATGACCGCGTCCTCGAGCGTGACCGCTCCAAGCCGGTGTCCCCAGCGGATGTCATGGGCGTAGAAGGGAGCGTTGCTCATACTCTCAACACCGCCGGCAATGAAGACCTCGCCATCACCCGAAGCGATGGCCTGCCGGGCCATATCAACGGCCCGCATACCGGAGGCGCAGACCATGTTGATGGCAGATCCGCACGTCTCCACCGACAGTCCGGACTTCACGGCGGCCATACGACCAACGTTGCCGCCTGCGCCGCCCTGGATGACGTGGCCGAATATCACCTCGTGCACCCCGTCCGCAGCGATGCCGTTTCTCTTCACCAGCTCCCGGACGACATGTGTGGCGAGGTCGGCCGCGCCGTGTTCACTGAGACCTCCCCCGAAGCGCCCGATCGGCGTGCGAATCGCATCAACGATGACAGTCTCCATCTGTGGCCCCCTGTCAGTTCAAGTGTGTATCGCAAATAGCATGTACCAATTCGGCCCCACAGCCCGCTTCACCTTCGCAGCATGATGCCTGTGCTGCGAGCTATGGGGCGGGGATGCCGTCGCGCGGACGCCGCAGTTCGCCGAACACGCCGGATACCTATGAAGACAGCTCGATTGGTCACAGCCGCGGGGTACGGACTGCTGTGCAATGGTTTCGCACTTCGAGCGATAGAGCTTTGCAAAAAGTATTCCGCATCAAAGACATTCGACTCGGGCTGGAAGCTGGCGCTAAACGACGGCGCCACCCTCCGGCTGTAAACATCACAGCCTTCGGGCCGAGCCACGCAGATGTTTGGTTGTCGTTTACCAAACTCTAAAGGCTCCATGAGCCACGCAGATGTTTGGGTGCCGTGTATCAGACTCTAAAAGCTCAGCAAGGGACGGAGGAGGGGTGGCTGTCCTTTGACCAAACTGCAGAGGGGAAGCCACGGGGAGGCTTGCATCGGCCACGGTTAGCCCCTGCTCACGCGCCGGTCAGGCTTGGTCTCCATCGCGCGGCCAGTGGCGGGAACCCTGCTGCAGAGGAAGGGTGTCACTGGTATCCAGCATCCACGTCAGCAGCCGCTCGCGCAATTGAGTGCGGATCTCTGCGTAATCGGGGTTCTGCGCCAGGTTCACGACGCCGTCAGGATCATCACGCAGGTCGAACAGCTCGTCCACATCGTTCGTGCAGTAGGTGTATGCAATATCCCGGGTGCGAATCCTCGCACAGCGGCTGAGAGCCTCCTGCGGGTTCTGGTTGACGGTATCCCTGCGCCTGCCGTACCAGTTATCGGCTGAAAGGCCCTTTATGCCCCAGTGCTCTTCCCCGGGCAGTCGCCCACCTTCGGCGAAAACGGCATCCCGCTGCAGCTCTGCATCACCCTGGATGGCGGGAACGAGGCTTTCACCGAGTTGATGATGTTTGGGCTCCAGGCCGACAAGCTCCATCAGCGTGGCATAAAGATCGTTCATCTCGCACAGGCTATCGACCTCACGCGCCGCTATCCCGGGCACCCGGAAGATAAGCGGCACCCGAAGCAGGCAGTCCTCGAAGCCGTAGGGGCACTTCTCGACCATGCCGTAGTCGCCGGCATAGTCGCCGTGATCCGACAGAGCGACCACAATCGTGTCATCCTCCAGCCCGCGTTCGTCGAGCCTGTCGAGGATCTGTCCGAGCTGTGCATCAACCCTGCTGACCATGCCGAAATAGACGGCTTTGATCTCCCGGCAGTCCGCTTCATCAAGCCCGTCGGGGAATGCGAAATCCTCGTAGAGCTTCCGATATGCGCGTCGCTGACCGCCTTCAACAGGTGGAATTGGATCCACAAGCGCCTCGCGGTCGTGCATGGAAAAGTACGGCTCTTCGACCACGTACCACGGATGGGCGAAGCTCAGCGGCAGAAAGAGACACCACGGCTGATCATGGTCCTCGTCCAGAAACTGCAGCGCGCTTTGTATCCTCGCCCAGTCGCCGTCGTGGCACTCGCCCTCGCGGAGACCATAGTACATGGCCGGTTCCAGCCGCTGTGCCTCCGGTGATGGCGCTATCCTGGTGGTTTTTGGATCGGGCTGGACACGGGTGCTCCACTCGTCGAAGCATTCCGGGGCGAAATCCGCAGCGATCAAATCGTTTTTGCCGAACACGACATTCCGGTAGCCTGCCTCTTTCAAATCCTGGAAAAAATTGCGTTCACCTCGCTGCAGGAGGTGCCAGATCGAGCGGTGCCCGTGCGTGTGCGGGTAAAGCCCGGTGAACATGGAGCACCGACTCGGGGTGCAGTACGCCATCTGTGCGAAGGCATGGGTGAAGGTGACGCCATCGGAGCGGAGCCGGTCGAAGTTTGGGGTCACCGCTCCGGCTCCATCAGAGCCATACACGGCGTCTCCACGCACAGTTTCGGGTAAGAATATGAGAATATTTGGTTGTTTGCTCATAGCTGCCTCCTGCGTGCTGTTTTATCGGGAGAATGGCGTACCGCACCGCGCGAATTCCACCGGCCGCACGGCCCTCACGGCGGGCTGAAGACAGGCTGACTTTTCAGCTTTGAGATGTCTCGGGGGTCACCACAACATCCACCGGTCGCCCCCATCGGTCGAGGTCAGGACCGCTCTCCCCCAGCCTCTGCCCGGCCGGCCGGATCCCGCCGCTACCGGCCCGCGCTGGTCGTTGCGGTAAAACCACATCGTGGACCAGTAGTCGTAGGAGATGAACAGATCGCCCGCCCGGTCCACTGTCAGCCGGTGATAGTAGATGCTGTATTCCGACAGCGGGGGAGCCAGCAGTATTTTGGGCTCCTCCCAGTCGCCTCCCGCCGGCTTGCGCTGATAGGCCAGCGCCGCCCACAGGCCGCCGTCCAGATGTTCCTCACCGCTCATCCACAGGCGGAAGACCAGGTGCAGCGCATTGTCGGCACCGCATACGAGCCCCACATATGTCTGGCGCAGGTCATTTTCACTCGTGCGTATTGCCTCAGTCCAGCCGGAGTACGCATCATTGGGTTCCAGTGAGCGCAGATATTGAAAGGGCCTGCCGTGGGTGCCGACGACAACGTGAAGATGGCCCTCGCCGTCCATGGTAATGCTCGGCGTATTGTGCCCGTCGTTGGGCGGGGGGCCGAAGCTCATGAAGACCGGCTCGCCGAGGGTCTGCGTCTCCCTGTCATAGGTCGCGACGTATGCGGGCACCCCCGGAATCTCGTCTCTGCTGACATCCGGATCGGTCGCTTCGCCCCAGACAACGTGAACGTTCGAGCCGCGTGAGACGATCATTGAGGGGATGCCCGAATGGAACGAGCTGCCGAGCGCCGCATCCGTGAGGCGAACAGGCTCGTTAAAGGCAATTTCACCGTCCCGCGTTTTCTCGGCCACGAACAGGTCCAGGTCATTTGTGCTCCGCCAGCGCAGGCGTCGTTCGCTGTCCCGGTGCGTGCGAGTGATACGGACAACGGGCGGCGGTCCTCCCGGTGTATTGTGTCCGGAGAACTGCTCGATATCCCATCCACGCGGTTCATTTTCCCGCCCCTCGATGACGTATGCCGTAAACGTTTCTCCCCCGTCGGTTGAGCGCAGGAGTGCCGCAGTTGAGCCCGACTGGGCGATCAGATACACATCGTTGTCGGCATCGAAGGCAACTTTCGTCCCCCTCGCACTCCATCCGCCGGTATCCCGTTCGGGCACACAGCGCACAACCGACTCGCTCAGGTTCGTTTGCACCCACGTGCCGTCGTCCAGCTCCCGGTAGAGGGTGCCGCCTGCCACGACGTATCCACGGTTTTTTAGGTCGAAATACACCTGGTTGTTCACCGCGTAGTCCGGCAGGTAGCCGAACTGCCGGTTTTCATGCGCGTAGGGTTTTAACACGAACGGCAGGTCCAGTGCTTCTCCGACAGGAGACTCGCCACCGCGCGCTGTGAGTGTCGCATACGTTGTGAACTCCGGAGCCTCTGCGGGGGTCGCCCGGACATGACACACGCGCTCATCACCCTCGGATGGGGCCTGGAAGGTTACTGTGATCTCCTGCGCCTGTTTGCCGTCCAGTGTCACGGTCTGGTCAGAAAGCTGCGCCTCCCACGGATCGCCGGGAAACTCCAGCGCAAGCTCCACCGTACACCCGTCCACGGCATTGTTATGGACCCGGAAAGTCATTTCAGCCTGCTCGCCCGGCGGCGCATAGATGGTGCGCTGATAGGGGCTGATCAGGTAGCGGTGCTGCAGCCACGGGAACCACGATCCGGCTTCGGGTGTCCATACGCAGTGTTGTGGGCACAGGTCTCCGGCACCCCACCGGGTGAGGCCATCAATCTCCACGAACGCCTGTCCCTGCGGAAGGTGCAACCGCCACGGCCTGTCGCCGCGTGTGTCGTCCGCGGGGACAGTGAACCGTGCCGACGCCTCTGGCTCGTCCGGCACGCCCAATCTCATGTACTCTCGAATTGACGAGCTCTGCTCGGGCACCACCGGGATCTCCGCGACCTTCGCGCCGGTGTCGTCATAAAGTGTAAGGGGATCGCTGTTGGCAGGCAGGGCTTCGACCTCAATCTCGAACTCCCCCGTGCGCGGGAGGAAGTTGATGTCGGCGGGCCGCTGTGAGTCTGTGAGCACAATCGGCTCACGGTGCCGCTCGTCGCGATGCCCCCGTGAGGTTTCGATCACCCAGGCCGTGGCGTTGGTCTCAAAGGCCCACTCGATGTTGGTACCGTGCCGGTCGCCCTTCACCGTAATATTCAGCGCATAGACGCCGGGACGGTCCACCTGTGTGGTCAGGACCTCTCTTTGCAGGGAGCCAGGCGCATCACCGCCGCCGGTTGACGGGATCACCACTTCCTGAAGCACCTCGCGATCCGGTCCGGCGAGGATCGCGCGAAGGTCGGTGCCCCTTGCGCCCCGGATATTCAGGTCGCGTTTGAAAAGCTCAATCTCAAGTTCTCCCGGCTCCGCCAGCAGATACGCCCCACCCGTCCCTCCAATAGACCACGGCATCTGAGCATCCTCCTGAGCAAAAGCGCTGTAAACCGGCAGTGTAGCGAGCATGGTAATACACAGAGTGGCTCGAACGACTGCAATCATGATGAATCTCCTCATTGGCGATTGTGCATAGTCCCCGTCTCAGGTTTGGTGCATCGGCTGTGCCTGCTCAGGGCTGCGGGATTTCCCACACCAGCAGCGTGGCATCATCGCTGGCTGACAGCAGGTGGGCATTATCAGATGACACCGCCAGACTGTTGACGGCTGCATTGTGGCCAGTCAGCCGGGTGATCTCGTTCCCCTGAGCATCCCAGGCGCTGATCCTGCTATCGGTCCCGCCTGCGAAAAGCATTCCACCGTCAGCGGTGCACGCCACAGCCTTCACTGTGCTACCGTGTGTCACCTCAGCCAGCACTTCCCCACTGTCGAGATCCCAGCGCCGCACGGTACCGTCACGGCTGCCGGAGAAGGCCTCGCCCGTGTCACCGGCGAAGCCAACCGCTTCGACCCATCCGCGGTGACCACGGAAAATCTTCACCTGCGTACGATCCCGCAGATTCCACAGGCGCATCGTCCCGTCCCGGCCCCCGGACAACAGCCGCGTACCGTCATCTGATACCGCAATGGACAGCACGCCCCCGCGATGACCGTCCTCGGCGTGCAGATCGGCTTCGAAAACGTGCAGCGGCTTTTCTCCGGATCGTGACCAGATCCGAATCGTGCCGTCACCCGCGCAACTCAGAAGTGATGGCGCATCATCCCCCGACGCCGGCCGTGGCATGTACGCGACATCCCGTATATAGCCATGATGGCCCTGGAGCTCGCGCATGAGGATACCATCTGCGGCAGAAAACTCGCGGATAACACCGTCCTTGCAGCCCGCAGCGATGCGCTCTCTGTCGGGTGAAATGTCCACACTCCATGCGCCCGGGTCCGCCCCGTCAATCAGCAGCGTCTGCTGGCCGCTGAGCATGTCCCATACACGCACGGTGCCGTCAGCCGATCCACTGATGGCATGGCCGTCGGGGATCGAAGCAACCGCATTGACGCCGAGTTCGTGGCGTTCCCAGTCGAGCCGTGGCTTCCCGTCGGCAAGACCGTACTCAACCACGAAGTTTCCGCCACCATAAGATGCCACCCAGTTGCCGTCCGGCGACACAAGGATGTAATTGACGTGTCCGGAATGGGCGAACCACCGCTCCTGTACCTCACCGCCCTTCGGGAGGCGATTCCAGCGCCGAATTGAGCCGTCGCGCGATCCAGTCAACAGCCTGTCCGGGTCGGGAGTATATCTGCACAACGAGAGTATACCAAAGGGGCACGGTTGGGTCAACCCACCGCCACCCACGGTGCCTTGCGCCTGCCCGGCCGGGCCACGTTCGGCCTTCGTGCAAAGCACCTTCCGCCTCCCCACAGTTGCATCGCGTGTTCAACGTGCAACGCTCTATGGCTGCCGCGCCCGTTTGCCTCTCCACTGCACCCGCTGTACAATCATCCCTAGTCCGCTCGCCAACCGAGGAGAGAGTATGCCATAAGCCACGTTCC
>JAWODS010000210.1:0-6351 GCA_046483205.1 Armatimonadota bacterium | reverse complement strand
CCGCACTAATACTTAACATATCTTCACCGCTTAAATTATATGTATTCGTATACCGCCGACTTAAACTGTCATTTTGATATAAATCTACTCGATAGGCTAACCGAAACGGCCATTCCCGCTGCGGGCGCTGTCGTGCAGTCAATGAAGCGCGAGCGTGATGGCGTGCAGCAACAGAGCGAGCTTGAGGTGTGGATTGACCATATCACGGTGCCGTGGCCGATCAGCACCAAGGACCGGCTGGAGTATCTGGGCCGCCGGTGGAAGATCAGCAGGAGAATGACATCTACGTGGGCCCGAACACCTACACCTATCCGCCGGATAACGTAGCATGGTATGCCGACGGCCGCCCGTTGCACTAATCAGCGGGAGTCCGGCCATTGGTCACACAGCGCCGGTATCCGTGCTGGTGCCCTAAAGCATCGAAGGTTCGGCTCAGCGCAGGACAATATGCCACACACCGCGAAGGACGCCGGTACAGAGCCGGCGTCCTTTTGCGTACCGCCGATACTTCAAGGCCGGAGGAAAGCTTCATGTGGCACCGACACGTCGTGTGGCTGCCAGTCCTGGTCGTACTCATTTGCGCCCCGGTTGTCGCGGCCCAGAACCTCGCCGTCAACGGAGACTGTGAAGAGGTGAAAGATGGCAGGCCCGTCAACTGGGGACCGTATTCATCGGTGAAGGAATGGGGCGTGACGGAGGACGGCCATTCAGGGAAGGCCATACGCTTTATCCCCCGCGATTTCTCCCCGCGTACCGACGGCGACCGCGAGGGCGAGCCGTATGTGAACACCGGGATGGTGCACGGCACCTCCGGAGGCTACACCGGGCCGGATGGATATATCAACGAGCCCCCAAAAGAGGCGAGGTATTTCAAAAAGCCGCCCGGGGGCGCCTACCGGGTCAGCTTCTGGATCAAAAGTCAGACCTCCAAGATCAACGTGGGCCTCATGGGCTGGACCACCGATGAGGCCACCTCCGCGGACCGGACCTTCTCCAGCCTCATGCCCCGCATCGGCATCACCCCCGAGTGGACCTATTATGAGGCCACCGCGCCACTGAGCCCCGGAGTGAAGAAGTTCTCCGTGCGGTTCCAGGTGTGGGGATATAAAAACGACGGCCTGCAGCTGGGCGAAATTTGCATTGACGACCTGACCATCGAAAGGGTGCCGTTTATGGGGCCGGAATCGCTGAAGCGGATCGAGATACCAGAAAATCCGGCGGTCTACGTGGGAGAGCAGCCGCTGGAGGACATCCTGAAGCGCTACCGCGCGGGGGACGAAGACGCCAAAAGGGAGGTCGCCTCGGTCCTCAACCGGGCCGACGACCTGGCCGCCAAATCCGACGAATGGTACCGGCAGTTTTTCGCGGGCTTCGAGCCACGCGGTATCTACACCGTCGCCTGTCCCATCCATCCCTTCAAGACGCGCTATTACAATGATTTCGAATGGAGCCTTGAGGAACCGTGGAAGCTGGTGTGCCCGCACTGCAAAGCCGAGGGGCGGAAATATTACACGTATCCCAATCCGGACTATCCCGATGACGGCAGCGGCTGCGCGCCCAGTGACGAGGTGTGGGCGAAAGACCACGATGCGGAGTGGTCAAAAGAGCACCGGGGCATCCCCCACGACCACTGGGACGGCTCCTCGCACGGCTACAGTGAAAGCAAGCGTTATTACTTCCGCGGGAAATACTACGCCAACGCTTTGAACAGCCTTCAGTCAGGTATTGCGCCGACCCTCGCTCTTGCATACCACTATGCCACCGAGCTTTATCCGCCCGACAGTGAGGAGTATCAAAAGGCCGAGCAGTACGCCCACACGGCCCAGCTCATCCTGCTGTGCAGCGCCCGGGCGTATTTCGGCGATGACTATCTGGCGGCCGCCGAGGGGATAACGCCGGAGCAGTTCCGCGCCCGGATGGAGGCATTCTTCATTCCGACGGAAACGGATCAGTGGCAGTACGAGAAGCTTCCGGGCTTCCGTCTTTTTTACCACGACGACAGGACAGTGGATGATCCCGTGTGGGGCGACGGCGGCCACCAGACCACACGGTACAGCTATTTCCCCGGCTCATGGAACTGGAAGGCGAACACGGCCAGCGCGCTGCTGGAGGCCTTCTGCCGCACCCGCGCCTCATTCACCGCGGATGATGACGACATCCGGCGGATGTGCCAGCGCGCGGTGGTCTCGTTGCCGACGGACCGGGAGGCCCTCGCGGAATCCGGCACCGACCAGTACCTCAAGCGCGGCGCCTTCGAGATGGAGATTCACCCCTACAATCTCGAAACCGGCGGCGACAACCTCTCTTACGCTACCCAGCTCCCCCGGCTGCGGGCCGGACAGTTTTTGCGCGATGACGAGATAATCGAAAACGTGGCGAAAGACATCACCTATTTCTGGCGCAACTACTTTTCAGAGGACGGCCTGGGCAAGGAGGGCAGCCCGACGTACGCCTCCTATTCCATCACCCGCATCATGGACCGGCTGTACGGCCTGAAGGGCGATTTCGATGAAAACGCGCCGTATTACGACAGGGACATGGAGGCCCTGAACCTGTGGCAGATGCCGGTCTATCAGGCCTGCGCGCAGAAGATGATGTATTACGTTGACAGCACCGGCCGGTATATCTCGTGGGAGGACTCCTGCTATCCCGCCAGCCGCAGCACGGGCCAGTTTGAAAATATAGAAAAGTACGGCGGCGGAGTATGGGAAAAGCACCGGAAGTATCTGAATATCCAGCGGGATAACGGCGACGTCTCGGTCAGCTTCGATGAATCAGTGCCCCTGCCACCGGTTTTGCTGCATGACCGCCGCAAGGCCATCCTCCGGGGTGGGCAGCCAGGGCAGGAGACGGTTGCTGCGCTGGACTGGACCAGGCGGTGCGGCCATTATCACGCTCCCCCGCAGACACTGGTGGTGCATGCGTGCGGGCAGGAGCTGGCCTCAGACCTTGGGTATATGGGCTCCTCGCATTTCCTCACCCGCCAGTGGATTCGAACCTTCCCCGCCCATAATTCGGTGGCCATCCGGCGGGAAAACGGCGATCCCATGGGCACCGAGAGAATCCGTGGCGATCTGCGGAAGCATTTCATCACTACAGCTCCGTACCAGGTTATTGATGTGGCGGAGTATGATGAAAATGACTGGAATGACGCGGGTTTCGGCGAGCAGGGAACCTTCAGCCGCCAGGTGATACTCGTCACACCGTCAGAGGAACATCAGTATGTGATAGATATCGCCCGGGTGAAAGGCGGACATACCCACGATTATTACCTGCACTGTCACGGCCTGACGTTCCGGGAGGAGGGCATATCACTGCAGTCTCTGGCCGACGCGGATACGAGCCTCTACGACCACAGCGGCTGGAGCTTTCTGGGTGAGCGGACGGGATTCGGCAGCCAGAACGTCACAGAGTTGAAAACCGGCGAATCCTCCGGCCCCTGGACGGCGACATGGTCCGACATTGACGACTACCGCGGGCAGCCGAAGGGTGAGCCGATCATTCACGAGGATGTGTTCATGAAGCTGTGGATGCTCGATGAGCCGGGCAGTGAGGTTATCGTCGGGACCGCTCCCGCCCAGCGGTACCTGCGCAATAACGATTACGGCCGCACCATGCCGGTGCTGTGTGTCCGCAGGCCGGACCGGGAGACAGTGGATATCTTCGTCGGCGTCATCGAGCCGTACCGGGATAACAGCTTCATCAGCGACGTTCGCCGCCTGGAGGTTGACGGCGGTACGGACGAGAGTGTCGCACTGGCAGTTGAGAGATACGGTGGCACCGATTATGTCCTCTCATACGGTGGCGAAGGTCAGCCGCCGGAGGTGACCGTCCGCGACGGCGAGATGGAGATACACACCGATGCGGACCTGGCGATTTGCAGTGTCTCCGACATGCCCGTTCGCGCGTTGCTTGCCGGAGGGCATTCGCTTGAGATCGGCGATATGCGGCTGCAGATGGACGGGCCGCCAGAGCTTGAAGGGCGCCTGATGGATTTCGACGACGCCGACGATACGCTGACGGTGCAAAGTGCTATGCGGTGGCCTGTCGGAGACATCCTGCAGGGCCAGCCGATCATCGTCGATCACACCGAAGACCGCTCGACGTACACAATCCGCTCGATCGAACAGCTGGAAGACGACCAGTACCAGGTACACCTCGACGGCCACCCGCACCTGATGAACAACTGGCTGCTGGTACGCTCGGTGGATGGCAGCGGCATCACGGTCGAGCCGCCACCTGTGCTCGATTTCAAGAAGCGCACCTACCGGGTCTATGGCGGCAATCCGCTACGGATGCTGGGGCCCCTGCACGGCTTTGGCAGCAGGGGGATTGTCAACGAACAGGGCCAGCAGATGCACAGCTTCCGCACCGTGCAGACGGACGATTACACCGGCGTTACCCCGGGCAGCGAAATCGGCATCTCGCGACTGGAAAAGGGCAGCGACACGGTGCATGTGACCAACTTCGCCTTCGCCGAGCGAGCGGACCTGTAAATTGACAGAGACGGTGATAAATGAACGCAGGGTCTGCGCGGGCGTCTGAATGCTGTGGTTTGAACTGGACGCGAACCCAACAAGGAGGGCCTGTGATGTTCTTCCGCAAATTTCACTCACCCGGTGTTGCACATATCTCCTACATGATCGGAAGCGGCGGTCACGCCGCCGTGATTGATCCCCGACGTGATGTTGACGAATACATTGAGGTCGCGCACAACGAGGGCCTCAAAATCACCCACATTTTTGAAACGCACCGCAACGAGGACTATGTCATCGGTTCGGAAGAGCTCGCCGGGATGACCGGTGCAGATATCTATCACGGCTCCGAGTTGCCCTTTGAGTACGGCAGTACCGTCCAGGAGGGCGACGAGTTCAAACTCGGCCACGTCAAGCTCTCGATTCTGCACACCCCCGGGCATACCTACGAGAGCATTTCCATCGCCGTCGCCGACACCAGCTTCAGTGATGATCCTGTCGGTGTTTTCACAGGTGATGTCCTGTTTGTGGGCGATGTTGGGCGTACGGACTTTTTCCCTGACGCGGCTGAAGAGGTCGCAGGTCTTCTTTATGACAGCATTTTCGACAAGCTCCTGCCACTGGGCGATCACGTTCTGCTCTGGCCCGCTCACGGAGCTGGATCGGTCTGCGGCGCGAATATGGCCGAGCGCGAGGAATCGACCCTCGGCTATGAACGCGAACACAACAAAATCCTGCAGTTCACCGACCGCGATGAGTTCATTGATTATAAGGTCAACGAGCACCACTACCTGCCGCCCTATTTCAGCAGGATGGAAGAATACAACCTGAAGGGCTCGCCGCCGATGAACGGCCTGCGGGCGCCCGGGCCGATGAGCGCCAACGAGTTCGGTGATGCGCAGGATGACGGAATGTACGTCCTGGACGTCCGCGGCCCGGAGGCCTACGGTGGCGCGCACGTCCCCGGAAGTCTCAGCATCCCGTTGGAGTTCATCCCTGTTTTCACAGGATATCTGGTGCCCTATGACACGCCTATCGGGCTGGTGGTCGAAAGCTGCGAACAGGCTCGCAAGGCCCTCACATACCTGCGCCGCATCGGCTACGATGACGTGGTGGGGTATCTGCAGAAGGGCATGCAGCGGTGGGAAATCGCAGGCCGGCATTTCGAAGGCATCCCGCAGGTGTACATCGGGACCATTAACGAGCGCCTGGTGGACGGCGAAGACTTTACCCTCATTGACGTCCGATCGAAGCGCGAATACCGCTCCGCGCATCTGATGGGCGCCATAAACATCTACGTCGGCGAGTTGCCGGAGAGGCTCGACGAGATCCCTGACTCGCGTCCCATAACGACCTTCTGTGGCAGCGGTCACCGCGCCATCATCGCTGCCTCGATCCTGCAGCGCGAGGGCTTTGAGCAGGTAGAAAACTGCCTGGGCTCCATGGCGGCATGTTACGCCACGCAGTGCCCGATGGTGGAAAGGGACGACTGACGGAGACGCCATGAAGATCAACGTTCTGTTCTACAGCGTGATGGGACACACCCACCAAATGGCGAAAGCTGAAGCGGAGGGAGCCGAAGAGGCCGGCGCCGATGTCGGGCTTTACCGCATCCCGGAGACGCTTCCCGAGGAGATCCTGAAGAATATCCCCGGGATCGAGGCCCAGCAGCAATGGGGTGACCTCCCCGAAGCCGACCACGACGCGCTGAGGGAGGCAGACGGTCTCATCTTTGGCACTCCGACGCGGTTTGGAAACATGTGCGGGCAGATGCGGGCGTTTTTCGACTCGACGGGGCCGCTGTGGATGGAGGGCGCCCTCATCGGCAAGGTCGGCAGTGTGTTCACCTCCACCGCCTCCCAGCACGGCGGCCAGG
>JAWODS010000466.1:0-3881 GCA_046483205.1 Armatimonadota bacterium | reverse complement strand
GGCTTGCCTCACGGGAAGGTCACACCGTCCTGAAGCTGCCGATGGCGGACGATGGTGGGAGTGAGAATCAGTGTCGGGTGTGAGGCCATCCGCCGGCGAATCTGGCCGAAAAGCCCCCGGAACTCCTCGTTGATGGTATCCACACTCCGGTCCATGCCACCGATCACGATGCTCTGCCCGTCGGCGACGGTGACAGAGGTCTCTGCAAGCTGCGAGCGCACAATCGGCACGGGACTACCCGGCCCGGGCGCAGACACCTCTCCCGCCCACTCGGATATGCTCGGGCGAACTCGGACTGTTACCGTATCGTCGCGATTGATCCGCGGCAGCACCCACAAATCGATCCCCAGAAAAACCGTGTTGACGACCTGTGCGGTTGCTCTGCGGTAGCCGAACTGGTCGTAGTCGGCCTCGGTGGTGATGAAGGGCATGACCTCACCGAAGGCCACCGTGGCGGCGGTGTTGTTGTGGGTGAGGACATTGGCGCCCATGACATGCTCGCCACGCGATGAGCGGCTGACGATATTCAGCCCGCTGCGGAAGTTCGCGCGTCCGTATCGAAGCTGCAGGCCGCCACCAGGACGGTTCCCAACGCTCCCGGCCGAGGTATCACCCCGCTCGTAACCCCAGTCAACACCCCACCCGGAGACCTCCTCCTCGGGAGCGTCCACCGAGCGGACATCAATATTCACCATATCAGAGGGCCGGTCCAGCATTCGGATGAGTTCTCTCAGGCGGTCAATGGCGATCTGCGTTCCCTGCACCAGGAACGCGTTCTGCGTCGGCACGACCAGCGGGCGGCCTTCGATGCCGTCAGGAAGCATGGAACCGAGGGTGGACGATGAACTGCCGGAACCGCCTGCAACCTGGCGGGTTCGCGTGCCCTGTATCCACCGCCCGTTTGTCTGCGGCATCTGCGCCACGGCGTCGGCGACGAGGTCAGTTGCAAAGGAAGCCATGTAATCCTGTGGCTGCTGTGTGGCATCTTCTGGCCCCCACAGTGAATCCACAAGCCACTGAGCGTCCACGTACATCGGCTCAATGCGCTCAATGACCGCCGTGGCCGAACCTGCGACCATAAACAGCAGCATAATGACTGCGACAATGCCCGCGATGTGGCGCTTCATGCTGATCACCCTCGCACGTCATCAAACAGAATGATAGATATTTGAAATGAGTGTGCAATGACCGCCCCCGCAAGTGCCCGCAGGCAAATGGATACTCATTTACTTAGACACTCCCTACAGCTTTTGTGTTCTGATTCCGGAGGAGCCGGGCCTGCCTGTGACGAATATCACCTTCACAACAAGCCCACAGTGTCGGAGGGATAGACATGGAGCCACGCATCGGATTCATCATCATCGGCCATCCGGATTACCAGAACGACATCGGAAAACACTTCGCAGACCAGGCAATATCCGCACTTGAGGAGAGGGACATCGAAATCATTTGTGACGGTGAGGCCCACACCGGTGCGGTGGAGGCCGGACAGGCTGCACGGGATCTGCTCAAGCAGGACCTCGACGGGGTCATCGTATTTCTGGGCACATGGATCGAATGCTCCACGGCCACGGCGGCGATACGGGAGTTCGAGCATCTGCCCTTCGCGATGTGGGGCTTCAACATGTTTCAATGGGAGGGGCGGCGGGAATCCACGGGCTCCTTCGTGGCCGCATGTGTGCTCAAGGGCGCGCTGGACCGGATGGAGTATGCCTACCGGTTCATTCTCGGGCTGCCGGAAGATGAGAAAATCATCGACCAGGCGACCGCCTTCAGCCATGCGGCGCACACACTGGGCCGGCTGAAACGCACGCGCCTGGGCCTGGTGGGCTATGCGGCCATGGCCATGTATCCCGGCACCTTCGATCACGTGCTTCTGCGGCGGCATATCGGCCCGGAGGTCGTTCATTTCGACAGCTACTCCCTCATTCAGCGCGCGGAGCAGATTCCGCAGGACGAAATCCACGATGCCGCTTCTGACATTGCGCGGCAGGCGGAAATTAATGTGAGCGATGAGCGCCTCAACACCGCCGTGAGCCTCGGCCTGGCGCTGCAGGAGATGGCCGAAGAACACAGCCTCGACGCCATGAACGTGAAGTGCCAGTACGAGCTGTCACAGGAGTACGGCATGACTGCGTGTGTGCCGATTTCCATGCTGGCCGACAGCGGGGTGGTTTCGGCGTGTGAGGGTGATGTCATCATTACCACCACCATGACGATGCTGCATTATCTGACCGACCAGGTCATTTTCTACGGCGACATCCTCGACCTGCAGGGCGACCAGATGCTGCTTTCGTCGTGTGGCTTTGCGCCGTTTTCCTGCGCCCACGAGGACGACACGATACTCATCCAGGAGTTCGACCATCCCGGCTTTGACGGCATCATCTGCTCGTTCACGCTGCGCCGCGGCCCGGTGACCTTCGCACGGCTGGTGGAGGGCAGCCACGGCGATTATCGCCTGAATTATGGCACGGGACGCGCTGTGGAGACGGAGCTGCGGCAGGGGCGCTTCCCCGGCATTGAGGTGAAGCTGGACGGCTCGCCGGAGAAGCTCATTGAGACGATGGCCTCCCAGCATTTCGCCATCTGCTGGGGCGATGTAACCGAAAGCCTCAAGGACATCTGCGAATACCTGGGCATCGAGCCGGTGCGTATCTGAGGCTGCGTCTGCGGCCCTGGCAAACCAGCGCGGGAGCGACGTGTCTCGCGATATGTTTCGGTAAAAAACACACCCGGCGGGAGAGAGATCCCGCCGGGCTTTTTCGACTGCTTCGTCAGGTGCTGGCGTCTGTTAGTTCACGACTGCGTCCACGGGGCAGGCCCTGGCGCCCTTTTCGACCATGTCGGCCGGCGCCCCGTCTTTCACTTCAGCTTTTCCTGTGTCGCTGTTTATTTCAAAGGCCTCCGGGGCCACGCGCACGCAACGTCCACATCCAATGCACTTATCGGCGTCCACGTACGGCGCCTCGGTGGCCTGGGTTCCGTCCGCTGCAGCGTTGGGGCAGTTTGCACAGTCGCCGGTGCATTCCCCGGTCTGCGCGCATCCGTCACACGTGTCGGTGGCGGCATCTGCCTGAACATCCGGTGGCATCAGCGGGCAGCCACCACATTCACTGATTGTCTCCGACGGATGTCCAACGCTGTCGCTTGCCGCGACTATCCCGTCAACTCGCAGCCCCGCCAGTGCGACCGCTACGAGCAGAATTGCTCCGATGCCTATCAGCAATGTCTTTTGTCGTGTATTCATCATTCGCTCCCCCATCCGTCCAGTAATCGTTGTTTCTGCCTTCAGTAATTAAGACGCAGCTACCGTGCCTGTATTCCATCTTTCGCGCCACACGTATCGGACGTATCCGCGCCCGGGATGGTTCGTGCAGCCTGCAGAAGGTTCACATGCCCGGAAACGCGAAAAGGGCGAACAGGATGATGCACACTGCAAATCAGGGGTTGAACAGCGTGGCAGATACATACCAGTTTGGACTTATTGGATGCGGCTCTCAAGGACGATACCTGTCAGAAGCACTTCGCAGTACCGGGCGTGCAGACCTCGTTGCATGTGCGGATCCCAACGAAGAGGCCGCCCGCACGGCGGTACAGCAGTGCGGCTACCGGGAGACATTCGACAGCGCGCAGGCAATGTTGCAGGCGGTTGAGCTTGACGCCGTCATCATCGCCACCATTCACGACCAGCTCCAGCCGATGGCGAGGGAGGCGGTGGATGCCGGTGTCCATGTCTTTGTGGAGAAGCCGATGGCGTTGAATGCCGCGGACGGGCAGGCGCTGGTGGACGCCGCCGAGGCCGCCGGAGTGAAGCTGATGGTCGGATACACCCTGCGCTTCATGCCCGAGCGGCTGATGATGAAGGATCTGCTGGACAGAGG
>JAWODS010000294.1:0-7404 GCA_046483205.1 Armatimonadota bacterium | reverse complement strand
CACAGAGGTGGAATACATCAGCTCGCTGCTTGTCTCGACGCGGCTTCGGGAGGCAGAGCGTGTGGACAATCCGCCGCCCATCCCCGAGAAGGTGTTGCGTGAGGCCACGTCACTGATCAGAGGCCGCGAATCATTCGATTGGGATCGCCTGGAGATGAATGATGTACGGGTTGTGGGCCAACGGATCTGGGCTCTGACGTGGGAAGAGCAGCACCCGAGGGGCGGCGTGCTCACAGGGGGACGTGTGGGGCTTGGATATTCAATCAAGACCAGAAAACTGGTTTCGTACCACACCTATGTAGCCAGGCCCTGGGCCACACTGGAGAAAGTCGAGATCACCCGAAACGAGGCAAAGCGCCGGGCTCAGAAGCTCGCCCTCGACCGAGGGCAGACCGTAAGTATCGTTGAAACAGTATTGCACCTGTCGAGTCCTCTGGCTGATGGGGGGCCGGTCTGGGCCGTAGTGACGAAGAGCGATGAGGATATCCGCCGACAAATCCTGATTGATGGTCGAACCGGCCAGCTCATCCGCAGCGCGGAATACTAACGCAGGGGCTCATCCCAACGTCTGCTTGGAGCGGGTTCTCTGCAGCTCCACCTTCGGGGTCGGTGCCCTCGATGGAGGCGCGGGCGAGGGCGATGTCTTCTTTGGCCTCCTCAGGGCTCATGCAGCCAATCCAGACCGTGTGGCGGTTCTCGAGATGGCTATACGAGAAGGAGATGCCCGTCGGTGGCTGGATCACCACGACGGTTGGGGCCCCCGACGTATATCTGAAACCCGCACGTTTCGCAAACTAGTCATTCGATTAGAAGACACGCAGGAAGGGAGCGGTCCCAGGAATGATATTCATGAGACACCAGTGGTCACATTGTGGCGGATTCGTCCGAATGGCCAGGATCACAATCGCCGCCCTCGTTCTGACCACGATCGCCACGTGGGCGGCGACCCCGCCGGAAGACCTGGTGGCCAACACTTTGCGCGTCAAGAGGGAGGATGTGACGATCCAGCAGACAGCTCAGGGGCGCAGAGGGGAGTATATCCATATCAGGGCGCGTGTCGGTCAGGAAAACCCGGTGCGAGTCGTACTCACATTCACCCGAACGTCTGAAAAGCTCCATCGTATTCGCTGGCCGGACCAGTATGGGGAGCAGAGTGTGAGCGGCCACGTTAGCAAGGCCCAAGCCGTGAAGCGAGCGAAGCAGCTTGTTGACCGGTTCTTCCCTCCCATCCCTGCCGAACTCGAGCTTGTGGAAACGTATGAGCGTACCGGGCTCGCACCCGCCTACATGTTCACGTATCAGGCACCCGTGCGTGCGAATGTGTTCACCGGGGATATGGCTGTCGTCCGCATAAACAGCAAGTCAGGCAAGCCGATGACCTACATGCAGACCATTGCTCGAAAACGACCCGGGCTCGAGGAAATCGACATCGATGTGACAGAAGCACTTCGCATATCCACCAGGCACATTGGGGCCCGTTACGACGAACCAGTGCAATTCGAGGTGGTCGATGCACGCCTGGTTTTGAGTTCACTGAGATCGCCGCGCTATGGTCCTGTCTGGCATATTCGTGGGAAAGTCAAGTTCCGGGGGCGCGACAGAATCATTGACAGACAGTCCGTGGCAGTGGATGCGATGTCGGGAGCCGTACTCGAGCCGCCGCGATAGAGGGTGCATTCCCTGAGTTGCGGCGATGTGAGTGGAGTTCGACAGCAGGACCCTCACCTGTCTATAATTGTATTGCGTGGTCAGTTCAGGAAACTGGTGTGTGGTATGGCTCTGTGCACAACCCTCCGTACGAGATATCCATAGACGTCGTATACGGTGATGGCAACGGCGAGATCGACCTTTGGGAAATGGACGCTTTTTACTCCGACAAAGGATATCAGGCTGCGAGTGGTCCGTCTGATGCAGTAATCATCTATTACGATGAGTACCATGCTGCCCGCAGAAAGAACTGTCAGTGCGGGGATGGTCAGTGGCTGATGTTCGAAAGCAAGTGCGGCGAGTTGGACCGCATTGAGCATCGCTACGACCAACTGGACAACAGCGGATACGGTGATCGAGTTCGTTACTATAAATAGGAGCTGAGATGAAAGATGAGATGGTTCCTTCTCATACTAGTGTTGTTTGCCCTCCTTCAGATTGGAACGGCATATCCAATGAATGGGTCGCCAGTAGACGTGGACGATGAGCTTCGAGAGGAATTCGACCGAAGATATAGGGCTTACCGGGAAAAAGCAGTCGTGGCATTGCCGACTTCTTCTAGGCTGTCATCAAGAGTGGGGCCCTCAGCGACCTATCACCTCCTGGAATACGAGCAATTGCTTCGATTAGGCTTGCCAGCACTACCTCTTTTCATGGAGGCGCACCTCGGTCATGCCGTCAAGCAGATCACAGGTTTCACATTTGATTACATCCGTGTCGGCGACAGGCCGGGAGACCGCATCTGGTATGTTGACAAGTTTCCGGATATGCGCAGCGACACTGGGCAACCCAAAAAGGTACTGGAGCGATGGTATGCCACCGGTGAAACCTGGACCCCCAAAAAGTGTGCCGAGTACTTTCATCAGTATAATAAGCTGAAAGCCAATGGCGAGCAGGAACAGGCCGGGCAGGCACTGCGAAAAATCACGGAACTCGGCATTGCAGCGCTCCCATGGTTGGTTCAACGAATCGGTGATGGGAACACCGAGTTAATTCCGATTGCGGCCCAAATCACGAAGGGCAAGTATCGTCCGAAGCCCGCCCTGAAGGCTGAGGCATCTCCGCGCCAGGTTGTGGAATGGTGGGAAGAACATAAGCAGCGATGGGTGATTCCCTGGCCGGAGGACGAGACGGAGAGGTCTGAGAATTGAGCGATCGTTCCGTGCGAGATGTGGGAACTCGATAGACCATCCCGGGGTATGCGGTGCGGCTTCGTGGACAGATTCAGAGATCCACGGGCGCATCTGGGGCGCGGGATACTAACGCAGGGCCGCCTACCCCAGCGTCTCCTTTGAGCGGGTTTTTTGCAGCTCCACCTGCGGGTCGGTGCCCTCGATGCAGGCGCGGGCGAGGGCGATGTCCTCCTTCGCCTCCTCGGGGCTCATGCAGCCGATGCAGACCGTGTGGCGGTCGTCGAGGTGGGAATACGAGAAGGAGATACCCGTGGGTGGCAGGATTCGCCCGGCGGCCAGCGGCTTGATGGAGATAATAGTGCCGGGGAAGCTGTTGATGGTCCGGGCCATCCAGTCGGTCTCCACCGCGCACAGAAAGCCGATGGGATTGAAGGGCTGGATGATGGTGGCGATGTCATACCCCGCACGCATGGTGACGCCGATGACCTCCGGCCGGTGGGTGGACCAGCCCGGGATCATCCCCAGATCGCGGATCAGCTCGCAAATTTCCCCGGCTCCGTCAATGCGATCCTCGGAGATGTGCAGGTGGCTGTCGGTGTAGGAGGTGTGGGGCATGCACACGGCGGCTCCGAGGTCCGCACATTGGCGGATACCCTCTTTGAGCTCCGCGAGGTCTTTGCCGCCCGGTGTGGCGATCCAGTGCATGTTGTGTCCGGTTTCATCCTCGAGCATGTCGAGGGCGTCACGCATCTTCTGGCTCTGCATGGAGACGGTGCCGTTGATGTTTTCTTCGGCCATAGCCGCCATGACCTCGACGATGCGCTCGACGGTGAAGTGGCGGCGCAGAAAGATGTTTCTCGCCTCGGAGATATGCGAATGGCCGAAAAAGCTGTTGGTGCCACACAGCAGCCGGGATATTTCCAGATCCTCAATCGTCGTCATCGGAAAGGCCATTGCCGTCCTCCGTATGTGTTTCAGTCAATGATACCGGCGATGCGGAAGAAGTTTTGCATGAAGCGCCTGCCGTCATCAAACTCTTCGGTCCACGCCTCGGGGTGAAACTGCGTGCCGTAGATGACGCGGTCTGTGTGCCGCATCGCCTGGATTTCGGTGTTTTCGCTACGGGCGAGGTGGATGAAGCCATCGGGCAGCGTCTTCACCTCGCAGAAGTGGGATTCTTTGACCACCAGGCTGTCATCAAACCCGTCGAAGACGGAGTCATCCTGCAGGATTTCTATTTCGTACATGCCGTCTTCTTTGAAGTATCCCGGATATCTGTCCGAGACGCTCACTGGCTCGCCCGGCTCGAGCTTTCGTACAAACTCGTCTTCCAGCGATTCGACATTGGGGAAGTCGAGGTTGAAAAAGAAGCCCAGGAGCTGGTGGCCCGCGCATGCGCCGTGGATGGGGATATCGGTGCTCATGACCAGCTCATACAGCCCGTCCAGCTTCCGGGGATCAACATCCGGCCATGGGCAGCCTGATCCGGAGATGAAGATCGCCTGCACCGGCAGGTGAGCGACCCGCTGCGGGGTAATTTCCGAATAGTGCTGCACCAGCGCCGGGGTGTCGGTGAGCTTTTCGAATTTCCGCTTCACATCGGTGTGTGCGGCCTTTTCGTCGTAATCGTCGGGTTTCGCCATAGAGACAATGAGGATCATCGGTATCCTCCACGGCCATGATATTGCGAGACGGTGTGTCAGCAGACAATTCCCGGCATCGAGCTTATCTCCTCCCCGGAGGTCTTCACAGGCGGGCGGGTGAACACCTATAATGAGCGTCGGTACGATCCTGCGCGTCGAGGACGATATCATGAACAGCATGCAGATAAAAGGGACGCTGCGCGAGGGCAAACCGGTCATCGGGACGATGTTTACGCACCTGCATTCACCGGCCGCCTGCAGGGTGGCGCAGCAGTGCGGATTCGATTTCCTCATCTTCGACACCGAACATTCGCGGCCGGGCGTGGAGACGCTCTCGTGGATATTCCAGACCGCCCGCGATATTGACTACACGGCCATCGTCCGCGATCCCGGCTTTGAGGGACAGTGGCCGACGAGGTACCTGGACCTCGGGGCGTCGGGCAACCTCTTCCCGAGGGTGGAGACGCCGGAGGAGGCCGAGGACCTGATCCGCATGGTGAAATATCCGCCAGAGGGCGAGCGCGGCTGGGGCACCGGCGGGGCGCATGACGATTACGGCGAGCAGGTTTCACCGGAGTATCCGCAGCAGGCCAATGAAGCCAATATCGTCATCTGCCAGATCGAGACAAAGCGGGGCTGGGAGGCGCGTGACGAAATCTTCAGCGTCCCCGGAATTGACGCCACCTTCATCGGCCCCAACGACCTGTCACTGTCACTCGGCCATCCGAGGGACTTCGAGCACCCGGAGGTCACCGGGGCGATGGACGATATCTTCGAAAGCGCCGCCGCCCACGGAGTCGCGCCGGGGATGCACTGCTTTGATGTGCAGAGCACGCTGCAGTGGCTCTCCCGGGGCGCGCTGTTTATGGCGTATTCATCAGACATCGGTCTCCTGCGTGATGCGGCGACCGGCGGTCTGCAGGAAATCCGCGACAGGATGTAAAGGGGAACATACATGACGGCGCAGGAACAGAAGCGAGTTTTGATCACGTCCAACGCATTTATCGAGCACACCGAGTATTTCGAGCCCCTCGCGGAGGCCGGCTTTGAAATCGGCCACACCGAGGAGGGCCCGCTGTCGTCTGAACGGCTGCTGGAGGTCCTGCCGGGGCATGTCGCGACCATCGCGGCGGTTGATGACTACAATGCGGAGGTTTTGAGCGCCGCCGATGACCTGCGGGTGATCTCACGGTGGGGGGTGGGCCTCGACAGCGTGGATGTGCAGGCGGCGACCGAAAATGACATCATCGTCACCTATACGCCCGGCATGGTGAGCAGCTCGGTGGCGGATATGACCTTTGCTCTGATACTGGCGCTGGGCCGCGACCTGATCAATGCCGCCGAGCGGGGTGGCAGAGGCGAATGGGTCCAAAAGCAGGCGGAGGACATCTTCGGCACCACCCTCGGCATCATCGGCTTCGGCAGCATCGGCCAGGCCGTGGCATATCGGGCCCGGGGCTTCGACATGCGGGTGCTGGCGTACGACCCCTTCCCGGATGAAGTCAGTGCAAAGGCTCTCGGAGTGGAGTGGGCGGAGCCTGACGAGCTTCTGGCCGAATCCGATTATGTCAGCCTCCACTGCGCCCTGACCGACGAGAACGAACATATGATCTCGGCCCGCGAGCTGGAGCTGATGAAGGATTCGGCGTACCTGATTAACACCGCCCGCGGCGGGCTTATCGACAGTAAGGCGCTGGTGGCGGCGTTGCAGCAGGGCACCATCGCCGGGGCTGCGCTGGATGTGCTGCCCGAGGAGCCGCCACCGGACGACGAGCCACTGCTGGAGGCCCCCAACTGCATCGTCACGCCGCATAACTCCTTCTATAACCCCACCTCCGTCCGGCAGGTCAACGAGCAGGTGGTTACCAATATCCTCGACGCCTTCGCAGGCCGCGTGACCGACTATATTGTCAATCCGGAGGTCATGCAGGCGTAGCAGGAAAAATTTGCGCCGAAAACAGGTATTCAACCGTATGTATCGAAACATACACCGGACACAATTTCATGAGGAGGATTTCAGATGATAAAAGTTGGTCTTGTCGATTTTGATACATCGCATGTCGTGCAGTTCACCAGGCGGATGAACCACATCGACATCGATGAGGATCAGTGGGTGGAGGGCGCGGAGGTCGTGGCCGGATGCCCGATGGAATCGCGCCATTCCCCGGAGCGCGTGCCGGAATACACCGAGCAGCTCGAGGAATACGGCATCGAGATCGTTGAGGACATCGATGACCTTATCCCGAAAATCGACGCGGTGTGCGTGGAGGCCAATGACGGTACCGTGCACCTGGAGCGTGCCAGGCCGTTTATCGAGGCCGGCATTCCCACGTATATTGACAAGCCGTTTGAGGTCAGCCTGGAAAACGCCAAGGAGATCATGCGGCTGGCCGAGGAGAACGATGTGCCCACATTCTCGTCCTCCTCGCTGCGCTTTTGCCCGGAGGTCCAGGGCGCGCTGAGTGACGAGGAGATCGGCGGTATCGTCGGTGCCGACGCCTGGTCACCCGCCTCGGAGCATCCCATCAACCCCGGCCTGTTCAACTACGGCATCCACGGCGTGGAGATTCTCTACACGCTGATGGGTGGAGGCTGTGAGAAGGTGTCCTGTGCATATACCGAGGGCGCCGAGGTCGTCACCGGGATGTGGGAGGACGGACGGCTCGGCACCATGCGCGGCACCCGTGAGGGCAGCCACTCCTACGGCTTCGTCGCATGGGGCGAAAACTCCGTTAAAACCTCCGGCATCTCCACCGAGTATATCTACCGCGAGCTTCTGAAGGCGATCATCGACATGTTCGAGACCGGTGAGCCGCCCATTGACCCGGCCATCACCCTGGAGATTGTGGCCTTCATCAACGGCGCCATCGACAGCAAGGAAAACGACGGCGCATGGGTGGAGCTGGACCTGTCGCTGTAAA
>JAWODS010000187.1:0-7128 GCA_046483205.1 Armatimonadota bacterium | reverse complement strand
CCCGGCACTCATCCTCCATCACACCTCTCACCCGGTGTGCGTGTTTCCGCAGCCGGTGGTTTCGGCTGACTGGCCGGGTGCGTGGGCCGCTGAGATGCAGAAAACGGTCGGGGAGGGCTGCGTGCCGGTGGTGGTGAACGGCGCGTGCGGGAATATCAATCCAGCCGACCGGAGCGATCACAGGCCCATGGGCGCCGGGCTGGCGGAGACCACCCGCAGCGTCTTCCAGCACCTGGAGTTTGCGGGCGAAGCCGCACTGGACTGGCGGATGGAGCGGGTGCCCATCCCCATCCGTGAGGTCACAGACGAAGAGTTGGAGTGGGCTGAGGACATGCTGGACCGACATCCGGAACCATCGATGCAGAATGATCCGCCGGGCGTGGAGCGGGAGTGGATCGAAGCGGCCAGCACCTACAGCGTATATCTGCAGCGGCAGCGGTCGCCGGAGCTTGAATACGAAATCCAGGCACTGCGCATCGGCGACACCGCCATCGTGGGGCTCCCCGGCGAGCCGTTTGCGGAGCTCGGGCTGGCGATCAAGATGGCCTCACCCGCATATCCCACCTTCATCGCCCACTGCACCTCGGAATATGTCGGCTACATCCCGAAAGCGGATGCCCTGCAGCGCGGCGGGCATGAAGCGAAGACAAGGTACTGGGCGAAGCTGGTCCCGGAGGCATTTGACACCATCCGCGACCACGCCACTGCGCTGTTGAATGACATCTCCTCGTGACTGACAGGAACGGTTCGGCGTGCGGGGGGATCACCTCGGGCTGGAAGCTGGCGAAAAATAGCGTCGCCACCTGCGATTTGTAGCGACTAACGCCTCAAATCGCAGGCCGAGCCACGGGTGCAGTTTCAATCATAAGTTGCTGGGTCTCATGGTGCATTCCTGGAAGATATGGGACCAGTCGTAATGCCTCGTAAAAATGCAGAGGGCAAGGGAACGTAAACCACTAACAAGCACTTCCCTGTAGCTCAGAGTCCTCCGGATGGTGTCCAGGTGTTGTCGTGGTCGTATGTTGTTTTGTAGGGCGGGGTCTCCGTGCCCCGCCGCGAGTCTGTTCAGCGGGGACATTACTATGCCACAAAGAGTCACGACCGGCGCGGCACGGGTCCGCGCCCTACAGAAGACCTGCAACAGCTCTGAGTCCGGGCATCTCATTAAATAGTTTTTGCATGCAGAAGTGTTATGCGTCAGTGTTGCATACCCAGTAGCCTCAGAAATCCCAGTTTGCGCGTGGTGGTGGGACGTGAATGAGCGCATCGAGGGCCTCCAGCAGCTCCCGGGGTGCGGATATGTCATCGGTGATCGCAAGACCGGTGGCCGGCCGCACGCCGAGCCACAGGCGGGTGAACGCGTTCACGGTCGCCTCCATCCGTGGCAGCGAATCGTCCGATCCCTCCGCCGCCCAGGAGTCTGGCCCCATCTTCACCACATAATCTCCCGCCGCACCCTGCCAGACGCTGTCTTCGTCGAGATGGTCGGCGATGGGATCGGTGAGGGTGAGGTTGAACTCCACAGGCACACCGCATTTGAGTGTTGTGTGCTGCATGCACTGTGGCAGGTCGAGGATACGCATCTGCCACCATGCGGCGGCCCTGATGCCCATCTCCAGATTCCCGCCCTCGCGGACGCGCGTCTCGGCGACCGGTCGGCGGATGAGATCCTGGATCTGGATATCCCTCGGCTCGGCCATCTCGACGAGCCGCACCTGGTCGCCGAAGCTGTTGATGAGTGCCATGAGCTCCAGAAACTGCTCCCCGCTTTGATAGGTCATCCACCGGATCCGGTACGGCCCGCTGCCGATGCTTTTTGGCTCGACCCAGATGTGGTGGGTCAGGTTGCCGTCATCGTCAAAATAGCCCAGACCGAAGGCGTTGTCGCTGGAGCCCATTCGCCCCCACGTGTGTTCGGCCGATTCGAGCACCACCCATCCGTGGGATCGCGGCTGATTGAGACGGGATGCGTGGATGGCCTTGTAATCGTCCAGAGACAGCCGCGTCGGAGGTTTCGGATCGACATCAATCTGCAACGTCGCCGGGTCAAACTTCACCCAAACCGAGTACGGCCCACTGCCGAAGCCCAACCGATCGTAGTAGCCCTGCTCGAACATCCCCAGCCCGGCCAGAAACGCTCCATCGGCGGCGCCCTCGGCCACGGCGTTTGCGGTCAACCGGCTCGCCAGCCGCTGCTTGCGGGCAACGCGGCTGGTGGTGACGCCACAGATGCAGTGAAAGCGCAGGTCGTCGTCAATATAGCGCATCGTCCCGGGAGCGGTGTGGACCATGCATTCGGGCGTGCCGTCGAGTTCGGCGACGTAGGCCCGTCCGGCAGACCAGAAGCGCTGAACTCCCTCCTCGTCACCTTCGGATATCCACCCGATCTCCTTCCAGATTCGAGCACATGCCTCTGCATCGGTCTCAGCGTTGAAGCGGCGATAATTCATGAATCGATCTCTCTCAGTCGTAGTGGATTCGGTCTTCGTTTTCGGCCAGAAGTTGTGCGTTGTGTTTGTCTCCACCGGGCATGTTCGCGCTCATATACACCGGGGGAGTGATCCCGCGGTCCAGCAGCATCTGGATGGTTTCACAGACGATGGCGTTGACCACCGTGCAGCCCAGCACAGTCGAAAGCGGTCCGCTCTTTTGCTCAAAGCCCTCAAAACCGACCGCCGCATCGCCCTCCGGCGAGCAGTTGTCGATCACAACATCACACAGGTCCATGAGCTTTTTGCCGCTGGGGTGTCTGCTATCCACGGCGCTGCTGTATTCCACGGCGGTGACGCCGACGGTCTGAATACCCAGCTTTGCCGCCTCCATCGCCATTTCGACGACGACGTGATTGCGGCCCGAAGTCGAAGCGATGAGCAGCACATCCCCCTCCTGTGCCGGGCTGTTGCGGACGAGCAGTCGCCCGAGGCCAGTCACGCGCTCGATCTGCGATGTTAAAGACATCGGGCGCACCGTCAGGTCCATGCCGTGGGGATAAATCGGGTTGACCAGCATCAGCCCGCCGGTTCGATAGCACATCTCCATCGGCAGGATGAATGAATGGGTGGCTCCGAAGGCAAAGAGCGTATTGCCGGCCTCGATGGCGGCTGTGAACATCTCTGCGGCCGCGTGGATATTTTCCAGCTCGCCCTGCAGCTTCTGCAGGCCCTCCTGTGCAGCCTGAAAATAGCTTTCCGCCGACATCACGGCACCTCTTCTCAATAGCCCTGCTGGTTGAATTGCTCCTGTTGTTCGGCGTTATGTTCCGGGCCGTCGGGGCGGTTGCCACTCATGTAAAAGCTGGGTGTCAGGCCGCGCTCAAGCAGCTTCTCGGCCACCTGCGCGCAGATCATCCAGCACGTCATCGTCGTGGCAACACCGGAAATCGGGATGATATTCTCCTCGATCCCCTCCACCTGCAGTGAAGCGTCCCCGAAGGGCACACAGTTGTCAATGACAATGTCGCAGACGTCCTTGAGGAGCTTGCCCGAGGAGTGGATCGGTTCGATGTCGCGCGTGTAGTCCATGGCAGTGATGCCTATGACGGTGGCGTCGATTTCACCTGCGGCGATGGCCAGCGAAATCGGGCGGACACTGCGGCCTGAAACCGAGCCGACGATGATGCAGTCTCCCGCCCGCATGTGGCTGACCTTCACCGCCGCACGGGCAATTTCCAGCCCTTCATCAACCGGCTCCTGTCGCGGGCGGGGGCGGTCAATACCCCTGATGCGGTCTTGGAGGCTGAAGTCGAAGCTGAACCGCTGGGCGGCGACCATCCCCCCTGCGCGATGGAGCAGATCACCCTCATTGCCGTGACCGAGGGGGCTGATATAGAAGTCTCCCCCCGCGACCAGCGTATCGGTGATCGCTTCGGCCGCCTCATCAACGGTTTCTGTCGAGCGCTCCTGCAGGTCGTCAATGAGTCTTCGTATCCTGTCGAGGTATTCATGCTGAAGCATTACAGGCCCTCCTGTGGGCTGTCAGATGTTGCAACCGACGATTGGGAGAACTGTGCCTGGGTCTGGAGTATCCGCTGGCGGATTGCGTCGGTTGTCGCAAGCCCCGTCACACGCATTGCCTCGAGTGCCGCTCCCACGACCATGCGAAACGGCGGGACCTCGGGAACCAGCGTAGCATCGCGGGCCAGGATATGGTCGGTGAGAATGCGCCAGTAGGCGGGCGAGCCCTGGATCACTCCGGCGATACCTATGAGCGGGTATCCCTGTCCGGTGATGTCCAGGCCGCTGCTGACAAGGGCTGCGATCTCGGCCAGCGACTCCGCGGCGTGGTGCAGTATCTCCCGGGCGATCCGGTCCCCGTCCTGTGCGGCTTCGATAACGACAGGAGCGAGAGATGCGATCTGTCCGCGGGTGATTTCGCCGAAGGCAATTGGTGCGCCGACCACCTCCATCATATCGTCTATGCCCAGGGCGGGTGGGAGGGCCTCGGCGAGGGATGTCCGGTAATCCGGCCCCCACGACGATTTCAGGGCGGCACGGATACCGCGCATGCCGATATCCCAGCCGCTGCCTTCGTCGCCGACGAACGGTCCCATGCCACCGCGCCGCAGCTTCCTGCCGTCGCGGGTGACGCCCATCGCCCATGACCCGGTGCCGCAGTGCACGGCCAGGCCCCAGGAGCGCCCGGCTGCGGCGAAGGCTGCGTCCCATTCCAAGACCGGGACATACTCGATGCGTGCTCCGGCCTCCGCAAGGATCCGTGCGGCGACCGTACCGACCCACGTTGCCGCCAGCACCACATCCCCAATCTCGCGGTCACCCACGGCGCCCTGCACGGCCTCACACGCGGCTCTTTTCGTGACAACTGGGCCGGTATAGGCGGTCGCTCCGCCACGGCCCCAGCCATGCACGACCCCGGTCTCATCAATCAATACAGCATCGCATTTGGACCCGCCGCCATCTACGCCAACAAAGTATCGCAGTCAGACCACCGGCCTTCAGTCTTTTTCAATGTGCCTATGCTATTCTTTTCTTCAGGGCGGCGTACCTTTGCACGGCCCATGAAAAAACCCCGGCAGCGTGTGCCGGGGTTGAAGGTGCGAAATATGGCTTTTGATCAGTCGTTGCGGCGCAGGAAGGCCGGAATGTCCAGGTCGTCCTCGTCATAAGTCGGTGTTTCTTCTGTAAAGGCCTCCCGCTCGCTGGAGGGCTGTGATGCAGCGGCTGGCTCGGGCTCTCGATCGGGTGCTGTGTCGTCATGCTGCTCGGCCTGTGACGCGGCTCGCCTCTCGCGGTCTTCGGGTGAAAAGCCGGTTGCGAGGACGGTGACGCGGATTTCGTCTTCCATCTGGTCATCAATGACGGCCCCGAGGGTCAGGTCGGCCTCTCCCTCGCCACCGGCGGCCTCCTGGATAATGTTGGAGACCTCGTGCACCTGCGAGAGCGACAGGTCGGGCCCGCCTGTGACGTTCAGCAGAATTGCGGTGGCGCCCTCAATATCGGTTTCCAGAAGCGGGCTCGCTATGGCGGCGTTGGCCGCATCGGTAGCGCGGTCCTCACCGGACGATTCTCCAATCCCCATCATTGCCGTGCCCGCATCCTTCATGACGGTGTTGACATCGGCGAAGTCGAGGTTGATCAGGCCGGGGACCACGATAACTTCGCTGATCCCGCGCACGCCCTGCTGCAGCGTCGTGTCGGCGATGGAGAATGCTTCCTGCAGCGACAGCTCACTTTCGGCGAGGGTGAGAAGATGGTCGTTGGGAATGACGATGAGGGTATCGACATTTTGCTTGAGCTTTTTGATGCCCTCTTCGGCCAGTTGTGCGCGCTTTTTGCCTTCCACCGCAAAGGGGCGTGTGACCACGGCGACGGTCAGGGCGCCCATTTCTTTGGAGATTTGCGCGATAACGGGGCTGGCACCTGTACCCGTCCCACCGCCCATTCCGGCGGTGATGAAGATCATATCGGCGCCATCCAGAGCCATCATGATTTCCTGGTGGCTCTCCTCGGCGGCGGCCTCCCCGATCTCAGGATCGCCCCCGGTCCCAAGCCCGCGTGTCAATTGTTCGCCAATCTGCAGTTTCTTGTCGGCGGCGGATATGTCCAGAACCTGGGCGTCGGTGTTTATGGCGAGGTATTCGACTCCCATCAGTCCAGACTCAATCATGCGGTTGACCGCATTGGTTCCTCCACCACCCACACCGGCAACGCGGATCTTGGCGTATTCCTCCACGTTTGGCCGCAGCATATCAAAAAGCTCCTCCCTGGCACCCTGGTGCATCACGTCGTCTTGCGATCAATAAGGGCATTATAGTATCTGACTGCTGTCCGGGCAAATGAAACGGGGCGGATTCAACCCCGCCACTACGGCTGTGGCATATTTCGCGCCTGTTGTATTAATCTCCTGCCTGCTCTTTTTCTGTTTCCGGAGAAACAGCCACGCGCACACGGGCCGGACGAAGCAGCCGGTCGTGCAGCATATAGCCCGGGCTGGTGACATCCACAATCGTCATCTCCGGCGCCTCATCGGTCTCCACACGCTCGACGGCTTCGTGGTAGTTCGGATCAAACGTCTCACCCTCCGCCGCGATCTCCTGCACGCCGTAGCGTGCCAGAAGATCCTCCAGCTGCCGGTGGATCATCTGCACGCCCTGCACGAGTGTGCCTGCGTCGGATTCCTCCTGGTCCATGCTGCAGAGAGCCTGGTCGAAGTTGTCGAGCACCTGGAGAAGATCGGTAAGAAGTTTTTCGTTGGCGAACTTCAACTGCTCGGCACGACGTTCGTTAGCCCGCCGCCGGAAGTTCTGCAGGTCCGCCACCGCCCGCAGGCGTTTTTCGTGTTCCTCTTCGTACTTTTGCTCCCAGTCGCTCTGGCCCGTCTCAGCCTCTTCATCGGTGTCTTCATCTTCAGAGATGGCGGCATCCTGTTCGGTACGGTCCTCATCGGCAGATGCCTGGAGGGATGCGCCCTGGTTGTTGTCCCCGGTTTCCTGGCTGTCGGCGGGGTTATGGACATTCTCTTCTTTGGCTGCATCTGAAGTCTGGCTGTCGTCGCTGCTGTCTTCGACATTCACTCGAATGCCTTTGTCCTCACGGTCAGTCATTGATGTGTCAGCTCCTGGATATTGCAGAAGGTGCCCGTAAAGGGGGCACCGATTGGTTTCGTCAAACA
>JAWODS010000025.1:0-29107 GCA_046483205.1 Armatimonadota bacterium | reverse complement strand
GCTCAAATCTGCCACCGAGACCCAAGGGCACGGGGAGAAGAACTCCGTGATCCGGGGCACTGTTGCTACAGCGTGCACGGCGCAATTCAATTTGCCCGCTGGAATCTGCCGCAGAGCCTCCATGACAACGAACACGCCAACCTTGTCATCACACCCCGGTGATGCAATGAAATCCTGCTGCAGGGGCAGGTACTGAAGCTGGTAGGTGACAGGATCTCCGACCGAGACGAGCTCTTCGGCAGCCTCCTTATCGTCGGCGCCAATATCTATCCACAAATCTTCGATCTTGATTTTCCCATTCTTACGCTCTTCTGTGGTCATCAGGTGGATGGCTTTCCGGCCGATAATGCCGTTGATCGGACCGCTGTCCGTATGCACCGTGACGACATGGCCGGGCAGCACGGCGGGGTCTATGCCCCCGACGGCCGCAATGCGCAGGACGCCGCTGTCCTCGATGTACTGGATCATGAAGCCCACCTGATCGGCATGACCAGCGAGCATCACCCGCACCTTTGCATCGGGATTTCTCACGGCGATGACATTACCGTGGACGTCGGTGTGAACATCATCGGCAAAATCAGCAGAGTACTCTCTGACAATGGCCTGCACCGGCTGCTCGAAACCGGAGGGCGAGGGTGCCTCCATCAAGTCCTGCAGGAACTTCTGTGATGCCTTTCGCATATCGTGCCTCCAAGTATTGTTGCTGTTCGTGCTGTTACTATTGTTTGGGCTCAAGTTTGAGATCATCAAAGTAGGCGGTACCAACGCCGGAGAGCCGCACGTAAAACGTGTAATTTGTGGCATCTTCCTGCTCTGGTGTCAGCTCCCACTCAAACGGCATCCATTCCCCGTTTGCCTTAAGACCGCCAAAGTTGTCATACTGGCCCTTTCCGTCGGGGCTGCGGGCTATGAGTGAACCATGACCGGCTTTTCCTTCACCCCGGAAGTAGCCGGTGAGAACATACGTTTTCCCGATCTGGAGATCGACCTCCTGCCCGCACACCAGGTTCAGCGGGTCCTGGATCCCCTTGATCATAATGCATTTTCCGGCGTAACCGTCTTCTACGACCTTGATTTCGTATTCAGTTTCGGGCTTCGTGCTCCAGGCCCCTGTTGTCCAGAACTCGGGGTTGCCGTTTTTGTCCACCTGCTCGAAGCCACCGTTGCGCAGGATTGGAGCGGTACTGAAAGCGATGGTCGTACTGAAGGTATTCCGCCCCGGACTGGCATCCGGCACATTGAGGTTGATGTCGTAATCGTCTTCGGGAAGCGTGCCCGGCTTAATCACGAGATCAACGTGTTTGCCATCGGCGCTGCCGGAATGAGAGATGCTTCCACCGTAGCTTTCCGGAGACTTGCCATTGATATAAACGCGGGCGAGGTTCGCAGCAATCGGGTTCGTTTCGTCACTGAGTGTGAGCATGATGGCCTCAGGAGCGGCCTTGAGATGGCCCAATTCCACGGTTTCGCCGACCTCAACAGCTTCGCCGGCGATGCTTGCAGCATCCAGCCTTGGCGCATCGCTGTCAGGCAGTGTCAGCCAGTCCGGTTTGTCCAGAAGAATGACGGTGGATCCCACGGCGTTATCCGGAAGAGAGAATGAGACGCCTTTGTCGTCTTTGCTGACGCTGAGATCAGTCCATTCTCCCTCGGCTGTTCTGTAAATTGGCGCATGCACGGTTTCGGTGGCTCCCAGCGTTATTTCAACGGGGGCATTAGCCGTCACCTTGATTGGCCGGAGTGTGTAATCCTCTGCCGCGAAGGCAGCCGTGATGCCGAACACGACAATGACGCAAATCACTACCCACAGGTGTGTAGCTTTCATGACGAGTCCTCCCTGGCGCAGGACAGAGTTGTATCAACGAAATGCTCGTGTTTCAACAGACAGCGTGAATCCCTGTCTGACCTATTCTCTGTATTCGCTGAGAAAACCTGCAAGTCCGCTGGGAAAGCCGCCTGCCCCTAACGCTGACAGGCCTGCAGCGCACACAGTGCCACCAGCAGAAATGCGATCGCTGCACACAGAATTGAGGCCCCGCCGATGCCGTAGAGGGGAACCAGCACGGCTCCGGCGAGGACGGCGCCGGAACTGGCGCCCAGCAGGTCCGCCGCGTACATGCTCGCTGCGGCAAATCCCCTGTGCTCGGTGCGTGCGTGGATTTCTGTCGCCAGCGGGAACTGCACGCCCACCATCCAGCCAAGAAGGAATGAGAGAAAGAAAAACCCTGCAGACAGAAACCATGTCGGCAGAAGCGCTGAAACGTTTGTCAACTCCGTAATCAGCCACGGCAAAGCCAGCGAAAGAAAGCCGAGCGCCACCAGGGCACCAAGGAGCCACTGCAGTGCCTGAAAACGCCCCTCGGGGTCCTTCAATAACCGCCCGGCAAACAACCCGCCAAGTGCAAGCCCCACCATGAATGCACCGGTCAGAACACCGATGAGACTGTACACATACCCAACCTGGATCTGAAACGCATACAGCACCGCAAGCTGCAGAACCATCGCCACAAAGCCCGTCCCTGCGATAGCAGCCGGGACTGCCACCACGTGTGCTTTACGGAGCCACGCCACCAGGCCTAGAACCACGAGTGCGATCAACACAAGCCAGCGAATGATCGTCGCCAGCGCGATCCCTCGCAACGCCGCCAGCACGCGAGCTCCGGGTGGGTCGAACTGGCGCAGGGCGTAGATCTGGTTGAGAAAATACGCGATTGGCCGCAGGTCGGTATTTGTCGGTGGAGTCTTTATGCGGTCAAGCTCCCCTCGCACGAAAGCGACGTTCATCGGGTCCAGGTGGTCGAAAATCACCGATGTCCAGTACGAGGCCGAGACACCGCGCTGCTGCAGGCGCTTCAGCATTGTGTCCGGATCCTCGCTCATGTAATCGGAGTCCGGGCCCACGGCGGCAAAGAGGCTGTATCCGGGCATAAGGACGAGCCTGCGATTGCCTGCTGCAGCCGTATGGAGGATGGAGGTGTTAAGATTCAGCAGATCGCGGCTGTAGTACGTCTGCGTCCCCGGAAGACAGAATGCGAGGACAATATCGGGAGAAGATGCGGCGATATCCTCAAGGCATTCACGGGTGTAATGCCTGTTTAAAACGGCCGTCAGGGGCGGTGGCAGTGCAAATATCGCAACATCCCAGCGGCGTTCGGCCTCCGGTGCAGAACGCAGGTATGCCCTCAAATCCTGCCGGTGCACCCTTATCCGGCTGTCGCCCCCATCTATCAGGGGATTCCGGAAGCGATTGTAGATGTCAACGAGCCCCGGATCGAGCTCAAAATAATCAACCCGGCCGACAGGATGGGCGGCGAGTTCCTCGATGGCCCCGGTCCCGCGTCCGCCCACCAGCAGTACGCTTTTCGGATCGGGATGCTGCAGCATTGCAAAGTGCACCAGCAGGTGCGTGTCCGGCATCGTCTCCGTATAACCGGAGGGCTGGCCATTGATAAAGAAAACGCGCCCTTTCTCCCCATGTTCAGCCACCACGACATTGCTCTGAAGTGTGTCGATGCTGGCGACGATCTCATACCCGGACCACCGCATCTGCAACGTGCGGTGATGCAGTCCCACCATGAGGGGGAAACCCAGAGCGATACCGGTGATCATGGTGGCGATCTGTGGCTTCATGTGAGATGCACCAAAGCGGGCGGCGGCCACGGACATGCCTGCGACGATTGCGATGGCCCCGGCGAGGAAGGTGGCGGTGAGAGGATCGAGCCACAATGTCAGGACATAGGCGGCTGCACCCCCGCCGATGAGATGCCCGATGGCGTCCAACGCGTACGAGCGGGCGACCGGGTCCGAGCCAGCCTGCAGACTTCCATAGATGGATACCGCAGTGCCAAACTGCGCCTCGGCTGCAAATGCCACGGGCGCGACCGTGAAAATGGAAAGAATGCACACATGCAGCAGCCCGAACATCTCACCGGGCATCACGAAAAGCGGTTCGGGAAATTTGCCGAAAAGGTCGGGGCTCAGGCGCACAAGGCAGATTGCAGCGACTGCCATTGCGGTGCATACAGCGGCGAGAAACGTGACGCGCGCCACGGTGGGGGACACAGAGGGGTCGTCTCGCGCCTGCCGGCCGCCCCACCAGGATCCTGCGGCACCACCGAGCAGCCAGATGCCCAGGATCACTCCAACGGCAAGCTCGCTTCCTGAACACACGATCAACAACTGCCGGACCAGGACGACCTGCACGAGGCCGCTGGAGATTCCGACGGCGACGATGAAGAGCTGAATCGGAAGCGACTGCTGCCTGGCCGCCATAGCGTGTCAATCCCTGCCGGGACGCCAGAACATCAAAAAGGGCCACCTGCAAATATTGCACCAGGCGGCCCTGTGATTTCTGGTGGACGGAATGGGATTCGAACCCACGACCTCATCCGTGCGAGGGATGCGCTCTCCCAGCTGAGCTATCCGCCCATGCAGGTGATATTCTACTAACAATTGGCGCTTCTGTCAAAACGACCCTCACCCCTCGGGCATGGGCTCGTAGCGACTCATACACTGATCATGAATCTGCTGCATTTCGGCTACCACGGATGCGTCCGAATAGATGACGGCCGCCTGGGCGGCAGCGAAGCTCAAATCGAACGAAACTGTAGATGCGTTGATCTCACTGTCTATCCCCTGCGGCCTCTCGGGAAACACGGGAAGTGCGACACCCGAAGCTCTGAAGCCCCTCGGAAGCCGCACACGCACGCTGGCACCATCCACCGGCTCAATTGTGAAATCCTCGGGCGTTGATGTGAAGTTTTCGTTGACGAGAACCACGACCAGTGCGCGGTCTCCACACAGGATCGTGCGGGCCAGTATGTTGTCATCGTCCACAAGCGGCTCGCCGATAGGTGTGCCGATGGAAAGCAGGGGCAGAAGCTGGTGCAGCTCGCCGTTTGTCTCTCCAACCGCGTTCCACATCACCGGATGCTTCAGCAGGCCACGCGAGCCGTGTGCCGGATACCACTGGAGTGACTTGGCACCGGCGGCCAGTGCCGTGAAGACCTCCAGTCGCATCTCCAGGGGAGAAAACTCGCGCTGCCCGTCGCGGGGTGTGCAGTACCCTTGATTCAGATACAAAAACGGCTTCGGATGCGCTGCGGCGTGCATGTGCTGGCAGTGATCGAGCGTCCGGCCGATGATGTCACCACCCAGTGGATAGGCATGGGTGCACACATAGTCCGGAATCTGGCTGTAGATATACAGATTTCGCGGGTAGCCGCCATGGTCGATCTGCAGATATGTGGGTGTTTGAGGATCAAAGATTCGGCAAAACTGGTTCGCGCGCTGCACGTCCCTGCTGATCGACCAGCGGGGGAGATCGGTCCGGTGATAGCGTCCATCCGGCTCGTCCTCGAGGAAGTACGCCCACAGCGAGTCCCGGCCCCTGGCGTGTTCGATGGCGGCAGGGTCATCGTAGTACACCGGCTCCTTTTTCTTCTCCGCATCGGGCTTCAGATACTTCCGGTAGATATAGGCTCCCACAAGGCCGTATTCCGCCAGCCGCTCGTAGGTGGCGGCTTTGCCCGGTGTGAAGGCGATGTGGGCGTCGAAGAGATGACCAGCGTACTGTTCCGCTTCGGCGGGGTGAAGATTACCCATGATGGCCACCGGCGGAGGGGTGGGGAGGGCGCGGACCATCACCGCCACCGTGTCATTGTGGAAGAATGAGACCGTGTGGAATGAACCTTTTTGCCACGGCTCTTCGAGCGTCACCTTTGCATATCTGTAGCCGTGGTGCAGCCTGTTGAAATGAGCATCCACGCGCTTCCCGTCAATATTGATCGCTTCTACGAACTGTGATGAGAAAACGTTTTGCCGGGCATACAGGTGGAGGGTTTGAAGGTCGGGGCCGATGCCGACATACTCCCACCAGGCGAGTGGTTCACTGCCCGGGATCGTGGCTTGAACTGTCAAGCCGTCGGACAGGGCCACCGAGACATTCCATGGCTCTTCGGGGCTTTCAGGAGTGAGACGCAGGACAATCTCAGCGATGCCACCTGCCGGGACGGGGTTGGGATAGGCGCGGTACCAGGCGATGGCGTCGTTGTTCACCTCGATATAGCTTTCCCGCACGCCGGGCTCTAGAAATGTCTTGTCTGTGGTCTTTACCGGCCCTACAGCCTGACCATCGAACGCAATCGACTCAATGGTAACCTCGCTGTCAGCATTATTTCGAACGTAGAGATTGATCCGGCCCGCATACTCGATGGCATCGGGGGTGTAGTAAGCGCTGTAGATCTCTGCGCCGTGAGCAGCGGCACTGAGCAAAGCGATGCTGATGAAGCAGACAAGACCGTGTCTGGTGATTTTCACAGGAATCGTCTCCGTTCCGCTGGTATGGCCATCCTGCGTATTGAGACCGCGTACTCACGGCTGCCGGAAAGGCACATGGTGCTCAGTACGGATTGTTCGTCCAGCCCTGCTCGTACTGCTCGCGGCCGACGTTTTTCACGTGACCGTCGCCGTACAGGACATTCCAGCGCTTTTGAGCATAGCCATCTCCGCCGTGCCAGCTTCCGTGTCCATCAAAGAAAATGTTGGTGTTGACGGGATCCTTCAATCGCGACGCCAGCCCGCCGTAGAAGGTGATGATGGTCTGGTACATGTAGCTGTTGCCGAACGCGGCGAAGGAGGTGGGCTGTCCATCCAATGGCTGTCCGGAGTCTTCGAGAGTCGAGAATCCGGTATCCGACGGACAGTGCCACACCTCGGCATTCCTGATGTATGGGTCGAGGACGTCTTTGTGGCGCGGCATGTAGGGGATCTGTGCCTGGAATTCAGGGAAGGCGTCCCATATCTGCGGTGCATAGGTGTCCGCGCAATCCACGGCCCACGGGAACCGCCCGTCGTAGTCATCAACATACATGAACAGGGCCGTGCCGATCTGTTTGAGGTTGGAGACACACCGTGCGGAACGTGCCTTTGCACGGGCCCGCGAAAAGACCGGAAACAGCAGGGCCGCGAGAATGGCGATGATGGCAATCACGACCAGCAGCTCGATAAGGGTGAAAGCGCACTGAGTGCCTGTTATTGGGTCGCGTAACCTGTGTCTCATGGCCTTTGCTCCCGTTCACCACTCGCGATATATACGCGATTTATACCCGCTATGCGTCCGCCATATCGCCGGATTGCCCGTCGGAAAAATCAAAGCTCGATTGCTGCTGCCTGAGAAGCTGGGCGAATGAAAGTCTATGTACTGGACAGGCGCCGAACGCGGAGATGGCACCGGTGTGCTCTGCCGTGGCGTATCCCTTATGGCGCGCAAAGCCGTATTGCGGATAGAGGGCGTCGATGCGCTCCATGATGTGGTCTCGGGTCACTTTGGCGATGATTGAGGCCGCAGCAATGATGCGGCATTTGCGGTCACCGTTGACAACAGCCCGTGTAGGCATAGAAACAGGAGGGGTGACGTGACCATCTATCAGGGCGATATCCGGTGCGGGTGAGAGAGCATTCAGGGCCCGCTGCATGGCCAGAAGACGGGCGCGGTAGATATTGATTCTGTCGATTACATGGTGCGGGCACATGGCAAAGGCAGACGATACCGCAGCATCCTGCACCTGCTCGATCAGGCTCGCACGATAGTCCGCAGGCAGCCGCTTCGAATCGGTCAGATGCTTGATATGCAAATCGACGGGGAGAATAACCGCTGCAGCAACAACGGGGCCGGCCAGCGCCCCACATCCAGCTTCATCTACACCGGCGATGAACTCAAAGCCGTCGGCCGCCAGCTCTTTTTCAAGCCCGCGCGAGGCTGCACGAGGCAGTTTTCTGTGTCGCGAGGGTTTCGAGGATTGTGTCATAAGAGCCCCCGGATATCACAGATATGTCCGCCGGTTACCGCACCAGGCGTATGCGGCTGAACGGGTAGAAAATAAAGACGGCCTCGCCCCTGACGTTTTCAATCGGCAGGAAGGGCCGGTGCTCGATCTGTCCGCGCGAGTTTACTGCGCCCCAGCTTTTACTGTCGTTGGACACGTTGCGGTTATCGCCCAGGACGATAAGCTCTCTCTCGGGAACGGTAATGCTGGCGGGCTGACCGGTTGCATCACGGGGCCATCGATATCGCGGCCGCTCGGCGATATAGGATTCGACGATTTTCTCGCCGTTGCGGTAGAGGTATCCATCGTGGATGGAGATACGGTCTCCAGGCGTACCGACGACCCGCTTGATGAAATCCCTGTCAAGGTGATCGGCGGCCGGAGGCGCGCGGAAAACCACGATATCTCCGGGCTCGGGATCGCTAAAATGATAGATAAACTTGTTCACGAGGATGCGGTCGTTGATCTGAAGGGTTGGCAGCATGGAGCCCGACGGGATAAAAAACGCCTGGATCACAAAAGGCCGCAGCACACAAAACACCAGCAGCAGGGCGATGAGCAGGGAATCGATAAACTCCAGTATCCCCGCCCGCCAGTTGCGCAAAGTGTCATGGAGGTCAAAAAAGCCGGTATAGGCGCTGAACAAGCGCAGCGTCACAGTCGCAGCAATAAGCGCTGCGATTTGCCAGGGGTTATCAAACGCCAGAACAGTCCCTGCGGCCTCCGGCTCCATGCGGGTTTACTCGTCCTCGTCGGGTTCTTCGTCGCCCTGTGTCTCGTCCCCGGCTTCTTCCATCTCATCGGACGGCGTCTCATCAGACGCTTCCGTGGCGGCAGTCTCTTCGGCCACCTGTTCATCGGCGGCGGCTTCTTCCAGCTCGGCCGCCTTTTCTTCGACTGCTTCCATTTCCTCGATGGTGGTGGCCTCAAGGGTCCGGGCGACATCTTCACGGATGCGGCTCTGGCGGCCGCTGCGTCCCCGGAGGTAGTAAAGCTTGGCGCGGCGCGTGCTGCCACGGCGAATGACTTCAATGCGGTCAATGACCGGCGCATGGATGGGGAAGGTGCGCTCGACGCCGATGCCATAGGTGACGCGGCGGACGGTCATGGTCTCTGCGAGGCCGCCTCCGCTCCTGCGGATGACGACGCCCTCAAACGCCTGTATCCGCTCGCGGTCTTCGTCGCGCGACTGCTCGCGGATGCGCACATGCACGCGGACTGTGTCTCCGGGCCTGAACTCCGGGACATCTGTCTTCATGTATTTCTGTTCGATTTCTCGGATCAGTGGGTTCATTGTTCTTTCTCCTGTCCCGTGGCCCCGGACGCACTAGGTCGCCGGAGCTCTCTTGGCGGTATAGTGTCAGAGCTCTCCAAGGAGCTCCCAGTCTTCGTGTGTCAAATTGACTCGTACAAGAAGCTCGGGCCGGCGTTTCAGCGTTCGGCGCAGACTTTCGCGTCTCCGCCACCGCCGGATCTCTTCGTGGGCTCCTCGTTGTAAGACATCTGGAACTTCCATGCCCTCATACTCTGCCGGGCGAGTGTACTGCGGATGCTCAAGCAGCCCTTCAGCGTGCGATTCCCCAACGACCGACTCCTCGTTGCCCAGGACGCCGCTGACAAGCCGCACCACCGCGTCTATAATAACAAGCGCGGGAAGCTCGCCCCCGCTGAGGACATAATCGCCGATTGAGATTTCCTCATCCACGATCAACTGCCGAACCCGCTCGTCAATACCCTCATATCTGGCGCACAGGACGGTGATCTGTGTCTCATCAGCCAGGGAGGAGGCCTTCGGCTGGGTGAATGGCATACCCTGCGGCGTTGGTAATACCACCGGCCCCAATTCGCCAACATCCGCCCTGATCGTCTCGACGGCTTCGAAGAAGGGTTCGGGTTTCATCACCATACCCGGCCCCCCGCCGTAGGGAGTGTCATCAACCTGTTTATGGCGGTCATGACAGAAATCTCGCAGGTCATGGACATGCAAATCCACATGACCGCTGTCGATACCACGCCCCATGACGCCGAAGCCGGTGACATCATTGACCAGGTCGGGAAAGATTGTCACAACGTCAATTCTCATCCGCGCCCGACCTTCCGGCTCTATTCCAGCATGCCCTCAAGCGGCCTTATACGCATGATCTCCTGCTCGAAGTCAATCTCTTCAACAACCTCGACAATCGCCGGGATTAACACGTCCTGGTCGGTGACATAGACATCGTTTGCGCCGGTTTCGATGATCTCGATGATCTTTCCCAGTGACCGGCCCGTGTCTGTGATCACCTCGAGCCCGAGGATGTCGTCCATGTAAAACGTGCCCTCGGGCAGCGGATCCATCTCAACCTGGCGAACGCTGACCGTGGAGCCCCGGAGGCTTTCGGCATGGGTGCGATCGGTAACGCCCTCAAGCTGGCAGATGTACAACTCTTTGTGCGGTATTTGCCGGACGTTTTGTAAACTGGCAACGAACGCGACGCCACCGGGAGGATCAATGCAGACCGCATCGATGTCAAGCATGGATCCTCCGCTGTCGGCAGAGATCGCGATTTTTACTTCCCCTTTGATACCGTGGGCCTTCTGCACGTGGCCAACGATGCGGGTATAGCCATCAGGTTTCGACATCGCTGAGGTCTGTTGCAATTTCAAGAGACACTTCGTCTTCGTCCGCGGCTCCCTCCCGGGGCTCGTGCTCACGGATTTCGACGATTACGTTGTCTTTGGTAACGATCTCGGTGCCACCGAGGGCCACATTGATGTTGTCGCCCTCTTCAAGCTCCACATAGCTTTCAATTGTATCACGAATGATCTCCGAACCGTTATCGAGCACCCCGATCTGCTCTTTGCGTTCGAGGATCGAGTCCTTGAGCTCTTCATGGCGCTTTTTTTCAGCGTCGATACGTTTTCGCAGGTTCATCGCCTGCTGCAGGTCCTGTCGCTGTAGATCCTGAATGTAGCTCTTGGCCTGCTGGTCGATTTGCTGGATGCGCTGATCGACTTCCTGTGCAGTGCGGTCGAGCTCCTCGGACAGATCTTCTTTCAGCTTGTCAGTGACGATCGCGCGCCAGATAACCTCGCGCTTGACCATAACGCCCATAATAAATCCTCCTGTACGGCGCCGGCGTGTATGCGGCGTCGTTTGGTGTTCGTTGGCAGCCTGGAAATCCCGACGTTCAGGAGAGAATTTCGACCGTAGCCTTTTTCTGCTGCTTCATGGCCGAGGCCTTGACGATGGTTCGCAGTGCGTTGGCAATCCGGCCGTTTTTGCCAATAACCTTCCCGAGATCTTCTTCGGCAACGTCAACCTCATAAACAAGGATGGATTGGCCTTTAATCTCTCTGACAGAAACCTGTTCGGGATTATCGACGAGAGCTCGAACCATGTATTCTACGAGTTCTAGCATTTTGACGCCTCCCGTACGGCTTGTATGAGGCAGCAATAATCTGACCTGTGGCGAATAGCGCGTGGTAGCGGAGCCGCGGCGACAGCTTTAGCCAGACTTCGAGCGGCAGGCGAGCATCTCTTGTGCGGACAGCCCTCTATTCAGCGTCGGCCTGTCCATCATCGGCTGCAGCTTCAGGTTCATCTTCGCTCTCATCAGCGCCCGCGCCGACGATGACCGGTTCCTCGTCAGTCTCCGCGGCCGGTTCCTGCGCGATCACCGGTTCTTCTGGCGGTTCATAATCCTCTGGCGCGACACCGTTCTGGAATGCCTCCATGATGCCGCGCTTTTTGAACAGCGAACGCACGGTATTGGTGGGCTGAGCGCCGGTATTGAGCCAGTAGAGGGCTCGCTGGCCGTCCACCTCCAGGGTGATGGGGGTGGTTTTTGGATTATAATATCCAATTTCCTCCACCGCATCTCCATCGCGGGGCTGTCTCTGGTCCATAATAACGACACGGAAATGCGGCTGGTTGGTGCCGCCGGTTCTTTTCAGTCGAATCCTCGTTGGCAATCTGCGAACTCCCTTCAAAGTCAGGCTAGCTTTTGGATGCTGTCAGGTTCAGCCCAGGCGGAGACCGCCGATGTTCATGGGGCCGCCCTTTGACAGCGTTTTCATCATTTTTGAAAGCTGGTCGTATTGTTTGATCAATATGTTGACATCCTGGACGCTGGTCCCGCTCCCTCTGGCGATACGCCGCCGCCTGCTGCCGTCAAGGATTTTCGGGTTCTTCTTCTCCTCAACAGTCATCGAGTTGATGATCGCTTCGACCCTGTCGAACTCGGCTTCGTCAAAGTCTGTAGGCAGGGCGCCTCCGAGCTTCTGTGCGCCCGGAATCATGTTGAAGACCTGGTCAAGCGGCCCCATATTTCGCACGTTGCGGAGCTGCTCGCGGAAGTCATCCATGTCAAATTGTGCCGACATGAACTTCTCCTGCATCTCTCGGGCCTTCTCTTCATCAACAGCCTCGCGAGCCTTTTCCACCAGTGTGAGCACATCGCCCATGCCGAGGATGCGCTGGGCCATCCGGTCGGGATGGAAGCGTTCGAGCGCCTCCGGCTTTTCTCCGACCCCTACGAATTTAATCGGCGTGCCTGTCACGGCGCGTGCCGAAAGGGCTGCACCACCGCGGGCATCACCATCAAGCTTCGTGAGAATGATGCCGTCCAGATCCAGACGGTCGCCGAATTCCTCGGCGATGTTGACCGCCTCCTGGCCGGTAAGAGCATCGACCACGAGGATGGTTTCGGGATCGTCGAGGGCCTCTTCGAGCGACTCGATCTCGTCCATCATGTCTTCGTCAATCTGCATGCGCCCGGCGGTATCGACGATGACCACGTCGTGTCCCTGCTTGCCGGCCAGGTCCACAGCATTTTTCGCGATTCTTACCGGATCGTCGCCCGCTTCAGTAAAAACGGGGACGCCCACGGTTTCGCCAACCTGCTGGAGCTGGTCAATGGCCGCAGGGCGGTACACGTCACCGGCGCATAGCAGCGGGTTGCGGCCATCCTTTTTCAGGCGCAGGGCCAGCTTGCCCGCCGTGGTCGTCTTCCCCGAGCCATTAAGACCGGCCAGCAGGACTACCGAGGGCCCTTCGCCCTTCAGTTCCAGGCCGACAGCCTCTTCACCGAGAAGCTCGACGAGATGCTGGTGGACGATGTCCACAATCTGCTCGGTGGGGTTCAGGCCGCTGAGTATCTCTTCGCCCAGCGCATCTTCCTGGACGTCGTTGATGAAGTCCTTGACGACCTGGTAGTTGACATCGGCCTCCAACAGAGCCATGCGGACTTCTTTAAGGCCGGCCCGCACGTCCTTGGGGCGAAGCTTGCCCGCTCCGCTCATGCGCTTGAAAATACCCTGAAGCTTATCTGTGAGTGATTCAAACATGACTTTTCACGCGGATGCTGGAAAGTTCTGAACTGGAAAAAAAGAAGACCGGAATAGCCGCCGGAGCCGCTTCCGGCCCTGATTGGGACGAATCATCAAAGCGACTTATATTGTACCGTGCAGGACCAGAGTTGTCAACCTGCGGCACACCATGAGTGGCTGCCACTGGAACCCCGATACACCCGACAAAAAGCGCTTTAGCCGCCGAGAAAACGCCGGATGGCCTTTACATCTCGCCCAATCTGCTCACTGAGGTCCTCTGGGGTATCAAAATCTTTGATGTCACGGAGCCGTCGGACGAGGCGGATGTCCAGATGCGAGCCGGCCAGATCGAGGGGCTTGTCAGTGTGAATAAATACCTCGATGGTGGGCTCGGGGTCATCGAATGTTGGCTGTGGGCCGATATGCACCGCCGCGGGGCAGGGACGAGGACGTCCATTTGCCGCACAGGCGACCCCTGCACCATCAACAAACGCTGCGTAAACACCCTGAGCCGGGATGACCTTGTTTGCGGGCGGAGCAATGTTTGCTGTCGGATATCCCAGCGTTCTGCCGCGCCCATGTCCGGTGACCACCTCGCCGCCCAGGCCGTAACAGCGGCCGAGAAGCGCCGCAGCCTGAGAGACATTGCCCTCATTCAAATGCTGTCGAATCTGCGTGCTGCTGATTCGCACTCCGTCGAGGCTTACCAGCGGCGTAACCAGCAGGTCAAAGCCGTACTGCCTGCCCAACTGGCGTATGTCATCGATGTCCGCTTCTGCACTGGCTCCCAGGTGGTGGTTTCTGGAAGCCACGAGCACGGAGACATTGAGCTTCTCGTGTAGGACATCCCGTGCGAACTCGTCGGCTGAAAGCTGGCTCAAGGCCTCGGTGAATTCCGCAAAAACCAGGTGATCGACCCCGATGTCGGACATCAGTTCGATGCGTTCGTCCCGGGTTGTCAGGCGAACACGCCTGTGTCCCGGAGACGAGAAGAACTCATGGGGGATAGGTTCGAAGGTGAGCACAGCCGACTCCATTCCGCGGGTTGCCGCCTCGGCTGCGGTTCTGCGGATCAAATACTGGTGGCCAATGTGCAATCCGTCAAATGCTCCGACGGTGACGACGCGCTGCACGCCATCGGGCGCATCATCAAGGCCGTATGTTACCTGCATCTTCGCTCATCCCTGCCGAAGCACCGTGCGTGGTTGAAGATACGTGTCTTCGTCTTTTGTCATCACTTCGGCGACACAGATGAGACGGTCGCCGTCAGTGATTTTGTAGTGCTGCGACGCCCTCAGCGGTGTCTCACAATACACGGCATTGCCGTGTTGCGCTCTGCGGAGATCCTCACCGGACAGCTCGCATTCGGGCATATCATCAAGCGCGTCTTTTGGAGAAATCAGATGCGGGCCTGCGCCGCTGGATTGAATCTCCGGCAGGCACGCGGCGTAGCGAATGTCGAACCGTCCAACGGCCTGGCGGACCAGTCCGGACATATATGCGCCGCATCGAAGGTCATCGCCAAGCATCTGTGCCAGTGACCTGACATAGGTGCCCTTCGAGCACTCAATATCGATAGTCGCCCGTGGATACTTTCCATCATCATATCGCACCAGCTTCATGCTGTAAACGTGCACGCTGCGGGGCTTAAGATCCGCGTGTTTGCCGGTGCGTGCAAGGCGATAGGCACGCTCACCGCCGATGCGAACCGCGGAATGTTGCGGGGGCGTCATTTCAATGACTCCTGTGAGCGACGACAGAGCGCCCTCAAGCTGCGGCACCGTCACGTCCGGGGCCGGAGCGCGCGAGATGACCTTCCCCTCACTGTCATGGGTATCGGTCCGGAGGCCGAGGGTGAATTCCGCGCGGTATCGCTTGTTGAGATCGACGAGGTAGCGTGCGAGCTTGGTGGCCGGGCCGATCATGATGCCGAGCACACCGGAGGCCGCCGGGTCGAGGGTGCCGGTGTGGCCGGTCTTCGCCCCTCCTGCGGCGTATTTCACCATCGCCACAACATCATGTGACGTGCATCCGACCGGCTTTAATACATTCATGAACCCGCACAGATTATTCATGATCCAGAGCATCCTCGACTGCCTCGACCAGGAGCCTGCGTCCGCGCTGCAGCGGACCCTCGAAGTGATATCCGGAGGCCTGCTCGTGGCCGCCGCCATTGAAATGTGCGGCTATCTCCGTGCAATCCAGAGTATTGGACCGGAGGCTGACATCCCACTCGTTTTCATCACCGACGGACTTGAACAGGGCATAGACGATGGGGCCGGGAATGGTGGTCATTTCATCCACGATCCCCTCGGTATCCTTTCGGGCGGCATTCGCAACCACAAAATCGTGGGGTTCAACGGCACTGAACAGGAGCCGCCCTTCAAGCAGCAGCTTAATGTTGGAGAGCGCCTGGCCTTTGAGCCGCTGGTGGGCGAGAGAATTGACCTTCACGACGCCCGAAATCCGCTGCGGCTCGGCGCCGGCCCTGATTGCATCTGCGCATATCTCCATGGCCTCGGGCGTTGTGTTGGAAAATGAAAAGAAGCCCGTATCCGTCGCTATGGCCCAGTAGATGCACGTGGCCAGGTCGGCGGACAGGGGTATTTCGAGGGCATCAACAATGCGATATATCAGCACACCTGCGGCACTGGCAGTGGTGTCCACGTAGGTGATGTCACAGATGCGATCGTCGTCGTGGTGGTGGTCGATCTCCGCACACGGCTTTTCCCCATCAAGGAGGGAAGCCAGCTCTTCCAGACGCCCCGCATTCGCACAATCTACAGCTACAACAGCGTCATAGACATCGCGTGGGGCGGGGGCGATCATCTCCGCTCCGGGTACCTCCTGCGCCCACGCCGGTTCATCCCCGGGCAAAACGATATGGGCGTCGTTTCCGAGGTGCCGGACAATCAGCCCGAGCGCTGCAGCACTGGCCACAGCGTCGCCGTCGGCGTTTTTGTGTCCCAAAATAAGAATGCTGGCCGTATCTCGCAGCAGGGCCAGCAGTTCATTGGGCGGCGCCATGGGGGGCTGCGCCGTCGCAGATAGGTTGGCGTCATTATTCGCTTTCATCGTCACCGTCGCTGTCGGCGGGCAGGTCGGTCTCCACCCGGTCGAGGATCTCTTCGATACGCTGTGCTTTTTCCGCGGTCTCGTCTCTGACAAAGCGGAGTTCAGGGGTGTAGCGCATCTCCAGTCGCTTGCCGAGCTCGAGGTTGATGAACTTGCGCGCCCTGTTGAGAGCAGCCATCGTGGTTTGAATCTCTTCTTCAGAGCCGAGAACCGAGAAATAAACGTTCGCGTTGCGCAGGTCAATCGAGACTTCCACCTCGGTGACCGTCACGAACCCGATATCATCGTCATGCACTTCGGTGCGGATGATATTGCTGACAATTTCACGTACCAGGCTTCCGGCACGCCGCTGTCTCTGGCTTTCTTCTCTAATCGCTGATCATCCTCGTGGATATGGCGGGTGTGGTGCGCCGGTGGCCGACAGCTTACCATACTTCGGTATTTATGTCTTCGAGGACGGCATCAGGTTCGCGTTCTGCCATTTGCTGAACTTTGCTCAGGACCCGATGGACGTGGCTTTTATCATTCGCGATATACGCCACAGAGATGCCGGCCCTGCGCACGCTGTCGAGATGACCGGTCTCGGCGACTGAAACGTTGAAGGTGTTTGAAAGACGCTGGATCAAACTTTTGACGACACTGCGCTTGTCCTTGAGTGTCATCGAGTGCGGGATGCGAAACTGCAGTGTCAATACGCCGATAACCGGGTCCATCGGTCACACCGTCGCGTCATTTCACCGAAGGTCATCCGGCGAAATCCTCTGTTCAACCTCAATGTCCTGGCTGGCCTCGATCTGGTCGCCGACCTCCCAGTTATTGAAGTCATTGGTTGCAACACCACATTCGTTGGGCGCATCAACGCTCCGGACGTCGTTCTCAAACCGCCTGAGGGAGTCGATGGTTCCTTCGTAAACAATCTCACCGTCGCGGAGCACCCTGATGTCGGCGTTGATTTCGAGGTGTCCGTCCGTCACCCGGCAGCCGGCAACAACACCTGCCCTGGAGCTTTTGAAGGTCTGCAGCACCTGGGCGTGGCCGATGATCCTGGTCTCAATGATTGGCTCGAGCAGCCCGGAGGCGGCCGCCACGATGTCGTCGAGGGCTTCGTAGATGACCTCGTATGTGCGAATTTCAACGCGCTCATCCTCAGCCATCTGCTCCACACTCATCGGCGATGGCACTCGGAATGCGATGATGATCGCTTCAGATGCCTTCGCGAGCATGACGTCCGACACTGTAACCGGGCCAACGGCCTTGGCGATGACGGTTATATCAATTTGATCCAGCTTGCGGTCAAGCTGCATCAGCTTACTTTCAAGAGCCTGGGCGGAGCCGTACACATCAGCCTTGACGATGAGATTGAGCTCCTTGACTTCGCCACTGACGAGGCCGTCGAACAGCTCGCGCAGGGCTGCGCGTTTGGAGGCATCCATCTGTATCTGCCGGGTTGCTTCAGCACGATGCTCGGCCCTGTCGCGGGCTTCCTGAAGGTCGGCGGCTTTCGTCATTATGCTGCCGGCATCAGGAGCGTCACCGAGACCAACGACTTCAACAGGGTGTCCGGGCCCCATGCGTTCGATGCCCTCACCGAGCCAGTTGCGGAGAGCTCGGACGCGGCCGTGGCAGGGCCCGCACACAACGACATCGCCAACTTCGATTTCGCCGTTGCGAATGAGGACCGTTGCCACCGCACCCTCGCTCTCTGTAACACCGGATTCAACAACAACGCCTGCGAACTCGGCATCGGGATTCGCCCACAGCTCCTGGACCTCGGCAACCAGCAGAAGCATTTCGACAAGTTCGTCCAGGTTCTCGCGCTTCTCTGCGGAGATCTCCACGGTGATTGTATCGCCGCCCCATTCTTCGGGCACCAGTTCATGCTCCAGCAGTTGCTGTTTGACCCGCTCGGGGTTGGCAGCCGGAAGATCGCATTTGTTAATTGCGACAACAATGGGCACATCGGCGGCTTTCGCGTGATTTATCGCCTCGACGGTCTGGGGCATAATGCCGTCATCCGCAGCAATGACTAGAATGACGATATCGGTGATCGAGGCTCCCCTGGCGCGCAGAGCGGTAAATGCCTCGTGTCCGGGCGTATCAATGAAAACGATGCCGTTGTCGCCGACGTCCAGTTCCGAGGCGCCGATATGCTGAGTGATGCCACCACTTTCGCCATCGACAACGTTGGTTTCGCGCAGTGCGTCCAGAAGGGTGGTCTTTCCGTGGTCAACGTGTCCAAGCACGGTCACGACCGGCGGAATGTCCACCGCGTTGTCGGGACGGGGGCCGCTGGGACGCTTTGCCAGTTCGGGGAGGGGAGTTACCTGCTGGTCTTCCTGGCCGTCAGGCTCTTCAGCCTGCTCGCGCGCTTCGGCGATGCGCTCTTCAATCTCTTCGATTTCCATATAGGCGCCAGGATGACTTTCATGTAGTCCGTCGGTCCTGACCTGCTGCTCGAATTCTTCGAGTTTCTTCTCTTCTTTTTCGAGCTCTTCCTCGAGGTCTTCGATATCTGTTACCTCGTCGTCCTCGTCTGTCTCAGCAACTTCTTCCGTGGCTTCTTCCGCCTTGGCCGGAGCCTTTTCAGGCGCTTCTTCTTCCGTTTCCTTCTTCTGAGCCTGCGCCCGTTCGCGGGCCCTCTGGAGCTGCTCGTGTAGAAGTTCGCGCACAGCCGTAGCGGTCTCGTCATCAATGGCTGAAGCGGGCGTCACGTCATCAATACCCAAATGCGACAGAGCTTTAATGAGAGAGTTGCTTTTGAGACCAAGCTCTTTGGCAAGAGCAAATACTCGAACTTTCGACAAAATGGGACACCTCCGCGGGAAACCCCGCTTTTGCTCGGACAAACGACCGTATCAATCGGGCAAATTGAAAAGCATAGTGTGCGAATTGGATGCTGCGCCGGCTTTTACAGCTCCAGCCCCTCGAGATCTTCAATATCGAACTCAAGCTCGCCGGTTTCGAGATCTTCAAGCGTCCCTTCACCACCGGTAAGCATGGCTCGAACCATATCGGCCTGTTCCATGGAGATGGTGCTGGAGTGGCTGGTGACCTCAACGCCTTCTTCCTGCAGAATCTCTATCAGATCGCGATTCTGGACATCAAGCTCTTTGGCCAGCTCGTAGATGCGGACTCGTTCTTTCTCGCCGGCCTCGGCCTCAGCTTCCTCTTCCGGAAGCTCTTCAGCCTTCTCCTCCCATTCGCTGTGGCTGCGGATATCAACGCGCCAGCCGGTGAGCTGTGCCGCAAGGCGGACGTTCTGTCCCCTGCGGCCTATGGCCAGCGAAAGCTGGTCGTCGGGGGCGATGACTATGGCCGACTTGCTTTCCTCGTCGATATTCACCTTGCTGACCTTCGCCGGTGACAGCGCGCTCTTGAGGTACTCGGCCATTTCGTCACTGTAGCGAACGATATCTATTTTTTCACCTCTGAGCTCATCCACAATGGCCTGAACCCGGGTGCCGCGGTGGCCCACACAGGCACCAACCGGATCTACCTGCGGATCGTTGGAAGAGACGGCGACTTTGGACCTGGCCCCGGGTTCACGGGCGACGGCCTCGATATCCACGATGCCGTCATACACCTCGGGGACCTCCAGCTCAAACAGCCGTGTCACCAGCGCGGGATGCGTGCGGGAGACAATAATTTTAGGGTTCTTCGTTGTTTTCTGCACGTCCTGGATATAAAGCTTCAGCCGGTCGCCAAAGCGGTACGGCTCCCCGGGGATTTGCTCGTGAGCGGGGAGGAGGCATTCGATTTTACCAACCGTGATGAATACACTCCGCGCGTCGCGGCGCTGCACCTCACCGGTAACAACCTCACCGACCCTGTGGCTGAACTCGTGGTACACGATCTCGCGTTCGGCTTCGCGGATCTTTTGCATAACAACCTGCTTGGCCGTCTGTGCGGCGATGCGGCCAAACTCCTCTGTGTCCACCTCGTGCTCCTCATACTCCACAGTGCCGCTGGCTTTGGCCTCTTCGAGTGTTTCGGCATCCGGAGCACCCTCGACGCCTTCAATTATGGGCCTGCGCGCAAACATGCGCACCGTGCGTTCGTCGGCGTCAATGTCCACACGGACCTCTTCTTCGACCCCGAAATGCTTGCGGTACGCGGACGCCATGGCCGTTTCCACCGTGGAAATAAGTGCCTCCATGGGGATATCTTTTTCTTTTTGAAGCTGTTCCAGGGCTTCGATAAACTCGCCGTTCATCGCTTAGTCAACTCCCGATTCGACATTTCCCTGTTCCCCGGCCTTACCATCACTATCATCTCGTGCAAGATCCGGATCAAACACCAGATGGGCCTCCCGGACGCTATCGGGCGGTATTCGCCGAATTTCGTCAGAGACTTCCATCAATATGGCGGACGGTTCCATTCCTCGCAACTTGCCCTCCCAGGTTTGCGAGCCACCATCCTGCACGAATGAGATACTCGCTTTGCGCCCGGCAAATCTCTCGAAATGTTCCTCTTTCGTCAGAGGTCGTTCGACCCCCGGCGAAGAAACGACCAGATTGTAGCTGCCGGGGACGGCGTCAAGCACATCGAGAAGAACCGAAAGCTGCTCGGCCATGTCCCGGCACTCTGCGACACTGACTCCACCCGGTTTATCGATGTACACATTCAGGGCACGGCTATTGCCACGCCCCCCATAAGTGGCCTCAACCATTTCATATCCATGCTTTTGCAGCAGGTCCACCAATTCGTCTTCGATCCGCCTGATTATCGGATGCTTCTTCTTTGTTTGTTTCATCGCGGCCAGCCCGGCTTTCCAGCGGGCATTTGTCTCGCAATCCGCTGTATGTTCAAAAAATTAGGAGTGGGGCCAAGGTCACCCACTCCCAGCGTTGCACGCATGAGATGGAACTACACAGACACTATACACCCTTCCGGTGTTCTTTGCAAGGGATTCGTCGCTTCTTTCCGCAGAATCTTACACCCTGATTGAACGATTTATAGAATAGCACATTTATCAGCAGGAATATGCCGCCTGATATCGAACCATACAGTATATACGTGGAGTCGAAAGAGCATGGAAACGGTCTTCCATATTCGTAACGCCCAGACAGGGGTGACTGAAAATGGCAGACGAAACAGGAAACGAAGAGCAGATGGAGGGACTCAGTCCTGAGCGAAAAGCTGCCCTGATGCAGTTTGAGCAGGCAAAGCAAAAGGTTAAAAAGGGTCCATTTGAGGAGGCCATCGAGCTCGCACGTGAAGCGCTGGAGAAGGATCCGACATTTACAGAAGTGCGCCACTGGATCGCCGACCAGCTCATCGAGGCAGAAGAGATTGCCAGGGCCTCCCAGGAGCTGCAGGGCATCGTTAGCAAAAATCCTGCCGATGACGCTGCATGGGAGAAACTCCGAGAAATCGCACCGCAGACCGCCGAGCGCCTGGACCGGCTCAAAAACATCGCTCCTGATCCGTTTGTGGCACGCAGGGAGCGCAAGGCCACCGATGACGATCTTTTTGATGACCTCGCCGACATGGGGGAGGATGAGCAGTTCGAGGAAGTCGAAGAGGAGTATATGCTCGAATACTCCGATGACGAGGAGGGATATGAAGGCAGTGCGCTCGCGGAAGATGAGCTTGAAGGCGTGGATATCAAGGACATCGACGAAATTCGCGAGGAGCAGCTCTCCGCCGGGCCCACCAGCGAGCCCGAGGATGTGCTGACAGAAACCGAGGCTCAATTCGGAGATACTGCCGACATTGAGCCGGGCGATGCCCCTGAAGGGACGGTGAGCGGAGAGGAACCGGACGAGCAGGAGGAACTGGAGCCGCCGGACATAACCACCGACGACGAAGAGGAGGATACCGCCCAATCCGCCCGCGGGCCTCAGGTCGAGGTGCCGTGGGCATTTGAGCAAGATTATGACTTCAGGCGCCGCCTCGACGAATCTCCGGGCATCCCGGCTATTTTCGAAGCCCTGGAAGACATCGCCGACGATTTTGACGCCTGGGACCAGGTGATGGTCAGCAGTGCGCATCTCGACGCGGACAGGCACACCACGGTGTACGGCGCCTTCGAGGATGCGGCGGAGTTTTTTGATGTAGAAATGCCCGAAATCTTTTTGGCTCCTGAACGGCGTGTATGTCCAATTGTGGTGCGGGCCAATCCCGGAGCTGTTACCATGACCACCGGTGTCATGAAGGCGATGGACGACAACGAAATACGCTTCATCGTCGGGCGGTTGATGTCACATTTCGCACTCGATGATCACGACTATCACCACATCGTGACAATAGTGCTGCAGCGAACCCCGATGACTATCACCGACATCGAGCAGGCGCGTATCGATGTGCTGTCCGATCATGCCACCGGTTGGGATATCGGCGTCAGCCGGGAGGAACGGCAAAAAATCACAAAGCTGGCCCACGCCTGGCAGCAGAGAAACGAACTTTCTGCCGACAGAGGCGGACTGCTGTTTTGCGGGGATCTCAAAACGGCGTGCACGGCCATAGCGAAGTCCACCTGCCGTGACGGCGAGAGTGCGGCCGCGTTGGATTACAGCGAGTTTGTTCAGCAATTCAAAGGGGTAAATCCCTCCGAGCTCGCAAACATTGACCCAAAGGAGGACCCACTTCGGAGCCCCGAATATGGTGCTTACCGCATCCTTATGTTAAAATGGTGGGCCAGCACCGACCACTACAGGGCTTTTAAAGACGCCTGAACTGATTGCAGAAATACGAAGTAGTGTGATCCGTCCGTGCCTGAATCAGAGCAGGAGTACGCGAAGGCGCGGCGGCAGGGCACGATGCGGGGGTCTGCCGCCGTCTTTTCTGTTTCTGCCACCTCATACATTGCGATGGTCCTCGGCGCCGTACGCGGCATTCTGGTGATGCGCATTATTGGGCCCACCGGCCGCGGCATCATGCAGTCTGTCAATCTTTTCATGAACTATCTGAGCCACGCGCATATCGGCATCCTCGACGGTGTCAGCAAGCAGCTCCCCCTCGCGGCCGGATCCGGTGACTACGAAGAGGCGGACGAAATCGAGTCCGTCGGCATGGTGTGGGTTATCGGACTCACGGCCATCGCCGGTCTCGGGATGGTCGTGTGGGGCCTGAGCCAGCCTACAGGTCAGCGCACAACCGGTATAGCCATTATCATCGGCGGCGGATGGCTGCTGGCCCAGCAAACCTTCGTGCTTTATAAGTGCATCATCCGCTCGTGGGGAAACTTCCGTCTTCTGGCCTGGGTCACTCTCGCGGACGGTATTTTTGCATTCGGGCTAACTGTGCTTGGAGCGGTGTACTGGGGCGTGCTGGGAGCGATGGGAGGGCTTTTGGTTGCGTGGCTCCTCGATCTGGGGATTATGCACTTTTTCTCGGGTGTACGCATACGCCCGGTGATCAAACCAAAATTCGCGCTGTATCTGCTCAAGATCGGCCTCTGGATTTTGCTGATAAAGTTTTCCGATATATTCATGCGCTCGATAGAGGGCGCCATCATCATTCGCTACTATGATGCGTATCGTTTCGGCCTCTACAGCGTGGGTATGCAGATGGCCCGGTACATGTTCACACTGCCCGAAGCTGCAGGCTTTGTGATATGGCCGAAGATCATGGAAAAGTGGGGTGGGTCGGAGGATGTGGAGGATATGCGCCGCCACGTCGAAATCCCGACTATCACCTCGGGAACGGTCATGCCCTTCCTGTCCGGCCTGGCAACGATCGCTCTGCCTGCGCTGGTGATGCTGCTGATTCCAAAATTCGAGGAGTCAATTCCGGCGGCGATCATGCTCTTGTGGGGTGGCGTCTTCCTCGCCCTGCCGCTCGCCACCAACAGTCTCCTTGTCGCAAGAAACCGCGAATGGGTGGTCGTCATCATACGCACCGTCGCGGGTGCCGCACTGGGTGTTGCGGCGTACTGGCTGGTGAGCCAGAATGCAGCCCTGGTGTATATCGCGGTGGCGGCAGCGGCGGCCTATGCACTCGCATCCATTTTGAGTCTCGCGGTCGTTTTGCCACACTACTTCTCCGGTCGCCGCCTGCTCGGGGAGTTTGCCGTGTGCTACGTGCCGACGTTGTGGGCGGTTGCCTGCATGTTCATCACAGATAGGATCGCGGCCAGCTTCATTGCAGGCCCGCCGGATGATGTGATATATGCCCTCGTCAGGATTGGCTTCTTCGTGGCGCTGTACGGGCCCGTCCTGTTGTACACCAACTATAGAGTGGACTTGTGGAAAGAGCTGAAATTGTCACTGAGCCTCCGCGGCGCTGAAAGTACGCCGGCGGACACAGAGACGGGAGACGCCGATGATGACACAGAAAACTGAGCTGCTGTGCGAATTGAGCAACATGTACGGTCCATCCGGTTTCGAGCACAGGGTCGGCCGGCTGATGGCACAGAAGCTGTCGGACATTGCAGAAACCTCGTTTGACAACCTGGGCAGCGCTATATGCCGCCTGCAGGGGAGGGCCGATGAGCCGAAGGTGATGCTGGCGGCACATACCGATGAGATCGGTTTTATGGTAAAAACCGTCACTGACGACGGGTATTTGACCTTCGCGCCGCTGGGCGGGTGGTGGGATCAGCTGCTGCTGGGGCAGCTGATGGTCGTTTTGACAAACTCGGGCGAGATTCCGGGAGTTATTGCCGCAAAGCCGCCCCACCTGCTTGACGAAGAAGAGCGGAAGAAGGTCGTTGCCCGAAAGAAGATGTTTCTGGACGTTGGAGCGGCCGACAGGGAAGAGGCCGCCGAAAAAATGACAATTCGCCCCGGCGACCCGATTGTACCGATGACGAAATGCACCGAACTCGCCGGTGGAACGCGCCTGATGGGGAAGGCCTGGGATGACCGGGTGGGCGTGGCTGTCGTCATTGAGACACTCCGGCGACTTCATGACGAGGGGCACAACAACACGGTTTACGGCGTGGGGACAGCACAGGAGGAGGTCGGACTCCGCGGTGCGCAGACGGCCGTGCAGACCGTTGAGCCGGATGTGGCACTGATACTGGAGACGGCCATCGCCGGAGACGTGCCAGGCATCGAAAGTCATGAATCGGAGACGAAGCTGGGCGGTGGACCGACCATATACGTCCTGGAGGGCAGCGCCATTCCGAATCTCGCACTCCGCGATCTCGCTATCGAAACATGCGAAGAGCTCGGTATGAGCTATCAGCTCACCGCACTGGAGCGGGGAGGAACGGATGCGGGAAAGATTCACGTCCATGCCGGCGGTGTGCCAAGTCTGGTCCTGGCGGTGGCCACGAGACATATCCATTCACCCGCCGGAATTATCGATATCAGCGATTTTGAGGACACGGTCAATCTCACGACCGCGCTTGTTCGAAAGCTGGACGGCGAAACTGCAGCATCTCTTCTCCCGTCATAACTCATATACATGATCTCTGATCACGCCAAAGGTATTCTGTGCGGGCTGGGTGCCAGCACGCTCTGGGGCTCAACCTTCGTGGCCAGCCGCTACCTTGTCGAATGGCAGGGGCTCGATCCGTATTATGTGGCCGCTCTTCGCTATATGACGGGAGGCATACTGCTGGTCCCGTACGTCCTGGTGGTCTCGGGGGGCAGGAAAATGCTCCGGGGCACCACCTACCTGCCACAGCTTCTGGCTCTGGCCGTCGTCGGTATTGTGATCATGGGAGCCATGCTTGCAGTATCAACCGCCTACACGACATCCATTAACAGTTCGCTGATCGTGAACGGCAACGCAATATTCATAGCGCTGTTCGCGTGGCTGCTCGGGGAACGGGTGCCATTTCTGCGATCGGTGGGACTGGTGATCGGCCTGGTGGGGGTCGCGGTTATCACGCTGTCGAGTGCGCCCGACCAGGTGCACCCGCCGGCCAACAACCTTCTGGGCGGTATTGCGGCGGTGGTCTCAGCGGCGGCATGGGCGCTTTACACGGTGCTTGGCAAGTCGCTTGTACGCAAAATCGGCGGTCTGGTAACCTCTGCCTGGACCATCATGGCGGGAGGTCTCATACTGGCGGCGGTCGCGCTGCTGATGGGGACCGTTCGCCCACTGACGCAGGCTGAATGGCTCGCTGTTGCGTATCTGGGCGCTTTTCCCACGGCGGTCGCGATGGGGCTGTGGTATAAGGGGCTTGAGTATATCGAAAGCTCGGCACTGGGCCCCTCGCAGTATATTGCCACCCCCGTGAGCGTCGTGCTGGGGTGGGCGCTTTTGGCGGAGGCGATCAATGCGTCTTTCATCGCCGGAGGTATCCTGGTGCTGCTGGGCGTTTACATGGCTACAAAGCCGTTGAAAAATCAGAGTGAGGACAATTCCCCAAACCATACACAGAACGGGTGATCACATTGGCCGACAACATCGCCGAACTCGGGCGACAGATCGAAAGCCAATCACAGTTCCTTGATGATATTCGCGATGAAATTGGCAGGCTCATTGTCGGGCAGGAGGATCTCATCCTGAAGCTGCTGATCGGCCTGCTTGCGGATGGACACGTATTGATGGAAGGGGTTCCCGGCCTGGCGAAGACGATGATGGCCGAAGCCCTCACAAACACGATCGATGCAAGCTTCCAGCGCATCCAGTTCACCCCGGATATGCTCCCGGCCGACATCATCGGGACGATGATTTACAACGAAAAGGAGCACGATTTCTTCCCCAAAAAGGGCCCTGTTTTCGCGAATCTGGTTCTGGCTGACGAGATCAACCGGGCGCCCGCGAAGGTCCAGAGCGCGCTTCTGGAGGCGATGCAGGAGCGGCAGGTGACCATCGGCGAAACAACACACCATCTGCCGCGACCGTTCATGGTCCTGGCCACCCAGAACCCCATCGAACAGGAGGGAACCTATCCTCTTCCGGAGGCGCAGGTGGACCGGTTCATCTTCAAAGTCAAGGTGGACTATCCCAGCCGTGAGCAGGAGCTGAAGATTCTGCAGCGGTGGACGGTTGGTGCTGAGATCACCGCCGGCAGGGTGAGCACACCCGAGCAGATATTCCGCGCTCGCGAGCTTGTCAACCAGATATATGTCGATGAAAAGGTGCAGCGCTACATTGTGGACCTCGTATTTGCAACCCGAGAGCCTGGAGAATACGGCCTCGGATCGCTGGCGCCACTGATCGAATACGGCGCCTCACCCCGGGGAACTATCTACCTCACCATTGCAGCGAAGGCCCATGCGTTCACCCAGGGCCGTGGATATATCACTCCGGATGACGTTCTGTCCGTGGGGATGGAGGTTTTGCGCCACCGCGTCATCTGCTCGTATGAGGCCGAGGCACAGGAGGTCAGCAGCGACGAGATCGTCGAGAAAATATTCCGCGGCATCGAGATACCGTAGCCGCCCGACCGCCTGAGAGATTACCATGCTGAGTGCAGAAGAGCTTTTCAAAAAAATTCGCGAAATCGAGATACACACCGACCACCTGGCGAACGATCTTTTTGCCGGGCAATATGAGAGTGCCTTTCGGGGCCAGGGCGTCGAGTTCGCGGAGGTGCGCCAGTATTACCCCGGCGACGACATCCGCAATATCGACTGGCGTGTTTCCGCCCGCGCAGGGAGCCTGCATGTAAAGAAGTATGTCGAGGAGCGCGAGCTGACAACCATGCTCGTGGTGGATGCCTCGGCCAGCGTCGATTTTGGCACCGCCTCACAGACAAAGGCGGAGACGATGGCCGAAACAGCCGCCACCCTGGCGTTTTCGGCCATTCGAAACAATGACAAAGTCGGAGCCGTCATGTTTACCGACACGGCAGAGCGCTTCGTCCCACCCAAAAAGGGGAGGAAGCAGGTTCTGCGGCTTATTCGTGACATTCTCTATTTCCAGCCACGTTCCAATGGCACTGACATTGGCGAGGCCCTCGATTACGCCGCTCGCGTTCTCACCAGGCGCGCCGTGGTATTTGTGATATCAGATTTTCATGATACCGAATACCTCCACTCCTTCCGGACGGCGGCGCGCAAGCATGATGTTATCGGTGTGGAGGTGTATGATCCGCGTGAGCGGGAGCTGCCGCCTATTGGACTGGTCGAAATGCAGGATGCCGAAACCGGGCGAACAGAGCTCGTCAATCTCACTCATTCCGCCCTCGCGGGTGAGTTTCAGGCCGCCAGAGAGGACGCATCAGAACAGCGCAGGAGCCTGTTGAACCGCGCGGGTGCTGATTATATCGCCATCGAGGCCGCCACCTCACCGATCAGACCACTCATGCGCTTTTTTCAGCGCAGAGCGAGGCGACGATGACCCGCCACGGAATGAGAACTGCCACAATTGTTGCAGCACTTATGGGGCTGTTTTTGGCAGCGTACTGCCCGGCGGAGCCTGCGGATCTGACCGGCAGGATTACCGCAGATGTCGAGGCCGAGAAGCTAACGGTGGGTGATCCCTTCAAATATATTGTCACCCTCACCGTTCCCGCAGGGGCCACCGCGGACCTCCCTGGCCAGAAAGCAGACTTTTCACCCTTTGAAACTCGCGATTACCATACAAACGATACCAGGACAGATGGTGGCAAACGAAAAATCGAACTCATCTATGAGCTGGTCGGATTTCAGGTGGGGGAGAGGCAGATTGATGACTTCTCCATCCTCGTGACCGTCCAGGACGGAGACAAAACGATCGAGCAGACGTATTCCGCCCCGCCGGTAAAGGTCGTCATCAACAGCGTTTTGCCGCAAGACGCGCAGGAGCTCAAGCCGATTTATGGGCCGGTGATGCTTTTGCCACCGTGGTTCCGCTGGATAAAACCTGCACTTATCGCTCTTGGCATCCTTGCGCTGATTATTGTGGCGGTGTGGTGGTGGCGTCGAAGATTGCGGGACGAAGCACCTGAAGCAGCGCCCCTGAGCTTCCACGAGCAGGCGCTGGCGGATCTGAAGACGCTGGAGCATGACAATCCGCTGAATGACCGGGATTTCAAGCGCTATTACTCGCGGCTGGGTGATATTCTGCGC
>JAWODS010000450.1:0-4701 GCA_046483205.1 Armatimonadota bacterium | reverse complement strand
GGGGCCTGGAATCGCACAACAGCATCGGCGGGCGTTATGGGAGTGGCCGTGCCACCTGCGGGAATCCATGTCCCTGTCACCTGGTACGTCCAGGTGTCTCCGTCCTGAAGCTGTCTCATCTCGCCCAGCGGCAGCGCATCACCTGCATCGCCTCCATCGTCTCCATTGCCGACATCACCGCCACCATTACCATTACCGCCACATGCAGCGGGCGAAGACCCATGACAGCCGCACAGCATCACAACCATTACCACACACAATACCGCACAAATCCATCCTACCTCGCGCATTCGATTGTCCTCCTTTGAGAGCATCGCCGCCACAGTTCGAACCGGCTCACTCTCGGGATACGAAATGTGAGAGGCCTGCAGCAGAATGAGCCGTACCGGCCTTCCCCCACGTGCAGGACCAGGAACGTGTCTCGACAGCGCTCTTTTCGCTGCGCGCCTGCGTCATCCCTGCACATAAGCGTTAAAATATCAACAAAATTTGATTTTATGAAAACATATCTTAATTAAACTACAAACTCTCTGCGTGCAGAACTGGCACGTCTGTGAGGGGATTGGCAGTCTCTTGCAATGTCTGGTATGGTGTCATAGATTGCGTTTACGGGTACAGAGGACCGCACATCGGGGTGATCGCTGTGACGCGTACCTGTTGTGTCATCGCAGTTACACTGGCCGTTTTCGTGCTGACGATTCCCGCACTCCCCGCCGAAATCGTGGTGGACGCCGATACCGTGCAAAATCGGATTCATCCCCTCCACGGTGTCAACGCCGGGCCGGGACATGTGCCCGGCTGGCAGGCAAACCGGGACGTGATTGACCTGTACAGGATGCTGAAGATCCCCATCGTGCGCACACATGATTACTACGGGCCCTCAGATTTGAAGACGATCTTTCCCAACGGCTGGAGCGCCGATCCGGACGACCCGGCGAACTACGATTTCTCAGAGACCGATGCTGTTGTGGACGAAATCGAGGCGGCCGGATGTGCGATCATGTTCAGGCTCGGTGAAAGCTGGAATACCCAGAACCCGCGCAACGAGATCCCTGAAGATTTTGACACCGTCGCCCGCGTGAGTGAAAAGATCGTAGAGCGCTATCACGACCGGGTGGCCATGTGGGAGATCTGGAATGAGCCGAATATCAACATGTTCTGGGACCAGCACGCCGACCCGGACATGGAGCAGTTTGCTGATATGTACGCCACCGTCGCCAAACATCTCAAGCAGCGCTGGCCGGACCTGGTGGTGGGTGGCCCCGGCATGGCCGGTGCGCAGAATCCTGCACAGGAGGCGGCCGAGTTTGCAGAGGCCTGCCGCGACCGTGGCGCCCCACTGGACTTTTATTCGTGGCACTGGTACAACCGCCAGCAGGAGGGTCCCTACTGCCTGGCACGCCTCGCCGGGGAGATCCGGCAGGCGCTTGACGACGAGGGCTTCACAGACACCGTCAACATCCAGGGCGAGTGGAACACCATCAACCCGCACGTCACTGATTCTTTCTGGCGGCCCACGATGTACAACGCCGACGGGGCTGCATGGAACGCCGCGGCCCTGGTTTATCTGCACCAGCACTCGGACGTCCGCCACGCCTTCCGCTACCGCGGCGACTGTCACGGCGGCGATACGGGACATGGTCTGGTGCGGCCTGATGGCTCTCTAAAAAAGCCCGGATATGCGCTGAAAGCGTATTCCATGCTGTTCGCCGACAGTGGGGACACGCTGATGCTTAAGACCTCTGGCGGCGACCTGGAGGGAACGGCAGCACTGGCGACCACAGACGAGCAGGAACAGGCCGTCAATGTGCTCATCACGCGCTTCACGAGTGCCGATGAGGCGGTGACAGTGCGGTTTGAAGGGTTGCCTCAAAGCTGGCAGCGGCCGGTGGTCAGGCATTTTGTCACGACACCGGGTCCAGACTGGTTGTCCCCTCCGCCCCGGCCTCTGAAGAAGGTCCGTGGTGGCTGGGTGCTGCAAATCAGGGCAGCGCAGCAGTCCGGCAGCGACGTGCATCTGCTGCAGATTTCCGATAGGAACACGCCCGGACCATAGGCGCCTGTGAAACAGGCGAGGTGGCCTGCAACACGCAGCGGCGCAGCATGAATCGGGGGCTATCGGTCACCCGGTGACCGCACGGTGATGCTGTGACGGTCCCGGTGTTATTTGGGCGGGAGCACCAGCACGCCCCATTTTCCGATCTCGATGCTCTCGCCGCTGGTGCACTGCTTCTGAAAGACCGTGCAGGCGTTAGCGGTAATCCCGCCGAACAGGATGAACTCCCCGACGGCGGCGCGTTCGAAGCCCTGGCGCAAAAGTGACAGCTCTGCACTGTCGTCGTTGCGCTCCGGCCTCGGGGTCAGCACATACACCACTCCGTCTTTGTGGACGGTGGCGTGTGTCTCGTCGATGCTGCCGCGCACAAACCGGGCGCCTGCGAGTGCCTCGGGCACATGTTCGATCTGGTAGTCGCGGTTGGTGAAAATATTCTCCCCGACCTTAAACAGCGCTATTTCATCGCCCTCTGCAACCTCCAGCGCCGCACCCGGCTCCTGCAGGAGGTCCGCAGCATCGGCATTGTCCGCCAGCACCACGTCTTCGCCATCTGGTTCGCCGGTCGCCTGGTTGACCTCCACCCGCAGTCGGACGCCGTCCGAGACGGCCTCACCGGCCAGCACGTCCTCTTCGGTGAAGGTGGCCATCAGGATCTGTTTGGCGCCCTTGCGCGAGTAGTCGTAGATAATGTAGATGGTGCCCTCGTCCGCCTGTGTCCCGTCGGGATATGACACCCCCCTGCGCTCGTCGAGCAGTAAGCCGCCCTGCCACGTGCGTCCGTCATCATCCGAGAGGTAGGCGGTCAAATCCGACCGCGTGCGGCCATCCATCGGAGAATGCTTGACGAGCAGAAGCCTGCCGGAGGTCAGGCGGCGGATGTAGAAGCGAGCCGTCGGGATATGCGGTATCCACGACTTTCGCCCCTCGGACCACGTCCGCCCGCCGTCGGTCGATATGCTCTCACCGATGCCGTAGGTGGTGCGGGCAAGCAGCCACAGGCTCCCGTCGGAGCGTTCGACGAGCTGGTGTTCGTCACACCGGCGACCCGGAATATCCACACCGCCGCGGTATTCCCAGGTCTCGCCCTGGTCCGTCGAGGCGACCACGTGCGAGCCGCTGCCGTGAGGGGATGTTCGGACCTCCTCCTCGCTGACACTCGGCCTGTTATTCCACACCGACGTCGGGAGCAGCCAGTCGCCGTCTGATGTCACAATCGGCTTGTTCATCATGATCCCGTCACACAGCCGTTGCGGGTCCGACCACTCCGGCATTTCGTCATCCGGGTTTTCTGTGACGATGGCCCATACGCCTGCTCTGCCGTCCCACAGGTTCCACGACTGCGCCCAGAACAGCCACATCCGTCCCAGCGGATCGATCCACAGGCACGGGTCGAAGGCGCGAACGGCTCCGGGCGGATCAATCACCAGCACGAGGTCGGACCAGGTCTCGCCGTCATCGTCGCTGGTATTGAGCATCACGTAATTCCAGCGACCCTCGGTGGGACCGCCTCCATACCACGTCGCCCACAGCCGCCCTCTGGCAGTGCGCTCGATTCCGGGAATGCCCTGGAAGGGGCGGGTGTCCGGGGCATATTCCGGGCCGGGATTGAGGATCACCGGTGGCGCCTGTATGGCAGGATCGTCCTGGGGAGCCGGGGTGTCTGGTGTCTGCTGCATGAAAAACCCTCCGTAGGCAAGAACTGCTGTCGCCGACGCTGCCACTGCAGCGACTGACACGGCGACAGCGAGGTATCGTGTTCGTACGCTTCTCATCGCTTCAGGCATCTGTCACATCATCTCGTATTTGTGTTTATTGCTGGATTGTTGCCGGTCAGGCCTCCCGCATCCGGGCTTCCAGATTCAAAGCACCGGGCTTGTGGTGCGCTCGATGGATGTCTGTCCGTCCTCATCAACACGCATCAGGGTTTCTGCGCAGATTCGGAAGGTATTCGGCCCCTCGATTTTGCGGTGGGGGAAGTAAATCTGCGTTGTGGTGTTTCCCTCGATCCGCAGGCCCGGCTCGTCCTCGATGCTGATGAAGCTCCCCTGCTCGGTGTTTTGCACGCTCTTTATGGTGTAGCCGTGAGTGCTGCCGTCACCGTGGGTGAGGATAAGCGTCTGCCCGGCAAGATCGGTACCCTCCGGTATCGCCGTATCGGTGGCGAAGCCGTTGCGGGCATCCCCGGCTTCATGCCGCTCGACGCCGGTGACAGTCCCCTGCAGCGGGCCCGTTGTTTGAAGCGTGATGTCTCCCACCTTCAACATCGAGCCGTCGAGGATATGCAGGCTTTGAGGTGTGCCATTTTTCGCACGGATATGCGCAAGGCGGCCCTCAAATGTGATCGGCATCGATTCCAGCGAGACCCGGGCACCCTCCATCGACGGGCCGGTGTAGATGATGTAGTCGGTGAAATCCTCCAAGATCACAGCAACGGCCACAGCGTCGGGCGCTCCGTCCACCGGCAGGGGCCGTACGGCCACGATGGAGGTCTCTTCTTTGTACGGCTCATGCACGGCCACGAAGGTGCTGGACAGGTCTTCATCTTCGGGCCCCGTACGCCGCACGGCCACAATCGGCATGCGGTAGTCGTGGGTCTTCGACTCGTCATTGGGAGCGGGTCGAATTGATGGGCACCTGCCTGCGAT
>JAWODS010000435.1:0-2717 GCA_046483205.1 Armatimonadota bacterium | reverse complement strand
TCGAAATCCTTGATGCGCTGGAGGACCTCGATGCCGTCCATTTCCGGCATCTTGATGTCGAGGAAGACAATATCGGGGTTCTCCTCCTCAAGCATCTGGAGGCCCTCTCGAGCCCCGGATGCAAGCACAATGTTGTAATCGTTTTTCAGTATCATCCGCAGAGACGCTCGCGGTCCTGATTCATCATCGATAACGAGGATCGTGTGTCTGGGCATTGTATGTCACTCCCTGGAGCTGATCGTGCTGAAAGACCGGATGAGCATTTGAAGTTTTCAGGGGCTGCGCGCTCCCGAAAACTCGACCTGTCCTGTTCATGACTGCATTGCGTGTATTCGATCTGGCTTCGCTTCACAGCAGCAGTGTTTTGTGCGATTTGTGGTTCAGACAACGGCCTCGACTCGGGCTGGAAGCTGAGAATTGCAAACGACGACGCAATTCTCATCTGAGTCGTGCACACTGCGCACGCCTCAGGCCGAGCCACGGGGAGTTTTGTGGTGTGTACAAAACTCCAAAGGCCCCAGCCACGGGGAGTTTTGTGGTGTGTACAAAACTTCACCATGGCAGGCTGCATGATATGTTCGGCTGTCGTTTGTAGGGCGGGGTCTCCGTGCCCCGCCGCGAGTCTCTTCAGGCGAAACAATCTCCACGGCATAAAGATTCACGACCGGCGCGGCACAGGTCCGCGCCCTACAGGAACGGCGGCCGGCGCGGTACGCCTTCGGTTGGAGTTTCAAACGACGAAAACTCCACAGGTCGTAGTTCGACCGGCGAAACGGCTCGAACATTTGGAGTTTGCTTCACAAACTCTCTGCACGCCGTGCACAAACAACATATAACGACCAAAAGACCTGAACATCATGCGGGTCTCTCTGAGCCACAGATAGTTGCTCAGTACCGGCTTCAGTTCCCCTGTGGTTCCCTGTGTTTTATGATGCAGAGTTGGTCTCACAGCAAGCTCCCCGACGCCGCGCGGCTATGTCGAGACCGCGTCAATGACGGTGGTGGGAAATATGATGCGCATTTGCAGATCGCCATTGCTGAAATCCGCGTCGATCTGCCCGCCCTGGTTGTCAATGATCCGCTGGCTGATGGCGGGTCCCAGGTCGCCGTTGGTGCGTTCGAGGGCCTGGAAGGGATCGAAAAGCTCCTCGGGCTGCAGGGTCGGTTTCGCATTGTCCTTGTGAAGGATCACGCACACACTCGGCCCCAGCTCCGTTTCTTCCTCCCGCAGCCTCAGGGTAAGCCTGTCGCCCTGGAGATGATTCATGTAGGTCACAAGATACGCGATCGCCTCGGCCGCCGGCTCCGGGTCCGCCACAATCCGGGGGAGGCTTTTGGCGATATATACTTTTATGTCATCATCGTCCATCTCGGAGGTGGCGTCTTTGCCCCCGGTCTGTCCGCCGGTTACCCTGGAAAGCGCATTTTTCACGAGCGCCGCCGGATCAACGAGCTCGAAATCAGGCTCCGGCTGATCCACCATCTGCACGAGCTGGGTGACGAGATGTTCGAGCCGCTCTATCTCCGGGGTGACGGTTTCCTCCCAGAAATCGTCAATGGTGTCGTCGCTGGACGGGTCCTGCTTGACCTCCGAATAGGTTTTGATGGCCTGCAGGGGCGTGCGCACCTGCTGGGCGATGCCGCCGACGAGCTGGGTGAGGAGGTTGAGGCGCTCGCGGCGGTGGCGCTCGGTGGCAAGCTCGATTTCCGTGGTCATATCGTCCAGAAGCATCACACTGCCGACCGGCCGCCCCTGGTCATCGAGCAAAGCCGAAGTGCTGACCCGCAGCGTTGCCCGGGTTTTGGGAATGTCCACTTCTGCATTGGTGATGGTCTCGCCGGGCGACTCGTAAGCCGCGTACAGGTGATCGCCCAGGGGAGAGGGCAGACAGCGGATATCCCGGCCCCGCACCTCACACGCGTCAATGCCGAGTATTTCGGCGGCGTAAGGGTTGCAGACCGCGATGCGCCCCTCGGGCCCGAGAGTCACCACACCGCTTTTCATCCCCCGGAGGATATGCTCCATGTAGGTGCGTGACTGCTCGAGCTGGTCATGAAGGCGGAAGCTGTGCAGTTGCAGGGAGACGTAGTTGGATAGCAGGAAGAGTGTTTCGAGTTCGCCGCTGGTGTACGGCTCGCCGAGGGCCTTTTCGCCGAGCAAAAGCAGCGCATGCAGGCGGCTGTTGACGAGCAGGGGGACGGCCACCTGCGCTTTGAACAGGCGCATTTCACGGGCGATTTCGGCGGCCTGGTCGCGGTCGGCCCACCCGGCCAGTTCCCGGATGGTGAGTATCCGCGAGCTCTGGTTGTACCACCGCGGCAGGGCGTCATCCAAAAGCAGCCGCCCGCTGGAGACGACCGTCGGATGCACGCCCTGTGAGGCAAAAACCGTCAGCGCCTCGTCGCCCTCGTCCCGGCGCAAAAGGCAGTAGCTGGCACAGCGGACGTATTCGGTGACCGCCTGCAGGTAGCTGTTGAACAGTGTGGTGGTATCAAAGGAGCCGCCGGGGCCCGAAAGCATCCGGTGCAGAAGATTCGACTGCATCCCGATGTCATCGGCGCCCTGCCCGCTGTTTGCCGCCCGGCTGTCCGGCGGTGCCGAACCGTTGCATGCGCCGTTTTGGTGGAAAGCGCCTTCGGTGAGCATTTCACGCGGGGCCGCAAGCTCCGCGCGCTGCAGCGCCTCCTGCAGTGTGTGGGTGATGTCTGCGTCGGAG
>JAWODS010000413.1:0-20392 GCA_046483205.1 Armatimonadota bacterium | reverse complement strand
CGGGGACCATTGCGGTAACCGGGGACATGAAGAACATGCGCCCCGACAGGATCGTCGGGGTGTCCATGTACGGCTACGGCGTGTCCCTGGCGATCGGGCTGGGCATTCCCATACCGATACTGAACGCCGACATGGCCCGGTACACCGGCGTCAGCGACGCGGAGATTGTTGCTCCGATCACCGATTATAGCAACGATTACCCGAGCAACGAGGCCAGCGCCCTGGATCATGTCAGCTATGCGGAGCTTAAGAGCGGCGAGATTGAATTTCGGGGCCGTAAGATCCCCACGACGCCGCTGTCGAGCTACGTGAGGGCTCGTGAGATCGCCGAGGAGCTCAAAGCGTGGATCGAAGAGGGCAGTTTCACACTCAGCAAGCCTGCAGAGCTTCTGCCGTCTGCTGATACCATGCCCGATTTCCATCCGCTTCCAGAACGCCCCGTTAACAACAGGGGGGTGAAATAGATGGCCGCCCGAAGAGTCGTCATGCACTTTCCGGCCCACCAGCTCGACAAGCCCGTGACTTCGACCATGACACGGAAGTTCGACCTGGAGTTTAACATCATGCGTGCTTCCATCAGCCCTCAGCAGGAGGGCGTCATGGTGGTCGGCTTTGAGGGGACTGAAGAGAATCTCGACAATGCCCTCAGATGGGCAGCCGAGCAGGGCGTGCGCATCGAACCGATGGAGGCGCAGATCGTGCGCAATGAGGAGAAGTGCACGGAGTGTGGCGCCTGTATCACCGTCTGTCCGACCGGCGCGCTGTCGATGGACCTCGAAACGCGACACGTCGAGTTCGATCCCGACAAGTGTATCGCTTGCGAGCTGTGCGTACCCGCATGCCCACCCCGGGCTATGGAAGTCAAGTTCTGACCATCGAACGCCCGCAGACACCAACAAACCCCCGGAGGAACGCATCCGGGGGTTTTTTTGTTTGGTTGGGATGTACGGAATCCGCTACAGGTACGCCGACATCACTTTGTTGATTGCCCGGGCTACGTTATCGCAGTCAGTGTCCGTCCAGGTCGGGCTGATGCCCAGCCTGACCGTCCGGCTGAGAATATCGAGGGTCTGTGGGCACATGTCTGGAGTATATTCAGGCGTTTCAGCATCATAGTACGGACACGTGAATGGACAACCCTCGTCCGTCGCCGTCTTGAGTTCCATCAGATGCTCCCAGTAGGCGTAAACGTGCCAGTCGCGGACCTCGTCGGAATAGCTGCCGCCCGCACCGATCCCCTCGGCGCCGAGGGCTTCGCGGATGTCAGCGGCTGTCTGTTCATCGGGCATGAGCATGGTCAGCGTGTAGCCCGCTTCACCGCCGGGGTCCGGGTTGCGGCGGAATGACAGGCCCTCGTGGTCGGCGACGGCCTCTTTCACCCGGTGCTTGTTGTGCCGCCAGCGTTCGAGCTTGTCCGGGAGCTTACGGAGCTGCGCCAGCGCCACCGCCGCCTGCAGCTCGCCGAAGCGGTAGTTTTCGCCACAGAACAGCTCTCCCTCGCGGCGTTCCTCTGCATAGCGGTTTGGCCGCCAGCATGCGGCGGTATCGTGATAGCTCTGCGCGCGCATGTACAGATAATCATCATCGGTGCTGACGACACCGCCCTCACCTGCGACGAATGTCTTGTAGTAATCCAGCGAGAAGCAGCCCAGGTCGCCGATGGTTCCCAGTGGTTTGCCATGATAGGTGCCACCGCCGGCCTGGGCAGCGTCCTCGATAATCACGAGATCGTGCCGGTCGGCAATCTCCATAATCGCGTCCATCTCTGTGGCGACCCCGGACATGTGAACGGCTGCGATGGCCTTCGTCCGCGGCGTGATTTTTGCCTCCACGTCCCCGGGATCGAGATTGAGGGTTTCATCGATTTCTGCGATAACCGGTATGCCCTTCGCCACCACGGCAGCGGCACAGGTGGCGAAGAAGGTGTAGGCGGGGATGATCACTTCGGTGCCCGGGCCGACCCCTGCTGCCACCATCGAGGCAATCAGCGCGGAGGTGCCGGAGTTGACACCGAGCGCGTGGCGGGTGCCGAAGTAGTCGCAAAATGCGCTTTCGAACTCTTCGACCTTCGATCGCTCACCGTAATACCTGAACAAGTGAGGAGATTCCAGGCCCTTTTCCTCGATAATCGCCCGGATGTCGGCGAGGGCGTCATCAGGGAGGTTCCAGATATCCAGAACCTCCATAAGCTCCTCGAGCCATATCTTATGTTCCGGCTCTGCTTCAAATTCCGTCACGGCTTTCGGCCCGCCATTGATCGCCAATTGGTCGGCGTCCCGTGTCATTTTGCATTCCTCCAAACGCCCTTGTCACACAATATCACACTCTTCGGCATCCAGGGGGGAAACTACTGCTTTATATCCGGAAAAGATAGTACTGAGTTTTGATTTCACGCAAAGAAGAAAAACCCCGTGACAGGATCACGGGGTTGATTGACGATCATCAGGCCTGATAGATCGAATACGATCTATTCCAGCCGGGCGATTGCGGCTTCAGCCTCGCTGATTTTGGACTGGTCAGACGACATGTTTATGAACTGGTTGAAGTGCTGCTTGGCCTGCTCGATTTTGGCGGAGTCATTATTGGTCTGTCCCTGCTCAGCCAGAATCCACGCCAATGCCCAGTGGGCTTCTGCATTGTTGGAGTCGGAAGCCAGCACCTTGTTCAGTTCATCAGCAGCGCCCTCGTAATCGCCCTCGTGCTTCATATCCATTGCAGCGCTGACAGATCCGCCACCGGCGCCCGCGGGCCCACCTTCAGGCGGGCCGAGATCTTCGGGTCCGGCAGGAGGTCCGCCCGGGGGCCCCTCAGGAGGCCCGAAGTCTTCTCCAGGCTCCGGAGGTGGCGCCATCCCGCCTTCATCAGGGGGCATTTCACCGGGAGGTCCTTCACCGGGACCTTCTGGCGGCATGCCTTCTTCATCGGGGGCGCCCTCCTCTCCACCATCATCAGAACCGCCGCCAAACAGACAACCGCTCATCAGTGCAGTTGTGAGGGCCAGAATTGCTATCACAAAAAACAACGTCCGCGACTTCATGGGACCGTGCCTCCTCAGGTACGTGCGGGAAATCCTCCGTTACACCTCAAATATCCAATTCGCGGTGCCACGGACGACTCCTTCTTTTTGGCTATCCCTGGCCGGGAAAGCGCAACAGGAGCTTCTCATCAACCATTGTGCCATATTTATTTCAAAAAATCCACCGGAACGATGTTTCCGCGATTCAGAAGGCCGTCAGGGTCAAGCGCACGCTTGGTTCGTGCGCACGACTGCAGGCCCTCCTCACCATACATCAGCTCCAGCAGAGGGATTTCGCGACCCTGGTAGGTGTAGGCCTTCTTGCCACACCCGTGTTCTGCCGAAATCGTGCCTCCGAACTCAACCGCCAGCCGGCTGAGCTCCAGGGCTGCCTCCTTCGCTTTGACCATCTCCGCCTCCGAGGCCGGCAGCAGGTTGAAGTGCAGATGGTTGTCGCCGATATGACCGAAGAAGCAGTAATGCAGCCCCGACTCTTCGCCGATGCGCCGGTACGCCGCCATCATCTCGCCAAGGTGTTGTTCGGGCACCGCGAGGTCGGTGGCAACCTTGGACAGCCCCCGCTGCCGGACGATCTCGTGGATCGTCTCGGGAATGTCGTGGCGCATATCCTTCATCTGCTGCTGCTCCCGGGCGTCAAAGCCGCTCCAGTCCTCCATACAGCCGTACTCTTCCAGAAGCTCCGCCCACTGCAGGATACGTTCTTCATCGTTTTCGTCCAGGACCTGCTCGAAATAGACCGATCCACCGGCGTTTGGTGGCACGTTCGGATAATCGTCCCTGATGAGGTCCAGTGAGGTGCCGTCCATATAATCCAGCAGAAGCGCTTCGATGAGGTCATCGGCCGAACGAGATCGCCTGCGCGCCTCTTTGACAAATTCCACCGCAGCGTTGGAGCTTTCGAAAAAGCCTATGCACCCGAAAATCTCCTCGGGCAGGTCCGTCAGCGACACTTCGATGGCGCTAAAGGCCCCCAGCGTGCCCTCGGCTCCCACGAAGAGGTCCACGAGGTCGGTTTTATCTTCAGCCACGTAGTATCCGGCTGCATTCTTCACCGCCGGGGCGGTGTAATCGGGAAGCGGCACCGCCACAGTTGTGCCGTCGCTTTTGGTGATATGAAATGTGCTGGCATTATCGGAATACGCCTCTCCGCGGCGCACATCGAGAATATCACCATCGGGAAGAACGACCCGGACACGCCTGACCCAGTCACGTGTCGCTCCATAGTGAAAGGTGCGGCCGCCGGAAGCGTTCATGGCCACGGTGCCACCGAGCATGCAGGTCATCTCCGTGGGCGTCGGCGGATACAGCAGCCCGAAGCCGTCGAGGATATTCTGAAAGTCCTGCACGAGGATACCGGCCGGGGCGACCGCGTACTGCTCTTCGGAATTGAGGCAAAAAGCGTACCGGCCCCGTTCGACGTACTCACTCCCGGCGTCGCAGAGCTCTTCAGACACCGCGCGCAGGTCTTCCGTCGAGACAACAATCCCACCCAGCGGCATCCGCGAGCCGGTGAGGCCGGTTCCTCCCCCCGAAACAGTCACAGGAGTGCCGGTTTCAGCAGCGTGGCGCAGAACCGCCGACAGCTCCGCCTCATTTGCCGGGAAATACACTTGCTCTGCTGATCCACCCGGCATGGAGGATTCATCGGTGAGGTAGTTTGCGATCACCAGATCGTCATCACTCTGGCGGATGTCCTCAAGCGGCACGTCTTTTGGCCTGGTGGCTCTGATTGCGCTCATGTGCGACCACTCTTTATGTCTATAATCGGCGACCCGTCAAATGCATCGAGGCCGCGCACATACAGGTTGTTGCCCTCGCGCCGCACCAGCTCCACCTCGGTGACCCCGATGGGGTTTGGGCGCATGGGGCTGCGGACGGCGAACACACCATGCAGCGGCCTGTCCCCGTTCCCCCGTGGATGGACCTGCATGGTCTGTCGCTGCTGTGAAGCAAGGTCGTGCATCCAGAAAAGGATCGAAAGACCGGAGCGGTTCTCGATCCGCAGCAGGGCGTCGGAATACTCAGGACGGACCTCAATCCGCATGATCTCCTCATCATCTGTCTCATAGGCGTGTGCAACAGGTCGCAGCGTCAATTCTCCATTATCGTTGATGGCGCGTCACTCCTCAACGTCGTTGGGCAGCCGGTCTGTGACCTCCGGCAGCGTCTCAAAGGACTTATGGGGTTCGGTCTGGTACCAGTAGGCGGTGGACGAATAGTCATCGGAGCGGCAGTTGGCGTGGCCGTGCTCGATGCTGAAGCGCAGTGATTCCTCAAACGGTATCGGGTCCAGAAGATGCCATCGGTACACCGTCCATTTTCCCTTCCATTCTTCGTGGTTGTCTTCATACACCGAGGTTCCGTGATACAGACCCCGGACATCCTGCATCCCGTAGGCGTGAGAGAAGTAGTCCTCGCTGCCGGTGCCGTGAAGGCTCGGAGGCCACTCTTCGCCGTCAATGAAGAACATATCATCACCCTCCCCCCACCAGCCGCCCCAGACGTTGTGAATGCTGAGATTGCAGCCGATGTAGGTTCCACGGCCCTCCGCCTGCAGGATCAGGTAGTTGCCTTCGTCGGAAAGATTGGGCTTCTGGTTAAGCTCGGGATCGCCCATGGAAATGCTGGGATCGGCCCAGCCGTCACAGGGGTTCTCACGCCGCCAGGTGGAATGGAAATAAAGCACCTCGTCATGGGGTTGTGGGCGCTCTTCATAATCAATGTAAAAATACAGCGGGCGGGGCTCGCCGCTGTCATTGACAATCTCGATGCGGGCGGCTTCGTTGAAGGGCATCGGCAGCCAGCAGTTGAATGCACTGCGGTTGCGGCCATCGGGGCCCGTCGTATTCATCGGCACTGATTCCCACTGTCGGATCAGTCCGTGTCCGCAGCCGAAAAAATCCCCCATGGGAACCTCGACGGAGGGGTTCTGTTCGTCATCCCAGTATATGCGTATCACCACGCGCCGGGGCCATGCGGGCTCGTCGGAGCCGGAGGTCATCCAGATGTGGGTGATACACCCGGGCCCCTGAATGTCGGCGATGGTGGTCGTCGAGTTGGGCTCAAGCTCCCACCGGTCGTGGTTTTTGCCGTCGGTTGCATAGCTGCTGACGCGACGGGCTTTGACATTCCGCGGAATTGTGAGACCCCGCAGCATATTCTCGCGTCCAAACTGGAGCATGATCATCCCACCAATATATCGTGTAGTGTGCGATCGTCGCTCGGGCTTCGCCACATCCGACGTTCCTACCCGTATTTCCAGCCTGACTCCAGGAGCTGTTTAAAGTTTTCGGCCACCCGCTCTCCCAGCGGCACCTCAAAGGGCGAGGCAGTGGGCTGGAGAATGTGGCGGCAGGTATCGCCCACTTCAGCCAGCGTTTCTTTGACCAGCCGGTCAATCTCCTCCGGTGAGGCTGTTTCCATGTCGTGGGCCTGGATGTTGCCCATGATGACCATACGGTCATTGACGATTTCTGCAAGCTCAGCCAGCTCGATGTCGCCGTTGGGCGGCCCCTCGCAGGGCTCGAACATATCCGCCCCCATATCAACGACCTGCTGAACGATGTGGCCGACCGGGCCGTGGCAGTGGTATCGCGCGTATCCGCCGAGGTCGTGGATGAGATCAATGAGCGGGGCGTCATACGCGACAACGGTTTTCTCAAACATTTCAGGCGGAAGCATCGGCGGCACGGCGTATTCCGCCCCGAACAGCCGATATACCGGGCCACCGCCGTTTTCTGCGGTCTCTCGAACCCACTGCTCCACCAGTTCCTGCATCCTGTCCAGCAGCGCATACAGCAGGTCCGGGCAGGTCATGGTGCGAAGCATGAAGTCCTCGTACCGCATGTTTTCGCAGGCGAGGCAGAGAGCTGTGGGGACCTGGATCTCCACCACGCCACGGTCGCCAAGGTCATGCCGCAGCGTGTTCAGCATCTCCTCCGACACCGGCTCAGGGACGAAGGGCACCTTAATGAATGTCTCAATATCGTCATCGTCGGTGATCGGATAGTCGGTCACCCAGACCGTGTGTGTTGCGGCCGTCTCCGTGCAGCGGCTGTCCAGATCGCCCCGGGGAGCGTGGATGGTCAGCTCGCGGACAATATCATCCTCGACGCGGCTGCGTTCCTCTTCGACCATCTCCGGGTCCTCCAGGCGCAGCACCGGCGTGTTGCCGAAAGAGGCGTAATAGGAGGATGCGTGGGCGAAGATATGGTCGTAGCGGTCTGCATATTCCAGCACCTCGGCGTAGCTGGGATGCTCCTGTCGCCATGGAGCACCGTATCGATCCACACCATAGGTGGTCACCGGTGTCATGTCCACCGGCTGATTGTGCAGAAGCGCCATGATACGCTCGCGTCGGGTCATAGACAACCTCCCCGGCAGCGTCAGTCGTTCTCCGGCAATCCGATACCCGGGTCGGGGATTCCCAGGAGCTCACGCTTGCGTGACAGGTAATACAGGTAATCGTCATAGCTGACGGTCGGCGGGCAGCGGTGATCGACGTGTGGGATCATTCCGCCCTTCTCGACGAGCGGCACCAGGCTCTGCAGTTCCTCTTCAATGGCGGCTTTCCCCTTCGCCAGCGAGCGCTTATTCACGCCCCCGAGCATCTTCACCCGCTCCCCCCACTGCTTTCGTATCTTAAAAGGGTCACTCCCTGCGGCGACCTCGACCGGGAACATCGTATTCACACCGCCGTCCAGCCAGCATTCGACGACCTCCATGATATTGCCGTCACAATCGACGTAGAAAATGTCGGCTCCGGCCTGCCGGATGAAATCAGTGATGCGCTTGTAGCGCGGGGTCATCCATTCCCGGAACATCTTCGGGGAAATCATGCAGCCCTTGTTGAAGCACATGTCCTCCCAGAATGCTCCGGCGTCGATCTTTTCGATGTCATTGACCGCGCGTTCGTGGAGTGTCTCGATAAAATACACCCAGTATTCCATCATGTCCTGGACGAGATCGGGCTTATCCATGCATGCGATGGAAATGCCCTCAAAGCCCATCCAGTCGCGGAATCGGCCATAAAGACTACCGCAGTGGATAACGACGGGCACGTCTGCGTTATTGAGCCGCTCGACGTGCTCATCCCAGTTATCGGGATAGCGCGCCGGATCGGTGGGATCGAGGCGCTCCTTGAACTTCTCCCAGTCCTCGCGGGTTTCGATTGGGAATTTCACAAATTTCGGGATCGTGTCGGAGCCGTCGGTGGGAATCTCCTTCGTCGCGCCGTCGGTATCCCGGATGATGGTGTGATTCCCGCGCTCTTCGAGGACTATTCTTTCGAAGCTCGGAAGCAGGCCAGTATTGACAGGAACACGCATTCGTGGAGCGAAACGGAAATACGGATCCGCGATCGAGTTATTGTCAATTTCCTCGGGAAGCCCTTCGTCATGCCAGCGAACAAAGGTTTCGTTCCAGTATCCGAACTCCTCGTCCGGGACGTGATCGACCTCTTCAAAATGCAGGCATCGCAGCCAGCGTTCGCGGTGTGTCATCCAATCTTCCCTTCAGGGATTCGTCGGTGGGTTTTACAGCTCCCGGGTGTAGTAAACCGACCTGCGCAGGGGCTCAAACCCCAGCTTTTCATAGACGTGCCGGGCGGCGGCGTGGCCCTCGTTGAGCCCGGTGCTGACTGCGGCGATCTTCATTCCGGCCTCGCGGATGCGGTTCAGCACGCGGCGGACGATCTCTGTGCCGATGCCGTGACCGCGATATTCGGGATCCACGCCGTTGTAGCCGACGGTACCGACGCTGTTTTTCTCATCGAGCGACCATGTACCCCAGCCTGCGACATTGCCGTCAACCTCGGCCACGATCGCCTGGTTTTCGGCGTTTCGCTTCTCCATGGCCGAACGCATCGAATCGGCGATATGGTCCTGCCAGGGCCTGCCACCGATTTCACCGTGGCGGTCCTCCATGGCCTTGTTCCTGCCGATGTGCCATATCTGGCGCGCGATCTGTACGATAGGGTCAATGTCTTCTTCAGTTGCCTCGCGGTACCTCACATCAATATCGCTCATTATGTCACTCCGCAGGTTTGTCGGGAATAATGCTTTCAATGGCTTTTCGGGTGATGGGCGTGCGGACAAGCAGTACCGCAGCGGCGATCTTCATTGTGGCCCCCGGGAGGAACGGGAGCACTCCCGCCGTGAGAATCTCAGGCAGCGTTCCACCTGTGAGGACGAAAAGCCACAGGGAGCCGAGCGTGAAGATCACTGCTGTGCCGGCCACACACGCTGCCACTGCGCCAATGGTGGTTCGGTGGGCTGAATAAATCGCGCCTGTGACAGCGGCGGCGATGATGAAACCGACCAGGTAGCCTCCGGTGGGCCCGGCCAGGGCGCCTACACCGGCGGCGAAGACGGGGAGGCCCAGTGCACCGATGGCAATATACAGCGCCTGGCTGGTACTTCCGGCACTCGCGCCCAGTGCCAGGCCCGCCATCAGGACCATGAATGTCTGCATGGTCACCGGGACGGGCGTGAAGGACAGGGGGATGCGAATGTGAGCGGCTGCGGCGGTCATCACCGCGGCACCCGTGCACAAAAGCGCCATTTTCATGTAGTAGCTTGCAGTTGCGGACGGTGAAACAAGGTCTTCATAGACCTCGCGGATATTCTCTTTCACAGTGGGCTCCTCCTGTACGCGAAGCGCCAGAGTCAGCAGATGCACGACCGTGCGGCTTCCGAACATGATAAACAAATTGCCCCACCCTTTCAAGCCGGGCGCCGGCGTCACAAAGGCCGCCCACACACAAAAAGGGAATAGGAAAATAGCCGTGAAGGTCCAGCGACCAGGTCAAATCTGCAGGAGGAAAACACCGATGCTCGACAAACGCCTGATTTTTGACGACATCTCCGGGCGGCCGAGCTCACACTGCGCGGTAATCACTCACATACCCGGTGGGCTTGCATGCGCCTGGTACGCCGGATCGCAGGAAGGCGCGACCGATGTGGCGCTGATGATCTCCAGGTATGCTGCCGACTGCGGCGAATGGTCGCAGCCGGAGGTATTGCTGGATACTCGGGGCAGGGGTGACGGCAACGCAGTACCGTACTACGATCCCGAAACCGGGCGGCTGTGGCTGTTTCATACGGTCCTGCAAAACGGCGGGTGGAGCAGTGTCTATCTGTACACGCGCTTCTCGGATGATCTCGGCCGCACGTGGTCGGAACCCCGCCTGTTTGATGACGAGCAGGGGATGATGGTGCGAAACACCCTCGTCAATCTGTCGAATGGCCGCTGGGTACTTCCTGCGTACGACGAAAAGACGTGGGAGAGCTTTTGTTATCTCTCCGATGATCGTGGCGAGACGTGGGTGCGTGGCGAGATGATGCCTGCAGATACTCCGCTTATCCAGCCGACGGTCGTCGAGCGGCCCGATGGCTCGCTGCTGGCGTACATGCGCACCGGGGGAGACGAGCGCCGGATATGGGCTTCGACCTCCGAAGACGGCGGAGAGACCTGGAGCCGGTGTGAAAAGACCGCCCTGAAAAATCCCAACTCCGGCATAGACATGACGAAAACCGTCGATGGCCGGCTGGTGCTGGTGTTCAACAACATCGAGCAGGGACGCTCGCCGCTGCATGTCGGGATGTCAGAGGACATGGGGGAGACCTGGCCGGTGATCAGGCCCGTGGAAAGCGCTCCGGGAGAGTTTTCCTATCCCTCGGTCATCGCGGCAGATGATGGGCTTCTGCATGCCGTTTACACCCACCGGCGTCAGTCCATCGCCCATGCGGTTTTCGACATCGGCTGGCTGACGGCAGATGCCTGAGCGCTGAGATCGCGGAGCATGAACCACACCTCGGGACATGAGCCGGCTCCGCGACACAATCAGCAATTTGACATACAGTGTGCCGTCTGATAACTTATAAAAACATGCGCATATATAGATGTAAGCATTGATGCAGAGGCAGTGTCCGCGCGTTACTATCGCCGACAAACGGGGAGTCTGTCCTGTGGGGGAAAAGGAGCCGAACTACCAGGATTTGGCCCGGATATTCAAAGCACTGGGACATCCGACACGCCTGCAAATTCTGATGAAAACCTTCGGCGGGAAGTTTTGTGTGAGCGACCTGGAGCAGGACCTCGAGCGCAGCCAGCCAAATATCTCCCAGCATCTTGGTGTCCTCCGGGAGCGCGGGCTGGTGGTGTCCGAACGCGACGGCCAGAAAGTCTGCTATCACCCGGCAGACAAAAAGATCGAGCAGATCATCCAGACTGCAGCGCGCATTCTAAACGCCGATACGTAGACATTACACAAAGGTTGCAGCCTCAATGAACATGGAGGGCTTTTGATGGCATTGACAGTGGCGTTCAGTACGATGGATGGAGAAAATATTTTCGCAGACGACCACGCCGGAATGGCCACATATTTCGATCTCTATGAGATCTCGGCAGATGACGCCAGCTTTGTGGAACGGCATGACAATTCCAAGTTTCCGGGCGATGAAAGCATGCGCCATGGCGACCCGAAAAAGGCGAAAAAGAGCCTGTCGGCCCTCGATGGCGCAGATGTGTGGGCCTCATTTCGCTTCGGCCCCAACCTGCCGCGACTTTTGAAGAAGATTTCCTGTGTGGTTGTTCGCACGGACACGATCGAAAACGGCATTAAGCTCATCCAGAATAATTACGACAAGGTGCTCACGGAGCACGAGAATGGTGCTGACAGAAGCCACGTCGTTCTGTCACCTGAGTGATACGTAAATCGCTGCAGGGGCTTCTTTGGGCGACATACGGGAGGCGGAATAAGACTTGGATTCGTTCGAGTATGATTCTGATGAATTCCGCACACATCTCCAAAACAGCGCGCATGTGCGTGGTGAGGTCACCTTTCTGCAGTCGATCACAGAGCCCGGGATGACCGCCCTGGATATCGGGGCAAACCGCGGGGTGACAACGGTGGCACTGGCGAAAGCGGTCGGCCCACGGGGCAGAGTTCTTGCATTCGAACCGGTCCCCGAACATTTCCGGGTGCTCGAAGAAAGCCTCCGCCGCAACCGTGTGTCAAATGTCGAGGCATTCGAGCAGGGCATCATAGACCGGTGCGGATACGTTCACCTCTACGTCAATGGCGGAGGCACGGGCATCGTTCCCAGCGAGGACAGAACGTGCGTCGAAGCTCCCACCATCACTGTTGACGATTTGATCAGAAACAGGGGGCTGCAGTCGCTGGATGTGATCAGCTCCGACTGTGAGGGCAGTGAGCTGCTCGCGTTCAGGGGAGCGGCGCAGACCCTGCAGCGCTTCAAACCCCGGATCTTCTGCGAGATACATCACTCCTCGCTTGAAGCGCTGGGGCATTCGGCCGCAGACGTAGCCAACTTCCTGGAAGATATGAACTTTTCGGTCAGGCCGCTGAAGATTGAGGACCCGAACGTGACGCCCTCAATCGATGAATGCTCCCACATCTACGCGGCACACAAGTCCACTGCCTCCTGAAGCCGCGATGGCTGGACTGCCAGCTCCAGAGTGTGCCCCACCGTCCGTGCAGACTGTTTCATCATTCCATCGTTTTGATGTGGAGAACCACTGATGATCACACAGCGAATAGAAGCACTCACGTATCAGATGCAGCAGCTTGCAGGGCAGATACAGATGCTGCAGCAGTCCGTCAACTCTCTGAGAGTATACGTGGAAACCGAACCAAAAAAGCCGGTCGGCGATGACCCTGCTCCGGAAACACAGGTCGAAGAAAAAGCCACCGAGTCGCGGGTGCAGGTCATTGCGCAACGGTGTCGCGGCTGTGGCATCTGTGCCACCATTGCCCCGAACACCTTCGCCATCAACCCGTGGTCGGGTATCGCAGAGGTCACCAACGCCGCGGGCGATCCACCTGAGAGCATTCAAATGGCCGTCTCCCGGTGTCCGACCGGCGCGATCAGGTACGAGACATAGATTTTCGGGGGCGCCCCACCTCTGAATATGAGGGAAGTTGCTATTTCACCGGGCGGGCCCAGAAAGCCGCGTTCGCCTGCCGGCCCATTTCACAGGTGAAGACATACGGCCCCCGCTCCAGTCGCTGGACAACCTCGCCGGCTTCCAGGTCAACAATCTCAAAGCTGCCCTCATCCATCGGCAGGCGCACATGTACGGTGCCCAGGTCGTCGGTCCAGTAGTTGCCCAAAAGGAAGATGAGGTCGCTGCCGCGCGAGATTGCGGAGATACGCAGCTCGTCGGAGTCGCTGTCGAGACGCTCGGGGCAAACCTGCCCATCAATGATAATATCTTCGATCGGCTCGACGACCTTCACCGCCCGTGCGTATCCCCGGAGAATATCGCCATCCCACATCCGGCTGGACCAGAAATTGGTGCCCCGGGCGCCGTTGAAAAACTCCTCCAGAAGAGCGCGGTAGAACTGCTCGCCCGAAAAGACGCCTGAATCGCCGGGTGAAATCCACGGCAGACAGTCGTTTTTGCCCATAAGCTGTGCGTCGCGGCGGCATTCATCACCCACCTGCACGATGTGGACGGGGTACAGGGGCGAATACGTGGAGGTCTGCGCGCTCCCCAGGTACTCTGGATACAGCCGGTCGAACGGCCAGAAGTACTGGTAATCGCGCTGCGGGTTCCAGTCATAAACCCCCAGCTCGACCTCCGGCCCACCGGCCTCTTTGACCGCGTTTCGCACGGCCTCCGCCATTTGCACCCACAGCTCGTATCCCTGCTGAAGCTGCCATTCCTCCCAGGTGTCGGAGCCGCTTTCTTCAAATGCCTTCTGGCAGCGGGTGCACTGTTTTGATTCCTTCGGGCCTGCCCAGTTCCACCACTCGATATCCGCGAAGTAATAATCAGGCTTCAGGCGGGCGTTTTCTTCAGCGATGCGATCCAGCTCCTGCTCCCACAACTCCCCCCGATAGGACGGGCAGCGGCGGCCGAATGAACCGTCTTCAAGCTGGCAGCGCCATTCGTTGTTGTTGCTGTACCTGCTGTGCATGACGTGGCCCGGAGAGTCGATGTTGAGGATTTCGAACCCCTCATCCCGGAAGGTATCCACCATCTGCCACTGCACCTCGTCCTCCGGGTCCATCCAGCGCGAGAATGCCGGGGCGGTGTTGAAGCCGATGGTCCTGAAGGCCTCGATGACTTCCGGCCACTGCGCCGATCCGCCCATACTCCACCAGCCCAGTGTGGTCATGAGTCTCTCTGGCTGCGGAGCATCGGGTATCACCATCGCCTCCACCGGCTGGCCAACCGAGACCGATGAGCCGCCGTCCCACTTCATCTGGTGGCGGATGACGCCCTGTTTGCCCTCCGGCCAGTCGCAGTCGAAATACACCCGGCCCACCCGCTTGTTGTTCTTGCTCGATGCGGCCGGTATCTCGACGGGTATCTCGTAATGGTCGTATTCACCCATATCCACCGGCTCAAGCTCCGCTACGTCAGCACCCAGCAGCGACCCTGCTTTGAATGAGATGCCTTTGGGAAGATCAATGATGCAGGTGGCCGGTTCGCCCTCTTCCAGCTCCGGCGCCCGCAGGATGCCGATGGGCAGGGGGGTGAATATGTTGGTCGAGATTTTCACCGTCGGCTTCTGGAAATACAGCGCGAGTCCGTCCACCGCGAAGTTGGTGAGACTCGATGATGAGAAAGTCACGTCATCGGGCGAATGATCGCCGCCGCGCACGAAAATTTCGTCAGACACCACGAGCCCGGAGCATGAAAACCGGATGCCCACATACCGGCCGCGGGTGTTGAGGTCGGTGAACTCCAGTGGAAAGACGAATGAGCCTTCGTAATCCCGCGGGAGGCCGTACTTTGTACGATCATTGTCATTGAATGAGGAATATTCAGCTACACGGTAGTAATGCCGGCCGTCGTCGCTGACCAGCACCTCCACCCACACCGGCATCTTGGGGCCGCCCTGCACGCGCCAGACCACCTCGTCAATCGGCTCCACCTGTCCGAGGTCAATGGCGAAGCCACAGCGACCGGCCTGCTGCCAGCCCACGCATTTATCCTCAAACCACATCTGGCTGCGCTTGTGGGTGCTGAGGCGGCCGTCGGTCAGATCTGTCGCGTCGGTCCCCTTTTCGCTGGTGAGACGGTAGCCGGGAGTGGGGGCGAACTTCACGGTCTTCCCGGCGGCGAGATTGGGCCGTTCAGATGTATCGGCCTGCTGGCAGAAACACATTGATGCGAAAACAGCAATAACCACAGCGACGATCGCGGCGCGGCGCATGAAAGAACACTCCCCGTTGAAGACATCACCATCACTCTGCATTACATTTGCCCCCGCAAAAGCAAAAGACCTGCATCGTCGGATGCAGGTCTTGATGCAAAGCGGGCAGTGAATTTACGCCGGCACGTAGAATTTTGCGCCGTCCTTTTCGATTTCACTGACCGCACCGCGACTGATAAGGGCCTGCACGTATTTCACGGCATCGTTGGGGTGTGTGCCCAGGCCCTGTGCAACATCGCGCACGGTACAGGGGCGGCGGCGGAGCAGGTCGAGGACGTCTTCTTCGGTGTGCTGGTGGTCCGTTGCTCCGGCATAATCTTCCGGCAGCGGTGCTATGATTTCGGCATTCGCGCCCAGCACCGACTGGACATGCGACAGGCGGTCGGGTGTCAGCGCCTCGATATCCGATTCCGTCGGCGGGCGAACCACCGTGTTGAGCTGCACGCGATCCGGCTCGATGACATCAATCGCGTTTTTCAGTGCCCGCAGCTCCTCGTCGGTGTCATTAATACCCGCCACGAGCATGATTTCAAGCCACATTTCGCCACTGCACTCACGCCGGGCGGCCTGGATCCCCTCGATGATTTGATCGATCTGCAGATCCCCCGCCGGCCTGTTGACGCGGTCAAATACTTCCTGGGTGGCGGCGTCGAGTGAGGGGCTGAGCACATCAATATTTTTGAGCTGCGCCCGCACGCTTTCATCCCACAGAAGCGATCCGTTGGTCAGGATGCAGGTGGGGATATCGCAGGCCGCCTGGATGCACTCGATGATCCGTCCCATGTCGGAGTTCAGCGTCGGTTCGCCGGATCCGGCCAGTGTGACGTAATCCGCATCACCGTCCAGCTCCATCCACTGCTCGAACTCCGGACAGATGTCATCGGCGGACATGTACGGTTTGCGCTCCAGGGTCAAATCGGTCGTATGGCCCAGCTGGCAGTAGATGCAGTCGAAGCTGCAGACCTTGTACGGGACCAGATCAACGCCCAGCGAGCGTCCCAGCCTGCGGGAGGGGACCGGGCCGTACAAATAGGCAAAATCCTTTGCCGTTTGTTCGGGCATCAGCGGTCACCAATACCCTTTTTCACCGCAGCTACGACGGTCTCGAAGGCTGTCCTTATTGCTTCGGGTGCATCGTCATCCACGACGCTTTTGCCCTGGTCCGACCGCGCAACAACGTCCGGGACTAATGGCAGGGAGCCGAGGTAAGCGACATCCATCTGCTGCGCCATGGCCTCTCCACCGCCCTCTGAGAATATCGCCGTCTTTTCACCACAATGCGGGCACACGAAACCGCTCATATTCTCGACGACACCGATGACAGGCAGCTCGACCTTGTGCACGAAGTTGATGGCCTTGCGGCAGTCGTCCTGGCTCACCTGCTGGGGAGTTGTGACAACGATAGCGCCGTCACCCTCCGGCAGCGCCTGGGCGATAGTAAGGGCTTCGTCGCCGGTGCCCGGAGGCAGATCGACGATGAGATAATCCAGCGTCCCCCATTCGACATCGGCGAGGAACTGCCGAAGCATGTTCCCACGAAGCGGTCCGCGCCATATCGTGGGGCTGTCACGCTCAGGAAGCATCATCGCTATGGAGATAACCTTCATCCCATCGGGCCCGGTGGCGGGGACGATTTGCTCTCCGTGCGCCTGCAGACGCTCCCTGTCGGTCCCGGTCATCACCGCTGCGTTGGGGCCGTGCAGGTCGGCGTCAAGCAGGCCCACAGCCTCGCCCTGTCTGGCCAGCGCCCGGGCGAGATTGGCGGCGACGGTGGATTTGCCGACACCGCCCTTGCCGCTGATGACCATGATGATATGCTTGATGTCTCTGGCCCGTTTCTCGATTGTCTTCTGCTGCTGCATGTAACGCTCGCGGGCATCCTGCTGTTGCTGATTCATCGTGTCTGATGAGTCTTTCTCATCTTCATTCGAACGTCCAAAAAGAGCCATGTCATTTCGCCAGTCTTTCAGTGTGCTTACAACTCGAGGATTTCGCTCATTCTGGACCACGCCGCACGGATACCCTCTGCGACCTCGCTGTTGGTGTATTCGACGAGAGGAGTACCTGCGGCCATAGCCTCAGTAACGGTCTCATCATAGGGCAAACGGGCGATGATCTCAATGTCGCGCTCCGCACAATACTCGGCGATACGCTCGCTGTTTTCTTCGTTAATATCCCACTTGTTGATAATGACGCTCAGGGGGATGCCGAAATGTGCGATGAGATCTGAGACTCGCTCCATATCGTGGATTCCCGACAGCGTGGGTTCTGTCACAACCAGGGCCATGTCGGTATCTGCAATGGCGGCGGTGGCGACACAACCGATGCCGGGAGCGCCGTCAATGAGGATGAACGGTTCCCCGGTCTGCAGGGCGATATCTTCGGCCTTCTGGCGAACCATCGTTACCAGCCGCCCGGAGCTTTCGGCCCCCGGGTTGAGCCTGGCATATACGAGCTTGCCGTAGTCGGTATCGCCCACACGCCATGTCCCGCACGAGTAAGGCTTCATAGTCAGGGCGTTTTCAGGGCAGACAATAGTGCAGAATGCACAGCCCTCGCAGGCAAGCTCATCAATTTCATCGACAGTGATGGCGCCGAAGCGGCAGGCTTCTTCGCATGCACCGTGTTTCTTACACAGGTCTTCGTTGCGCACCGGGACCTGGGCGCCCATGAACTCGCCGGTGTCCTCGATCCTGTTGGGTGTGATAATCTGGTAAAGGTTGGCTGCATCAACGTCACAATCGGCCATGACTTTATTTTCAGCCAATGCGGCGAAGGAGCCGACAACTGTGGTCTTTCCGGTGCCTCCTTTACCGCTTACGATAGTCAATTGACGGGGAGATGTGGCCATTTGTCAGTATGCTCCTGTTCTGAGTGCGTTGCTGGCGATCTGTATGTGGTGTGCGCGGCTGGCCGCCGATCACGACCAGCCGCGCGGGTTGCTGCGGCGTCAGGGACGATTACCAGCGTCCACGACCCCAACCACCGCGTCGGCCCCAGGCCATTCCCATGCCGCAGGGGCCGAGTCCTCGGCCATAGCCGTAGAACGGGCGCATGTATCCGCCGCCCCACATGGGGGCACGCCATCCGCCGTACGGGTATCCATAACCGCCGTAACCGGAGTACGGGCTGGCGAAGCGGTTGTAGCCCCACGTGTTAACGGGCATTCCCCATGCGCCGCCTGTCCATGGATACATCGAGCTGCCGTAGCCGAAGCCTCCATAGCCGCCGTAACCGCCATACGCGGTTCCCGCCGGGTTGCAGAAGCCTCGACCACCACCCGTCATTGGTCCCATTCCACCTGGTCCAGTTCCATCAAATCCTGGCATCGTGACACCTCCTAAGGTGCATTATTGTATTATTGGTCCGGCGTTTATTGTGGATCCTGATTGTGTCAGGACCGGGTCATACGGGCGCCGCACTTCGGACACTCTCGCTGATAGCACGGCACTCCGCGTTGATGTGCAACTCTGTTCCCACAATTGGGGCACACACAGTCCCCACCGGGACCGGCAGCCTGGGGACCTCCCTGGCGACCGCGGCCGCCAGCACCACCAGCACCTCCGGCTCCCCGGCCGGTTCCCGGGCCCTGTCCTGTCGGTCCAGTTCCGTCTCCTCGTGGCATTTAGATCACTCCCTGTTTGTTTTGTCCGCTCTCGATCGCAGTGACAATCCTTTTAAACATATCGACAAGCCTGTCCTCATATTCCGGCATCGCTGAAAGTAGAGAATGGCCGCGCGAATACGCCTCGGCGATCGAGCGGTCCTGCGGGATGCGCAGGAGGATGTCAATACCCTCCTTGCGGCAGTAGTCGTCCACGCCCTGGTCGCCCACACCGTCGCGGTTGATCACCACACCGGCCGGAACGCCGAGGGTGCGACAGGTCTCCACGGCGTCACCCAGGTTCGACAGCCCGAAGGGTGTGGGTTCGGTCACAAGGATGCAGTAGTCGGTGTCCTCAACGGTCTCCTGCATGGGGCAGGCTGTGCCGGGAGGGGCGTCAAGGATGGTAATCATGTCCGGGTTGATGTGACCCTTCACGGCACCGGTGACAGGTGTCGCGCGCTGGTCACCAACGTTAAGATTGCCGGTGACGAAGTTGATGCTGCCGGCGACCGTTCCGGTTTCAACTGTGCCCACGCGCCGGTCAATTTCAGTAATTGCGTCCACGGGACACGCATACGAGCAGGCGCCACAGCCGGCACAAAGATCGTGAAAGGTCAATACTGCGTCACGAATAACGGCGATGGCCGAAAACTGGCACGTCTGGGCGCAAATCCCGCACCGGGTGCATGTGTCTAGGTCCACCTCCGGGACCTTCACAAAAACAGGTTCCTCGGTCTCCAGATCCGGCTGCATCAGCAGATGAGCGTTGGGCTCCTCCACATCGCAGTCGATAATTTGCACCTCTGCAGGGTAATGCTCGTTCAGCGCAATGGCGAGGCTTGTCGAAAGCAGCGTTTTGCCTGTCCCGCCCTTGCCTGCGGCAACTGATATTTTTGGTTTCGGTGTTGGTAGTTCGGACATTGGATGATGCTCCTGTCTTGTAGTATCCGGAATAGATCTATCCCTTGCGCTTCTTGCCCGCGTCGGCCGAAGCATTCGGCTCTTCCAGCAGGTCGAGCTCCCCGGCCTGGAACCGTTCGATGATGTCTCGAACGCTACCGGTCGGACCGCGCCGAACTCTACGGGATCGAGACATGAACACCAGCGTTCGCGATGTGCTCCGGGCGATGGCGGCCGCGGCGTTGATCCCGTTCTTAATACTCGCCGTCGAGTTGCTGGCGGCGATGGAAGGGACCATCAAAGCCCGCGAGCAGGGCTGGCGGTATCTCATCCCGACGTGGGGCGGCATTGGCGATGTGATACAGTTTGCGTCGTTACTCGCCGCCATCGCCGGCGCTGTGTTGCTGTTCGAACCGGACGACACGTGGGTAATTGGGGGATGGATGTTCTTTTGGGTATTCATCCCGGGGCTGTACATCCCGTATAAGATTGCAGTGTATGGCGATTCGAAAGACCGCGAGAAGGTGATTTCTGTATGATAACGGCTCTGCTTATTCTCGGTGGCATCGGTGCCATACTTCTGTTTCTTGCGGTTGCGGCGTTCGGGACTGTGATCTGGGCGATCCGAGATACAATAAAGGAATCTGAACCATGACCG
>JAWODS010000411.1:0-19742 GCA_046483205.1 Armatimonadota bacterium | reverse complement strand
CCTCTGCCGCCACCGCCCATGCCACGGCCTGTGCCGCCACCCATACCTGTGCCCATTCCGCCACCCATGCCACGACCTGTGCCTGCGCCACCCATGCCGAACTTGGAGTCGACGCTGGCCTCGCTGACTTCCGGGGCCTGCCCGTCTGCGACCGCCCGGGCAGCCTCCTCAACGGTGCCGCCCGCGAACTGAAACATCCTGATACCGGCCGACTGAAGGGCGTCAAGCGCCTTCGGGCCGAAGTTGCCTGCAACGACCGCATCGGCATCTGTCTCGCCGACAAACTGCGCGGCCGCGATGCCGGCTCCCGATCCCTGCTGGGTTGCCTCGTTGGGATACGCCTGGAACTCCATCGACTCCGTATCGACGACGACGTAATATGGGCTGCGTCCAAATCGTGGATCGGCCGGAGCCTGCAAATTGTCACCTGATGCTGACACTGCGATCTTCATTGTAAAAACCTCCCTGTAAGATGCCGACATGTGCCGGTGAATGGTTACTGCATTTCATTTTGAATGCTTTGGATGGCCTGGTTGATCTGCTCGAGCTGCTGCTGAAGCATCTGGGCCTGCTGCTGCAGCATCTGCAGTTCCTGCTGGCGGTATGCGTCCGCCATCTGCGGATTTGGCCCGGCCTGCATGTTCGGCTGTTGCATCTGGGGGTTGGAAGCCATGCCTGGCTGAGGTTCCATCATCGGGTTGGCTGCAGGGTTGGGCTGTCCATAGGGCGGAGCCTGCGGGCCCATGGGCATCTGTGCGCCCATACCCATACCCGCGCCTCTGCCCATGCCGCCACCTCTGCCCATGCCGCCACCTCTGCCCATGCCCTGTCCGGCACGTCCGGGGCTATATCCGTATCTGACCCAGCCTGGCTGTCCTGTCGCGTAATACATGTTGCGGTTTCTCATCTTTATCCCTCATTTACCAATTGATAATCGTATTCAGACTACGTCTCGGTGTGATGGCACTGGTCACTGCCGCCTTCGAGGTCGCCGGAGGCCAGTGCCTCGACGGCGTCTTCGATCGTGCCGGAGACACCGACAACCGTGCGGATGCCGTAGCGCTCGAAGTGCTGCTGAGCTCGTGGGCCCATTCCGCCTGCGACCACGCAATCAACATCCATCTCGCTGAGCATGCGGGGGAGGGCACCGGGCTCATGGCCGGGGTTTTCAACGGTCTTTCGGCCAGTGATCTCCTGGGCGTCGATATCCACGATCTCATAGCCATCGCAACGCCCAAAATGTGTAGCAACCCTGTCACCATCTCGCGAAATTGCTGCTCTCATAACTGCTTCAACCACCTATTTGCATGTCGCACCTATTTGTGAATTCCATATAGTGTGCCAAAAAAACTAAAGGTTCGCGCATCGGTCGGCAAAATCGATCATCGACGCACCACGTTCTCTCAATACCTGGGCCCAGTTTTGAAGCTGCTGCAGACCTGCCGGGGTGAGCTCATACACTCTCTTGGCCGGCCCGCTTTCACCGGGCTCCCAGTTGGAAACAACAAGCCCCTGCTCTTCAAGGTTCCTCAGACGGCGATAAACGGCTCCTGCGTCGATATTTGCGCCGGTAATGGCAAATTGATCCGCATGTTCCAAAAACTGGTAGCCGTAGTGTGCGCGATCGGTTGCAAGCAGGTAAAGAAGCACCGGCTCAATCAATCTCGAAAGGTTGCCGGTCAAATCCTGCGCCTGTTGTCCTTGCCTTCCGCGCCGTCGCCGTCGCATTTCAATCACCTATATGTTCTGTGCATATAGTAGCATTATCGAATCTGGATGTCAAGAGTTAGACGAAACTATTTTTTGCTCTTTTTCAGGCAGGAGAATTTGCAATATATTCGCGTTTGCGCTATACTATAAGAGCAGTGAAAACAGGACTTTGACAATACGGGTGCATCCGTGGGGGCGATCGGCTTCGACGTGGTGCAGAGCTAGCCGAAATAGCGAGCCCAGATTGCCGTAACTGGTAAAACGCGGCAAAACACAAATGCCAACGATATGGCACTGGCTGCTTAACTAAAGCACGCCTGTCTGCTCCGCCCCGTCGGCCGGGTGGAACCAGACATCGCTTAGGCCGACTACCTGTCAGCCGGTGCTTCAGCGCCTGACAGGGACATTTTGCTGGAGCTCGCTCCGGAGGATCCTGTGTGTGGGAGACTGCGGGGCCAAAAAATCAAACACATACTATGCTCGTAGAAGTTTCGGCGGTTCCACTGCGGACGCGGGTTCAATTCCCGCCGCCTCCACCATTTCTCGCCCAATCCCGTACGATGCTTGAGCAATGAAATTGCCAGAAGCGGTGCCACCCGTATCCGAAATAGCGATGTTGTAAGAAACGCCGATACCTGTCGGCGTTTTTGCTTTTGTAAAACATACCATGCGCAGGCCCGTGCGCTTGCGAGGGGCGTGGGCTTATCGTATAATTTAACGGATTACAGGCGTTTCAGGCGCACGGGAAAGGGTTTGCAGCTTTGCTTCGAGTTGATGGACGCACCAACGATGATCTCCGCGACTTTTCTCTAAGCCGCAATGTTAACCGCTACGCCGAAGGGTCGTGCCTCGTCAGCACAGGTCATACCAAGGTTTACTGCACCGCTTCAGTGGAAGATCGGCAGCCCCATTTCCTTAGAGACACTCAGCAGGGATGGGTGACAGCCGAATATGCGATGCTACCGCGTGCCACTCAGGATCGCAGACGGAGGGACCGCGGCGGGCAAATCAGCGGTCGCACGCAGGAGATCCAGCGTATCATCGGCCGCAGTCTCCGCGCCATCACCGATCTCGACGCCATCGGCCCTCGCACCATCCAGATCGACTGTGACGTTCTGCAGGCCGACGGAGGCACACGAAGCGCCTCAATATGCGGGGCGTTTGTGTCCCTGGCACAGGCGTGTGCGCTTCTGCAGTCCGAAAATAAGATCCGCAAATGGCCCCTTGACGGCGAGCTCGCGGCAGTATCCGTGGGCATCGTCAATGGTGAAATACTCCTGGACCTGTGTTATGAGGAAGACAGCCGCGCGGCCGTTGATATGAATGTCATTATGACCTCCGGCGAGCAGATCGTCGAGCTTCAGGGCAGTGCTGAGGGTCGTACCTTTGCCCGGGATGAAGCCGATGACATGATCCAAATCGCCTGGGAAGGTCTGCAGAGCATTTTCCGGAAACAGCAAAAAACACTGCAGGGCGTTGGCCCATACGGGGAGCAAAGGTAACCGTGCAGGGGACAGGTTCAGCCGACCTGCTGGTGGCCTCCTCGAATCCGGGCAAGGTGGTCGAGATCCGGCGGCTTTTGAAGCCGCATGATATTCAGGTCATCGGCCTGGCGGATCTCTCCGACCCGCCGGTGCTGCAGGAGCCGTATGAGTCGTTTGAGGAGAACGCCTGCGCCAAGGCCAGCCAGGGCGCAGAACATGTGAGCATGCCCGCACTGGCCGATGACAGCGGTCTGGTGGTCGATGCACTCGATGGCCGTCCGGGTGTGCGATCGAGCCGCTATGCAGATACCGACGCCGCGCGAATCCGGCGGCTTTTGGACGAAATGACGGACGTTGCACCCACCCACCGTGGTGCTCGGTTTGTTTGTGTTGTGGCACTCGCCGGTCCCGCGGGTATAATGGGAATGTGGCGAGGGGTCGTGGAGGGACGGATCGCGACGGAGCCGGTCGGAAACAGCGGCTTCGGTTACGACCCGGTCTTTTACTATCCACCCACAGGCCAGACATTTGCGCAGATGTCCGAAGAAGAGAAGAACCGGGTCAGCCACCGGGGCCGGGCGCTCGGCAAAATGCTGGAGGATTTGCCCGCAATCCTGCGGGAGCAGACCAATAAAACCCGGTAACATTCCAAAAGGACTCAGTATGGGCAATGTACAGGAAGCTGTCGCTCATCCTCAGATGGACACCGCACCGGCACAGACGCGGAAGCTGACGATTCTGCAGGTCATCACCCCGCGGCGATACTCCGGTGCAGAACGCGCCATGACCTTCCTCTCCGGCGCCCTGGTAGAGCGCGGGCACAGGGTCGTTGTGGCGTGTAAATACAACAAGCTTTTGCTCGAAGAGCTCGAAAAGCGTAATGTCGAAGCCCACGCGATGTTCATCAATGGAAAGCTCAATTTTGCATCTCCCTTTATCCTCGCCCGCTTCGCCCGGCGCATCGGCGCAGATGTCATCAACACCCATCTTTCGACCGCCAGCCTCTGGGGAACCATTGCGGGCAAACTGGCTGGCATCCCCACGATCGGCGATGTGCAGTGGCTCAACCACAAACACTGGTACATTTTCGCCGACCACATCACCACCTGCAGCGAGGGAGTACGCCAGCATCTCATCAAGCAGGGGATGTCGGGAGACAAGATTGAAGTTGTTTACAACGGCTACAATACAGAACAGTTCGAAAACGTCCCCTCCCGCGAGACTGTCCGAAAAAGACTGGATATAGCTCCAGACCAGCCCACGATTTGCACGGTCGCCCACCTGTCGAGGCGCAAGGGCCATGAATATCTGTTGCACGCCATAGAGCGCCTGGTCACGGACTATCCCGACCTCATTTGTCTGCTTTTGGGGGAGGGAGATCTCGACGATACGCTCCGGCGCATGGTCGAGAACCTGGGGCTTGAAGATCACGTACGCTTCATGGGCTACCGCCACGATGCAATAGATATCATCAACGCCGTTGATGTCGCCGTTCTTCCTTCTCTGAAAGAGGGGCTCGGTCTTGTCCTCATCGAGGCCGGGTTTCTGGGGATACCTTCAGTGGCCAGTGATATTGAGGGGATCCGGGAAGTGATCGTTGATGGAAAAACCGGGATTCTCGTTCCGCCCCGCGATCCGGAGTTGCTTGCAGAAAATATTGGGAAGCTGCTTGCAGACCGGGAGCTCATCGAGCGGCTGGGAGAGGCTGCAAGGGAACGCATGAACCAGATTTTCACCCTTGAAGCCATGGCCGACCGGGCTGAAGAGGTTTTTCACCAGGTCGTTGAGGAGTACGAAAGCGGCCGCAAATAGCTCTTGTGCAGGTCCTGCAGGGGATTGAAGCGGTCGAAATTGGTTAATACTGGTCAAAAGGGTGCTCGAGAGCGCAAAAGGTTCGAAGTGGAGGATAGGCCGAGCGATGAAACTCCTGGCTCTTTCGGGGAAAATATTGCTTGCGGTGGGGTCGCTGGCCATCGGTCTGACGATCTACCTCCTTTCTCCGGCAGCCCGTATTGCCCCTATCGGGTATTGGACAGCCATCGGCGTGTACATCGTCGCCGCAGAGCTCGCCTGGATCCTGGCCGAACGCCAGGCGATGCAGAGGCCAAACCAGTTGCGCAGGTGCGGTCAAAAGCTCGTAACCAAAGGCTCTTTTCGCAAGCGTAGCGACTACGAAGTGAAGCCCGCTGTGCTCTCAGACCCCTTTTTGCAGATCGGCTCCGATGCCGACATCGAGCGAGATATCCAGGCCAGTTTCATCAACACCTTTGACACCGGCGGCAAAGACAACCGCTACCACCTGCTGGTCGGAAGACCGGGTATCGGCAAGACCACACTGCTGTACAGGATCGGCTCGGAGCTGCTCGAACGGGGATATGGTGTCTCGACCTTCGACGGCTCACTTCTCGACAGTCCACCTGAGATAACGGATATGCAAAATGCCGCCCGGGGTACAGCCAGGTTATTCGTGCTGGTGGACGACATTCATCTCCAGCCGGGTGTGGGCAAGCTCCTGGAGCTCACCCTCGACAAAAACCATGGTATCACCGTCCTGGGAACCTGCACCCGCTCTGCGTACGATGTGATGGTGAGGGGCAATGTACGGAATGGAGCGAGCCCCCGCGACATACTCTCCGTGGCCCAGGCGCACGGCATCCGGATAACGCCGCGCGAGGGGAAAAGTGTCGGTGACAAGCTAAAACGACATTACGGTGCCGCCCCCGATATTATGCCGGTGGACCGGACGAAGGCGGCCGGTGCCGCCGATGAAATGCTCTCCCTGTCGGTCGGCCTGATGTACGGCATGACGCTGCCCGTTTTCGCCGTTGCGGTTGCGGAGGATATTCCTCCCGATGCACGGCGATGGCTGATCGGGCTTTCGATCATCTCTCTGGGGCACGATGGTCTCCAACACGATATGATCGACAGGTTGATGGCCTCCCCGTCCGCCGAAGCACTGGAGTTTTTGAAAGACGAAAACGTTGTCGCCGAATATGACGACATCATTTACGGCCCCCACCCGGTTGTCGCCACAACTCTCCTGAAATCCCCAACCCTCACCACCGACACTGACACCCTCGAAATATCCGCGAAAATCGTTCACCGGGCGCTGGAAATTGACCACACCGTCGCCGCCTCTATCCTCCGGGGCTTCAGCCATCATCTGGGCCCGGACACGAGCCAGCGACTGTGGCACCAGACGCGGGATGGGTGGATGGAACGTATCACAGAGCTGCCGCCAATACAGCTCATTGAATGTTTTGTGCCGATGCTGCAGGATCTCGGCGAGAACAATCTTATCACCGATATTTGTGAGGAGCACCTGGAGACAAAGGGCGTGGGCAAACGGGCCGCATTCCTTCGCGGTCTGGCCCTGTATCGCCTGGGAAGCTTTACGGCTGCGCGAGCCGCCTTCACCGAGTTTCTCGAGGAAGAGCCGTACACGGATATGGCACGCTTGAATACGGCGTTGTGCGATCTGTCACAGGGGCGTTACAAACCGGCGGGTCGCTATCTGGAGGCACTGGCCGACGAGGATCGCGATATGCCGGGCTTGCAGTATCTGCTGGGCTACCTTGCGGAACTGCAGGGCGAGACCGACAGGGCCATGGATCTTTACAAGGAGGCCCGGGCGCAATACACTCACGACCGCGCCGCACTGTCACGCAGAGCCGCTCTGAAGATCAGAAGCGGCGCTCCCAAAGAGGCTGTGAAGCTGTACGAGGCGGGACTTCAGCAGAATGCTGAAGAAGTGGACTTTTACGGGGGTCTGGCCGTGGCCCATTACATGGCCGGTGAAAAGCAGCGAGCGGTGGTGCAGAGCGCGCGTGCAATCCAGGCGGGCATAGACCCGGCTGTCGCACGCAAGACCGTAGCGCGGGCCTATATGGATCATGGGATATACGACCTGGCCGCGGGCGAAATTGACAACTGTCTGGCGTACTCACCCGACGACGCAGAAGCCCGAATGCTTTTGGGCCAGTGCCGCTTCAACCAGAACGACCTGGACGCGGCCGAGGAGATTTTCGCTGAGACCACCGGGGACTTCCCCGATCTGTTATCCGCACAAATGGAATACGCCCTGTGCCTGCGAGACCGGGAGAAGTTTTCAGACGCCCAATCGATGCTGGAGAATATCACACAAACATTCGGCGCCACGGCCGAAACATACATCCTGCAGGCGACCATTGCCGCCAATGAGGGTGACGAGCAGGCGATGGGAGAGGCGGCCATGGCGGCCGAAAAGGCCGGGGACGAAACAGGATGGGCGCAGTTTCTCATCGCCCGGGCGCCGACGGAAACAGACATGGAACTCGACTACCGTGCCGCCATCCAGCTCTTCAATCAAACCCTCGTGACCACGGCGGTAGCCCGGGACGCAGCCGCCATCTATCACGCGCTGGCTATCTGCCGCCAGGCGGTTGGTGACTTCGAACAGGCCGAGCAGTCGGTTCGCCAGGCGCGAAAACTCATCAACGGCGATCGCCATCACGCAGAGCCGGTTTTCTCAGCCATAGATCTTCGCCGCATTCCCACGCGGCAGTTCCTTCGCCAGCTTCAGGACATCCTCGACGAACTTCCCAAACAGTAGCCGCAGTGCTGTCGTAAAACCCCATCTCTGGGCATGCATGAAATCCGCCGCGTCACAGCCCCGGGTTGAAGCAAAGCTCTCCCGCAAAGCATCTGCAGGCCGCACTGCGGTCATTGCTTAAAATGCCGGCAGCGGAATATCTTCCTGGACGGCCCGGCACATGCGGTCATAGATGGTGAAGTAGCTGGCCACATTTTTGCCGGGTGGGATGATCTCGTTAATGCGCCTCAGTTCGTCATCGGTGAGCTCAATCTCACACGCGCTCAGCGATGAGCGGATATGTTCGACTGTTCGGACGCCTGTCAGCGCGGAGGTAATGCCCGGCTGCTGCATCACCCACGCCAGGGAGTACTCCGCGAGCGTCACATCCCGGGCTTCGGCCATGGGAATGAGCCCCTCGACGAGGTCCATGGTCGCCTCGGTGTAGCGATCGTGATGGTCCTCCTGATTGATTTCCTTGAACTTATGTCCCTCCGGCGGCTCCTCGCCTTTACGATAGACGCCGCTGAGGATTCCCCCGGCGATGGGGCCGAAGGGGCAGATGCCGATGCCGTGGCGCATGGCGGTCCAGATCAGCTCCATCTCCGCACGCCGGTCGGTGAGGTTGTAGGGCGGTTGCTCGGCGACAAACCGTGGCAGTCCCTCCCGTTCAGCAAGTGCAAGCCCTTCCATGATGAGCGGAACGGGCCACTTGGAGGTGCCGACGTAGAGAATCTTGCCCTGCTGTACCAGCGTATCCAGCGTCTGCAGGATCTCCTCCATCAGTGTCCTGATGTCGGTGATGTGCAGATAAAACAGGTCAATTCTGTCGGTTTGCAGGCGCCGGAGACTGTCTTCCACGGCGCGCGTGAGATGGTAGCGGCTGGCGCCCTCGTCATTGGTGCCTTCACCCATCCGTGCGACGGCCTTGGTCGCCAGAACCACCTCGTCTCGGCGGCCGTTTTCAGCGAGCGCGTTGCCCACCATTTCCTCTGAAGCGCCACGTCCGTACACATCGGCGGTGTCGATGAAATTAATGCCGCCGTCGAGCGCCTCGTTGACGATCTGTTTTGCTTCCGGCTCTTCGGTCCGCGCTCCAAAATTCATCGTTCCCAGACACAGCTTCGAAACTCGTGCGCCGCTTCGTCCGAGCTGTCGATACTCCATGGCGTTTCCTCCCGAAAACAGTACAGCATAGTTGGCCGCATAACTGCACGCGCCTTCGCCGGTCATCCTCCGAATCCCTGCAGGCGTGATGAAAAGGCATGGAAGATTGCATGGCATACGTATTGGCTGATTCTCAGTGAGGTGGCGGTCACGGGGCATAGGGGCACAGTGCGAACTTCAGGGCCAGAATCGACTCATGATAAAACGGCACGAACCGGGCGTTCGTGCCGCAATTATGGTCTTTTTGAAAGAAGAGGTCGGTCAGCCGAGCTCGACGCCGGCGTCCTGCATCTTTTTGGCCATCTGCGACTTCAGTCGATCGGCCTTGTTGGCGGCGATGACGTTGTGGCGCACCGCCTTGTCGAAGGCCTTCTGAGCGGCCTGGTACGCCTCGATGATCGCGTCAGCGTCGGCGCTCTCCAAAGCCTCGTCAAAGGCGCGCTGGGCGTCGGACATCGCGTGCCGGCGGTCCTTATTGCGTTCGCGTCGCTTTTTGGATTTGCGCAGATGCTTTTCCATTGCCTGTCGTTGCGGCATAGTCTCACAGCACTCCCTGAACATGATCTGGCGAAGAAGCCCGGAACATCCTGTACAGACATGGATTTATGTGACGCTCTCGCGGCTTCCTGGCGTCTTGCGTTACTGGAGTACAGAGTATAACATACAAGGGCCTTTGCAGACAAGACCGGTGGTCTCCTGTCGGGGAATAATGGAAAAGAAGCAAACAAAAATCAAGGGGCAATCGCTGGCCTCGGCCGCGGTTTTGATGGTCGTTGCAACGCTCGGCAGCCGGATAGCCGGCCTCGTTCGCGTGATGGTGCTGGCACGTTTCGGCACCGAGGGTGAGATCAATGCCTACTACCAGGCTTTCAGCATCCCCGATGTTGTCTATTTTCTCATTGCCGGGGGGGCGTTGAGAACGGGCTTTGTGCCTGTTTTTACCGAATATCTGGCAACCGACCGTGTGCAGCAGGCGTGGAAAACATTCAGCTCGCTGTTGTGGCTGCTTCTGATTTTCGGTGGTGGTATCGTCGCCCTCGGAGTGATCTTCGCTCCGACGCTCGCCCGCTGGATCTCTCCGGGATGGGTGGGGACAGAGCCGGAGCTTTTGCAGTTGTGCGCCCGCATCATGCAGATTATCTTCCCCGCCCAGATCTGCTTTGTCCTCGGCGGCCTGCTGATGGGGTCTTTGAACGCTCAGAAGCACTTCCTCTGGCCGGCGATGGGGCCGATTGTCTATAACCTCTTCATCATCAGCGGGGCGCTGCTGGCCCTGACCATGCCACAGACGTTCGGGCTCGAGACCATCGCCTACGCCGTCCTTCTCGGCGCGCTGTGTGGCAATGTGCTGCTGCAGGTGCCGCCGCTGATTGCGCGTGACGCCCGGCTGCAGCGCATCATCGATTTCCGCGACCGCGGCGTGCAGCGGGTTGTGAAGCTGGCCCTGCCGGTTGTGTTCGGCCTTGCTGTCGCGGAAATTAACTACCTCGTCATTCGCGCATTCGCCACGAATATCGAACAGGGCCCGGCGATCATGGAGTTCGCCAACCGCCTGTGGAAGCTTCCGGCAGGGGTGGTCGGTGCCGGTATCGCCATTGCACTGTTCCCGACGCTTGCAGAGCATTACGCGAAAGATGATGAAAAGCAGTACCTGCGCGACTTCTCCTTCGGGATGCGCAACACGATGTTTTTGACAGTACCCGCGGCGATTGTGCTGGGCGTGATGTCGGGACCGATCGTGCGGCTGTTGATGGAGTACGGTGCGTTCGACACCCACAGCACTCAGCTCGTGGGACAGGTGATGTACTGGTTTGCGCCCGGAATTGTTGCGCTTTCGGCGCTGTACATCGTCGCCCGTGCCTTTTATGCGCGGCATGATACGACAACACCGCTGATTGTCGGAACCGTTTCGGTGGCCGTCTGTGTTGGCGCATCATTCCTGCTTCTGGAGCCGATGGGGCTGCTCGGACTCGCCGCGGCCATGACCCTGAGCACCCTGGTCAACACCGGCCTGCTTATGTCCATCCTCAGGGCTCGTGTGGGACAGATTGACGGCTCCAGTCTCCTGGCTTCTGCGCTCCGCTCGCTGCCGGGAAACCTTTTCCTGGGCGCGGTCTGCTTTTTTGGCCCGCAGTTTATCGGTGATCGCTGGGCCGGAACCGGGTTCATGATGCGGCTGACCACGGTGTTTGTCCCTCTGGTCGTTGGCGCGGCTGGCTTCATTGGACTGGCGGCATTATTCCGTGTCCGGGAACTTTCATCAGCATGGAGGCTGATCGTGCGCCGATTTGCCCGGAAAAAACGCACGCCGGAACCCACCAGCCCTTCGTAAGCCCTCCGATCTGTGATATACTATCATCCCACGGTCGTGCCGCTGCCCTCAGGACACAGCCTGATTTTCAACCGCTGCCTGATGCGGCATAATCGCATGTTGTTTGCGAGGAGGAGCGCCATGCAGCAGGGTTTGCGCACATTTGAGAAAAACCAGGCGTACGGCGGATATACGCTCTTTTGTGAAAGCTATGAAGATCCCTCACTGGCCGGGGACGGGACCGGCAAAATCTACCTCATCGACATGGAGGGCAACCCCGTCCACCGGTGGGAGGTAAAGACGGCGCTGCAGTCCTTCTGCAGGCTGCTGCCCGACGGCGACCTGCTGTATCCGACGCGGGACCGGTCGAATATCCGTGAGGCGGGGATCCGAAGGCTCGATCCCGACAGCAACGTCGTATGGCACTATCACTGCCGCATAGACCACGACTACCAGGTGCTGGACAACGGTCACCTGATCATGCATACGATCACCGACAACATGTTCCCGCCACTCGGCAACGGTCTCAAGCGACACCCGTATATGCTGGAGATTGATGGTGACGGCGAGGTGGTGTGGGAGTGGCACGGGGAGTATCACATCGGGGAATTGAAGGCGCTTTTGCCGACAGCCGGCTGGGAGCATTTCTGGGAGCGCGTCGAGGGTGAGTTTGCCTTCGACTGGGCCCACAACAACACGCTGCAGATCATCCCCGAAAACGCCAGCCACGAAAAGGAAAAGGAATCAGGCGGCCCGATCCGGTTTGCGCCCGGCAATATTGTTTTCTCCTACCGAAGTCTCGACATCATCGGAGTCATCGACTATGACACCGGGCAGATCGTCTGGGCGTGGGGTCCGGGCCAACTCGATGGTCAACACAAGCCCCACATGCTGCAAAACGGCAATCTCCTTATCTTCGATAATGGAACATTGCGAGGGTATTCACGCGTCATTGAGCTAAACCCGCTTGCCGAAGAGATCGAATGGGAGTACACGGCAGACCCGAAGGAAGATTTTCTGAGCCGGTACATTTCCGGCGCCCAGCGACTCCCCAACGGAAACACCCTGATCTGCGAGGGCGCAAAGGGACATCTCTTTGAGGTGACGCCCGACAAAGAGATTGTCTGGGATTTTGTGTTCCCCTGGCATGAAGAGGGCGGCCTGGGGTCGGTGTACCGCTGCCTTCGCTATTCACCCGAATTCGTCAGGCCTCTTCTGGATCGAATTTAGGTATTCCACCCGATGACACCGCATACGAGGACGGACATGAAATAGATGGCCGAAGATATCAGGCAGGAAAACATACGCACATTTTCGATCGTGGCGCATATTGATCACGGCAAATCCACGCTGGCCGACCGCCTGCTGGAACAGTGCAAAACGATTGACGAGCGGGATATGCGCGAGCAGGTCCTTGATGACATGGATCTTGAGCGCGAGCGCGGCATCACCATCAAGGCCAGTGCCGTGCGACTGATCTACGAGGCCGAAGACGGCCAGGAGTATCTCCTCAACCTCATCGACACACCCGGACACGTGGATTTCAACTATGAGGTGAGCCGCGCACTGGAGTCATGCGACGGGGCGGTGGTGCTGGTTGATGTCTCCCAGGGCATAGAAGCACAGACGATGGCGAACATGTACCTGGCCCTGGAGGCGGGGCTGGAGATCATCCCGGTGATCAACAAGATTGACCTCGGCGAGTTCCATATTGACGAGGTGGCCGAGGATATTCGCAACACCTTCGGCTACGAGCGAGACGAAATCATCTGCACCTCCGGCAAGACCGGCGAGGGGGTTTCGGAGCTTCTGGAGGCCATCGTAAGCCGGGTGCCGGCGCCGAAGGGTGATGATGAGGCGCCGCTGCAGGCCCTGATCTTCGATTCCGAATACAATCCCCACCGCGGAGCGTTTGCGTATGTCCGCGTGTTCAACGGAACAATCAGGCCGGGCGACCGGATCATGATGATGTCCGACGGCAGGAAATTCGAGGTGGACGAGGTCGGCGTTTTCGCCCCACAGAGGCTTGAAAAGGAGCGGCTGACGTGTGGCGAGGTCGGGTACGTGATCGCCGGCATGAAACAGACGAGCGACTGTGCCGTTGGTGATACCATAACGCTGGCGAACAATCCGGCCGACGAGCCGCTGCCGGGATACCGCGAGCCGCAGCCGATGGTTTTTTGCGGCCTGTATCCCTCGGACAATGCAGATTTTTCACTGGTCAGAGACGCCCTGGATCGCTACAAGCTCAATGACGCCGCCTTCCGGTATGAGCCGGAGAGCTCCGAGGCGCTGGGCTTCGGGTTTCGCTGCGGCTTTCTGGGGCTTTTGCACATGGAGATCGTCCAGGAGCGCCTGGAGCGAGAATACGATCTCGACCTGGTCACCACCGCCCCCAACGTTGTGTACCGGGTGATGACCAGCGACGGAGAGGTCAATGAAATCGAAAACCCCGCAAAAATGCCCGACCGCGGTGAGATCGAGATCATCGAAGAGCCGGTCGTCAAAGCCCAGATCATGACACCCCACAAATATGTCGGCCCATGCATGAAAGTCTCCGACGAGCGCCGGGGCGAATTTCAGGAGATGGAGTATCTCCGCGGCGACCGCGTCATTCTCAACTACCAGCTCCCGCTGGCGGAAATCGTTGTCGATTATTTCGATACGCTCAAGTCCGCCACCCGCGGATATGCGACGCTGGACTACGAGCTGGACGGCTTTCAGGAAGAGGATCTCGTAAAGGTAGATATTCTCATCAACGGCGACCCGGTGGATGCCCTGGCGATCATCGTGCACCGCGAGTTTGCCGACAGGCGCGGGCGGGCGATCTGCAGGCGGCTGAAGGAAACAATCCCGCGACAGATGTTTGAAGTACGCATCCAGGCGGCCATCGGAAGCCGGGTCATTGCATCGGTCCGCCAGGCTCCGCTGCGCAAGAACGTCCTGGACAAGTGCTACGGTGGTGACGTCACCCGGAAGAGGAAGCTGCTGGAGCGCCAGAAGGAAGGCAAAAAGCGCATGAAGCAGATCGGCAGCGTCGAAGTGCCCCAGGAGGCGTTTATGGCCGTACTGGAGATGGATTAGCGCGTGGACACAGGCCTGTATCTTCACATCCCCTTCTGCATCAGCAAATGCCGCTACTGTGATTTCAACTCACAGGTCGCCCCGGACACGGTTCGCCAAACCTATCTTCGGGCCCTCAACATCGAACTCCAGAAGCGTCTGACGGCACTGTCCATCACGGCCATCCCCACCGTCTTTTTCGGCGGCGGCACTCCCACGATTTACCCGGTCGCACAGCTTGCCCGGCTTGTCGATCTCATCAAACAGCTCGCTCCGGTCGCCGATGACGCCGAAATATCCATCGAGGCGAATCCCGAAACCGTTGACGGCCGGATGCTTCGCAACCTGCACGATGCCGGCTTCAACCGCCTCAGCATCGGCGTGCAGTCCCTGAACGACGCGGAGTTGAAGCTGCTGGGGCGGACGCACAGTGCCGATCGCGCCAGAGATGCCGTGAGGACCGCCCGCGAAATTTTCGACAACCTCTCCATTGACCTCATATCCGGCCTGCCCGGGCAAACGGTCACAGAATGGGAGCACACGCTGCAGGCGACAATCGCCCTGTCGCCCGATCACCTCTCCGCCTACGGGTTAATGCTCGAAGAGGGGACACCGCTGTACGAGATGGTCCAGGAGGGCGAGTTGCCGCCCATTGATGACGACGTGGCCGCCGATATGTACGAACTCACCCAGCAGATGCTGTCGGAGGCGGGGTTTGTGCAGTATGAAATTTCTAACTATGCCCTCCCCGGGATGGAATGCCGCCACAATAAGATTTACTGGACAGAGGTGCCGTACCTCGGCTGCGGAGCCGGTGCGGTGAGCTACATCGATGGCGTCAGGCGTAAAAACATTTCGGATCCGGTGGCATACACGAGGGCCATAGCGTTGGGAGAGCCGATTGCAGATTTCGAGGAGACCCTGGAGCCACACGACCGCGCTGCCGAGGCAATCATGCTGGGACTGCGCACCCGCAGCGGCGTGGATCTCCACAGCCTTTCGGAGGACCTGGACATTGATCTGGAGAAGAAATATGCAGACGAAATTCGCTGGATTGCCGCCCTGAATCTCGGGGAATACGACGGCGGACGGCTGCGCCTGCACCCCCGTCGCGGCTTTGCACTGCACAGCGAAATCGCCAGCCGCTTTTTCTGAGGTCGGCGCGAACATGAAGCAGCAGAACGTCCCGCTGCACCAGCCCAACACACTGGCGTACACCACGCTCGCGGTTTTTGCCGCCGCGCCAGCGGGACTGTATCTGTATTTTGTGCACCGCTGGGGAGCGGACATGGTTCACGCCGAATTCTTGAACAGGGGTGTGTGGCCGCTGGTGCTGCTGGCTGCGGCGGTGGCGGCACTGTGGCTGATCACCGCCGAGCAGCTTCTTCGGTATTATCACTGCGATGCACGCGGCCTGACAATCCAGAGAGCATTTCTTCCGCCGCTGCGGTTTCTATGGACGGATGTGCGGGCCGTGCGCAGAAAGTCCGGCACGATCGTGGTGGAGACCACGGGAGGGACGAGACTGAAGATCCTCCTGGACTATGTGACAGATTCCGACCGGCTCGCAGAGACGCTGACCGGTTACGCGCATGCAGAGCCGTGAATTCATGTATTCCGGCGGGCGATATGTGGTATAATACTCAAAAGGATGCTGGCAGCTACTATGCCGGACAGTATTTGACCTGTCCGGACGTGTGAGTGATAATACCGCCGGGTCATACGGTTCAAGCGGCACACAGCACATACCGGGGTGCCTTGTCATGGGTGCCGCGGTAGGAAGGTGTCGATATGAAACGCATTATATGGGTCGTCCCCATCGTTTTGGTCCTGATTGCAGCCCTGTATTCCGGCGCTGCTGCGGCCGAGCGTGAGTTCGTCATTTACAGTGGTGAGCTGGACAAGGCCGATGCCGGGCCGTGGGGCAATGGCAGTGCTGAAAACACCGATGAACAGCAATACCTCGAACGCGAGACCCTCCAGGTGGAGACAAACGGTTTCCATGAGGGCGGTCGTCTGGACCTGAAATCGCCTGAAGCATTGAAAGATTTCCTGCAGGAGCCTGAAAAAGGGTTCCTGGTTCTGGTGGTAAAGACCCATCAGGAGGAACGCAGGGAAGAACGCAGGGGCCGTGGAGACAGACGCCCCGGGGACTTCCCGCCGGAAGACATGTTCCCTGAAGATATGCCTCCCGACATGTTCCCCGAGGAGATGCCCCCCGGGGAATGGCGCGAAGGCGGGCGTCGGGGTGGCCCGGGCCCCGGAGGCCGCGGCGACCGGCCCGGCCCCATGCCACCGGAAGAGATGCCGCCGGAGATGATGGATCCCGGCATGATGGAACCGGGAATGGATCCCGGCATGGATCCCGGCATGATGGAGCCGGGAATGATGCCCGAAGACATGATGCCCGGTGAAGGCGGACCGGGACGACAGCCCGAAGCGCCGCCTCCCATGATCACAAAGCTCAGGGCGCTTTTGGTCACCGACGAAGGCCAGCTCGACTCCGGGGATGTTGACATTTTGCATGCCCAGGACGCCCTGGAAAACTGGTACACCATGGTTATCCCCCTTGCGGATTTCGAGGGTTCTGTGGAGAATCCCGACGCGAAGCTCGAACGCATCGCCCTGTTTGGGGATGTCAAAGAAAAGTTCTGGGTCGGCACTGTGAAACTCGTCGCCGAAGACGAGCCACTGGTCGCCGATGCCGGTGAACCCCGCAGGGTGAAGGTAAACGAACCTGTCACCTTTGAAGCAAAAGCCCAGCCCGGCAACGGTAATGCCCGTTATGCCTGGGACTTTGATAGCTGGGATGGGCTGGATGAGGATGCAATCGGCCGCGAGGCCACCTGGCCATTTTTGGAGCCAGGATTCTACGAGGTCACCCTGACGGTTTCCGACCGGTCCGGCAGGCACGTGACGCGGGTGGATACGGTTGACGTGCTGGTTGAAGAATAACCGGAACGATGCAGGCTTTCACGGGGACCCGCCGGTAACGGTCCGGGTCCCCTTTTTGTAAGGAGTTGAGCGATGCCGTCATCAGACCTCACCCTCACCGGCGGAACCCTCGTCGATCCTGCCTCTGATACCATTGCTGTTGGTGATATTGCCGTCTCAGACGGTCGCATTGAGGCCATTGCCCCTGCAGGTTCCCTCCCGGAGGCGGGTCAAAGTATTGATGTCAGTGGGCTGATCGTGACCCCCGGACTGGTCGATATGCACGTGCATCTGCGTGTCCCCGGCCAGACGGAGAAGGAGGACATCGCCAGCGGGACGCGAGCGGCCGTGGCGGGGGGATTCACCACCGTTGCATGCATGTCCAACACCACTCCGCCCATTGACAGACCGGAACGTGTCGCAGACCTCCTCGCCCGAATCGAGGCGGAGGCGCTGTGTCATGTCTATCCCTACGGTGCGGCGACGGTGGGGCACGGCCAGGATGAACTCACAGATTTCGAAGCATTACTCGACGCCGGCTGCCGCGCCATCACCGATGATGCATACCCGCTGGAAAGCCCGGAGCTGAAACGCCGGGCGCTTGAGGCAGCCGCCGACGCACAGTGTCTCTTTATCGCCCACGCCGAAGACAAAACCATTTCCGGTGACGGGGTCATCAACGAGGGTGCCGTCAGCGAGCAGATGGGCGTGGCCGGTATTCCCCGAGAGGCCGTCTTACGGGCAACTGAAGAATGGATAGGGCTCAAAGACACGGGTGGGCACCTGCACCTGGCGCACGTCAGCACGTGCGAGGAAGTTGAGATGATCTCGAAGGCAATGCCCGGCTGGAACGGCCGCCTGACCATGGAGACCGCGCCACACTATTTGTGTGTGACAGAAGAGGCGGTGCTCGAATTCGGTCCTGATGCGAAGGTCAATCCGCCGCTGCGAACCGACCGGGATGTCACGGCGCTACTGGCGGCCGTCCGCAATGGGGTCATTCCCGTCATCGCCACCGATCATGCGCCTCACACACCGCAGGAAAAATCAAAAGGTCTCAAGCAGGCGCCGTGTGGGCTGGTCGGGCTGGAGACGGCGCTGGGTGCGATGGTGACAGTTCTGCAGCCTGAATCCGACCGGGACTGGCTGTCGTTGACCCGGGCGATGAGCTTCATCCCGGCGCGGCTGCTGGGGCTGCAGAGCGGAGCATTGGCCGAAGGAGCGCCCGCGGATATCACGGTCATCAGTCCCGACGATGAATGGCTGGTGGAGCCCGAAAAGTTTCATTCAAAGGGCCGGTCCACCCCGCTGGCCGACCGGGTGCTGACAGGCAGGGCGTGGGCGACGATCGTGGCCGGACACATGCGCTATCACAACGGGCAGATCATCGAGGCATGAGGCAATCGGTTTGCCCCCGAGTGGATGAGACGATACAATATCTCAAAATGACATGGATATAATGGTGATGCTGCTCTATGGGTAAGAAAGCCATGCTTGCACTGGAAGACGGGACGGTTTTTGAAGGCACCTCCTTCGGCGCCGAAGGCACCAGCGTTGGAGAGGTCGTCTTCAACACAGGGATGACGGGCTATCAGGAGGTCCTGACAGACCCGTCATACCGCGGGCAGATCGTGACGATGACCTACACCGAAATCGGCAACTACGGCGTCAATGATGATGACGTCGAGTCTGAGAATGTGTGGGTCGAGGGGTTCGTTGTCCGGGAGTATTCCCCGACGGTGAGCAACTGGCGGGCAACAAAGAGCCTGCACGATTACCTGGTTGAAAACGAGATCGTGGGAATCGAGGGCATCGATACCCGCATGTTGACCAAGCATCTGCGAACACACGGGGCGCAAATCAGCGTGCTGACCACAGAAGAGATGGACCCCGATGAGGCCGTTCAGATGGCCAAGGATGCCCCCGGAATGGTCGGTGCGGACTATGTGATGGATGTGACGTGTGACGGCCCCCGGCGTTGGCTCGGCGATCATTATGACGACAAAACTCCTGTGCCCGACCGCCAGCTTCAGCTTGAGGTCAACAACAGGCGCAGCGCCTCGCGGCCCTCTATGACCTTCGACGGCCAGATGGAGCGGCCCCAGTTCCCGTATTCGGTTGTCTGCCTGGATTGTGGTGTGAAGTTCAACATCCTGCGCCACCTGCACCGCCGTAGCTGTGAAGTCATCTCAGTCCCCGCCGACAGCACTGCGGAGGACATCCTGCAGTGGAAACCCGACGGCGTCGTTCTGTCGAACGGGCCCGGTGATCCGGAGGCGCTCGATTATGTCATCGACGCCTGCCGCGGGCTTCTCGGAAAGGTTCCGGTATTCGGCATCTGTCTGGGACACCAGATTCTCGGGTGGGCGCTGGGCGGAAAAACCTACAAGCTCAAGTTCGGCCACCGGGGATGCAACCATCCGGTGATGAATATGGACACCGAAGAGGTGGAAATCACCACCCAGAATCACGGCTTCTGCGTGGCGATGGATTCGCTGCCGGA
>JAWODS010000408.1:0-5449 GCA_046483205.1 Armatimonadota bacterium | reverse complement strand
GCGTACCGGTGCCAGCGGTTCCGCTTGTTCTCCGGAGATGGGTGTGAGCTGACGATAGCGCCGAGGCAATTGAGGGCTTTCAGGTGCAGCATCATCATATCCACTTCGGCCGGCCAGCGCGGTGACCCCAGGGCGATGACGGTGCCGAAACGCCGGGCCACGTCGAAGGCCGTGTTGAAGGTCGGCGTCAGACCGGTGACTTCGAAGACGAAATCGGCGCCGCGTCCGTCTGTCAGCTCTCTTACGGCCTCGCCGGCGTCATCCTCGGCAGCGTTGACGGCATGTGTGATCGCGCCCGTCTCCAGGGCCAGGTCCAGCCGGGACTGGTCGAGTTCGATACCGATGATGGTCTGCGCCCCGGTGAGGACCAGATACTGGCTCGCGAGCTGTCCCAGGACACCCAGGCCGATGACACAGACGGCGTCACCGAGCTGCGGATGTCCCAGCCGAACGCCGTTGAGCACCGTGCAGCCGAGAATGCAGAAGGTCGCCGCCTCGTCACTGACCCCATCAGGAACGCCCCACAAAAAGCCGCAGTCCACAGCCCGGGTATATTCCAGCACATGGTTCATGGCGGTTGTAATGCGGTCACCGACCGCAAACTGCTCAACGCCCTCTCCTACGGCGGTGACAACTCCCGCACTGGAATATCCGGGGGTGGCGGGATATCTGGGGCGTTTGTTGCCCTCTGCGTCCTCCCAGGGTTCGCCGGTGTACTGGGAGCCCTCCGTCCCGGCGCTGATGAGCGAGACAATTGTGCGCACGGCCACCTCACCGGGCCCGGGCTCCACCGGCCCTGCATCAACGATTTCAATCTCGCGCGGTCCTGTAAAACGTATTTCTGGATTCATCGTCGCATCTCTTTTCACATCAGTTTAGTCCGAAATGACAATCATCCGCATTGCCTCGCCGTCGCGCACTTCCACTGCCGCAGCAAACGCGGTCACCTCAAAACCACCGAGGCTCATCTGCACCTGCGGCTTGATACCCTCAACCGGTGGAATGCCTCTTGCGAAGCCGACGTACACGGTGGTGTCATCTCTCTGTACTTTCGCACCGGCCCATCCCTCGCCGGATATGGCGCTGACGTCTCCGGTGATTTCCTCATCCGCACGGCCGACCTCGATGGCGCTGAGGAACCTCATGCTGTCATCCGGTTCCGCTGTTTCTGCGGTCAAATGCCACTGGTTGGGCATTTCGAAGGGACGGTCGTCACGCCACCGCTTCGCAGGCGGGTCGAAGACATCCGTCTGTGAAAACTCCATGCCGGCCGGCTCCACCAACGTCACCCGGCAGGCCGCCTTCCGGCCGCTGACATCAACCGTCTGTGCGTTTTCGTGGATGTCCATTTCCTCAACGGCATGGAGAAGGTACTGGTAGGTGTGTTCCTCCGGTGCTTCAAGCTGGTCGTAGATGAAGAATAGATCAGGTTTCAGCCACAGGCAGTGGCGGGTGAAGCGGATGAGATCAACATCTTTGTAGGCCCATTTTGCTTCACCGGCGCAATAGACAAACTGATCGCCCTGCTCGAAGTCGATGAGCTTTCCGTAAGCGCCGATGTTGCTGTTGGGCTGTCCGGTGCCATCAACGAGGATGCAGTTATGGGCCTTCGTGCGCATGGTCCATCCGGCGTGATGGGCATCACCGTAAGAGTGATAGTACCCGGTATCAGTAAGCAGCGGCTCGTTGAATGCCGCCAGGTTGAAGGTGTTCTGGTCGTCGTGGGAGTGGCCGTGAGAGCCGTAGGGGCTTGATTTGAACTCGAAGAAGATATTGCTGTCGGGCCGGTCGATGGCTGAATGTGCAAATACTGTGCCGATGTCGCTGAATGCCATGGCATCGGGCAGGTTCATGAGTGGCTCGGGTTGTGGCATCGGTTCACTGAGCCACCGGTACTCCCTCATCAGGCTGCTGTGGAACTCGCCGCCATATTTATCGGCGTAGGCGGCTGCAGAGGGATTATCCAGCAGCGCCGCGCGGTAACGCTGGACAAGATACTGGTTGCCGCCTGGACCGCCGGAAGAAGGCCCTCCGGCATGGTCGCCGAATTGTGAGCGCATGTGGTCGGGCGGGTGAGAGAAGATCGTGTAGTAGATATTGCCCTGGTACCATGGATTGTTGCACAGATCGATTCCGGTGGAAGTGTAGATGATATCCCTGAAGAGCATCGAGGAGGCGAGGTTCGTTCCGGCGAAGTAGCTGGCACACTCGGCGGACCCCCCGTCTGCGCCGCCGAACCAGGGATACATGGCCACGGTCAGCCGTACGCCCCAGTTGAACCATTCCTGTGCTTCGGGATGGTCGTCATAGATTGCCAGGCATCCGGCCAGAAACTTGTAGAAAATCAACTGCCAGGCATGGGCGCTGCCGGTGTGCTGCTCCAGGCCGGGACGGTATGAATGGAGCATAATCTCCAGCCGGGCCGTCAGGGCCTCGCGGATCGTCCGGCGCTCATCGTCGCTCAAATAGTCATACAGGTAATCGTACGTGTAGGCCAGGCCGCTCACCAGGTTCGCATTGCCGAAATCGCTGACGTAGTGGGATGCGTAGCCCTTTGGATCGAGACTTGCGATGAACAGGGCGCGGCGTTTGAGCTCCTCGGCGAAGCGTTCCTCTCCGGTGAGCAGGTACACCAGGGCGAGCTCGCCCATCGGTCCCGCCGTCCGGCCTGCTTCTTTCTTAAAGGTCACACGCCTGACGACACTCTCCTCGCGCGTGAGGCCGCCCTCGCGTTCCTTGCCGGCCTTCAGGGGCATCTCGGCTCCGATCTGTCGCTCCATCTGTTCTTTGATCCGCTCCAGGCACTCCTGCCCGTCTCCGTGCGCCCACCGGCGAAAATCATCCACCTCTTCGGGCCGCAGGTAAATTCGGGGGTGACCATCGGGGACATTCGCCATGGACTTCTCCCATTCCGGCAGGGGCCATTTTGCGACGGTTTCGTCAATTTCGAAGCTCTGCGGAGCCGCCCACAGCCCCTCATCCCACCCCTCGCTTCTCAGCCGCCACCAGTATTTCCCGGGCTCCAGGGGCTTCAGCGGGCGCAGGAACGTGTCGGTCGTCTCCCGCTGCAGGACGATGTCATTGAAAGCTTCGTCACTGGCGACCTGTATGTGGTACGTCACGCCCGGTCCCTGGTGCAGCCAGCGGAAGGTGGGTGGGTTTATGGAGATCGGTCGGGCCCCGTTTGGTTCGGGGATCAGCGGTGTCCTTTGATGCGGGGTTGCGTTGATCTGCGTTTTAATCACCTCAATGGCATCCACCCGTGCGGGCTCACGTGCACCAATGCGCAGCGTCGCCGGCCCGGGTGTGTAGGAATACAGCGTCAGCTCATACCAGCGCCACGCCGGGGGCTCGAAATCCAGGCCCATGGACCGGCGGCCACCCGGCCAGCGGAAATGCAGGGAGTCCGTGCCGGTGGATGGTGCATAGGCCCTGACGCGCAGGGTAAACTGTCCGCTGAAGTCGTCGATGGGGACTTCCAGATACGAGTTGAGCTCACCGCTGGAATCCATCTGTGGCTCCGGCAAAAACACATACGCGCCGCCTGAGGCATCTTTGGCGTATTTGTCCTCCTCCGCCGCATTGACAGCGTTGAGTGTCTCCGCCTCGATGATCTCGCCCAGCGGAATCGCATCCTGGGCGACGGCGGGCAAAGGAGCTGCCATCGCGATACAGATAAGAGCCACAATCAGCATTTTTCATCACCCTCTGCAGACAATTCGTGGTACGCTGGCAGAACGATTCTCCTGCGATCTACTCGAGGTCCAGCAGCGTGATCGCGTTTTCTCTGGCGACTTTTGTGAAGACTTCCTCCGTAATCTTTCCGTCATCCCGCCACTCGATGAGAAGATCGGCCATGGGAAGCGGAGTATTGGGCCCGACGATGTCGGTGCCGTACAGGAGGCGGTCCTGGAACTCGGTGAGGAACTTCGGGCCGTATTCGGGGTCGCGCGACAGGGCGTTATAGGGGCTGAAATCCGACAGGTCGCCATAGAGGTTCGGATACTTCCGCAGCAGCTTCGGGACAGCCCCCTCTTCTTCGACCGGGCCACTCGGAGGAGATGGCGGCCCAACCTGCCCGCCGTCGGGATGGAACAGGTACCCCCGTGAGCCCGGGGTGTCCAGAGGGGCGATCTCCGACCAGAACACCGGCCCGTGCCCCAGTATGATGAGCTCGGGGAATCGCTGAAGCGTGTGCTCAAGCTGCGGGAGACCGGGATCATCGTACAGGCCAAAATCGCCGCTTATCTGGTCAGAGCCGTCGAAGGTCACCGGGAAGCCAACCTCTTCAGCATGTCGAAAGAGATTTTGCACGCGGTCATCCATCACCGGCATATTGGGCATGACCTCCCCGAGCCCCTTACATCCCCGGTCGCGGTAATACCGCAGGATGTCACCCAGCGGGGCGCTGGGAGAATTGGTCAGTGCCCGTGGATCAATGTTGCAGAAGGCGATGAAGCGGTCCGGGTATTGCTCCACCATCCCGAGGATCTCCTCATTGGATTGCGGGAGGTAGATTTCGGGGCTGACGATGGGCAGCAATGCTCCCTTTTCGATACCGAGCTCGTCGTAGCGCTCAAGCACCTGTTCGGGCGTGCAAAACCGCACCGGCAGCGGCGGACTTTCGCGATATGCGTGGGTATGAATATCTATGAACAGGTCAATCGTCTCCCTTCAACGTTCCCTGGAACCGTAATCCGCACACCTTCATCAGTCCGGATACCAAGTGTTTTTCATGATCGACAGATATTTAGGTGGCAGGGGCTGTTATACCTTCCCGACGGGTGTATCAGGAAATGATTTGTATTCGACAAAGGGCAAAGACTTTTGAACAGAGAATATGGTAGTAATCATCCGCACAGAAACCAGCAACAGATTGGACGGCATAAGACTATGAAAAGCTTGCCAACCGCAAAGGTCCACAGCTTCGTTTTGTGTCTCGCAGCGATATTCCTGTTGGGCGTGGTCGCACAGGCCGCAGGGACATCACTATTGAGTTCAACGGTGCCGGGCACGTATGAGATTCGGTATTGGACGGACCGTGCCCTGGTCAGCTACATGGTCGAGACGCCGGAAGATGCCGCAGAGGATACCTTCACGCTTAGCATCGCGCTTCCGGAGCCGGTGAAGTGGGTTTTCATCGACAAAGAGCGCGCAGATGATGACGTGTTTTCGTGGAAAAGCGATAGCAGCCAGGCGGCCCTGACCCTCCCGCGCGGTGATCACAGCCTCCAGGTTGGGTGGGCCGGAGAGGCCGGGCTTCCGCCTGATGATGTCACCATCCCGGTGGAATTTGAGGGCAAAACCGTGGGTCATTTGCAGGCGGACTTCTCGCTTGACGGGATGAAGGCATTCGGGAATGCCGCGCTCGGGGAAATTGGCCGATACCGCGTGCGGCTGTATCTCGAAGAAGATATCTCCCGCGACGCCGTGGAACTGGCCGTCGGAT
>JAWODS010000404.1:0-9015 GCA_046483205.1 Armatimonadota bacterium | reverse complement strand
GAAATTGCGGCAATGATCGCCGATGCACAGGAAGAGGGGGCGGAAGAATGACCTATCGAGCGGCGCTTATCGGGCTTGGAGAAATTGGCAGCCTCTACGCCGAAGAATCGTGGCGAGGATCACCAAGCACTCACACCGAGGCCTTTGAGGCGGTTGATACAACGGATCTGGCGGCGGCATGTGATATTTCTGAACAGCGGCGGGAGGCGTTCTCACAGGCGCGGCCGGATGTGCCTGTCTTTGCCACGGCGGGGGAGATGATGGCCGAAGCATCGCCGGATATCGTGGCCATTGCCACCCCTCACGCAACTCACCCCGAGCTTGTCGAGACGTGCGCTGAAGGTGGGGTGAAGGGGCTCATCATCGAAAAGCCGCTCGCAACGGACCTCGCCGGAGGCGACCGCATCATCAGCGCCTGCGAGAAGCACGGTGTGGTCGCCTCCGTGTCATACCTTCGCCGGTGGGATGCGAATTTCCGCGAGCTCAAGCGGATTATCGAGGCCGGCGAGATGGGCGATCTCGTCTATATGCGGGGCCACATGTCGCGGTTCAAGCCCTACGGCTGGCAGGCGGATGCGAGGATGTCCGGGGGCTTTCTCGCCTATGATCCCACCCATCTCATCGACCTGTACCTGTGGCTGGGCGGCCCCGCAGAGCGGGTGCAGGCGAGCGTGGAGCGGCGGGATGAGACGCTGGATGTCGAGGATTGTGTGCTGGCGAATATCGGCTTCGAAAATGGAGCCCGGGCGCACTTGGAGGCCGACGCGTACAGGGACTATTTCGAGTTGAGTATTGATGTGCAGATGTCCGCCGGGCGGTTTGAATACCACCGCGACCACACCGGCAGCGCCTTCAGAATCTACGAGCCGGTGGCGGTGGATGAGAAGTGGAGCTTCATGCAGCAGGGACAGTGGGAGCTGCGAGAATCATCACCACTGCAGGTGCAGCAGATAGCCGAGCTGGTGAGTTGCATTGAAAACGGGCAGGAGCCGACAGTGACACTCAGGCAGGCGCGTGACGTGGTGGAGCTGACCCTGGCGATATACGAATCGGGCCTGCGCACAGAGCCGGTCACTCTGCCGCTGGGCCGGAAGGATAACCCGCTGCTTCAGATGCTGGACCTGTAGCGGTCAATCCACAAACCGGAATTTCACAATCGCCCACAGCGCCTTGAAGCCGTCCTGCCAGCCGATTTTTTTGCCCTCGTCATACGTGCGGCCCATGTAGGTGACGGGAACCTCGTAGATGCGGCATCCCAGCTTCGCCACTTTGGCCGTAAACTCCGGCTCAAAGGCGAAATCATTCGACCGGATAGTCATTTTTTGGAGGATATCCGCTCGAAATGCCTTGTAGCAGGTCTCCATGTCCGTCAGGTTTAGGTTCGTGAACATGTTGGAGAGGAATGTCAGAAAGTTGTTGCCCACGGCGTGCCAGAAGAACAGGACCCGGCGTGGCCAGCCGACGAAGCGCGAGCCATAAACGACATCGGCGATACCGTCTTCAATCGGTTCCAGCAGAATGTGGTAGTCTTCGGGATCGTATTCGAGATCTGCATCCTGAATAACGACCATATCTCCCTGTACGTGGTCAAAGCCGGTTTGCAGGGCCGCACCCTTGCCCCTGTTTTGTCCGTGTTCCACCAGGTGGAGGTTATCCATGGAGGCATCCAGCTTCCGGAGATGCTCCAGCGTGCCATCACTTGAGCCGTCATCGACGCAGATGATCTCCTTGTCGATATCCACAGCCTGCACGCGCTTGATGATCTCCTCGATTGTCGCCTCTTCGTTGTAAACCGGTATGACCACCGATAGCTTCATTGAAATGTCTCCCTGACAGGTTCGCACATACTGCCTGGCTGCTGCGTCCCGGCAGCAGGTTCACTTCCTGACGGCACGTGCGTACAGTGCGGCTCCGAACAGGTAGGAGCCCACCGTTACTCTTTCGGCCGAAAAACCCGCATTCGTGAGCAACTGGCGCAAATATCGGGCATGACACGCGGACCTGTGCTCGCCAACTTCCATTTCACTTACCAGACGACATTTTGCCATGATTCTGAGCACTCTGTCCAGCCAGGCGGCGGGCGTGGTGAGGATGAGCGCGCCACCGGGCTTCAAACACCTGCAAACCTGTTTCATCAAATCCAACCTGCAGGCTTCGGGAAGATGTTCCAGCACCGCCAGCATCGTGATGACGTCAAAGGTTTTTGCCCTGCACGGCAAATTCAGTGAGCTCGAAAGGTCGTATTCAATCATAAAGATACCGTACTTGTCCGCCAGTTCAGAAGCATTCGGGTTCACTTGACGCTCGATACCCGCTTTTTGTGCAAAATCCGTATGTAGCAGGAAAAATGGGATTTTGCCGCAGCCCAGGTCGAGGATGCGGCCCGCACGGTGACGCTGGTCAATAAGTCCCTCGGCAACCTGCGCCCGCTTTCTGGCGAGGTACCCTTCCAGCAATCCCCCGCCACGGGTGGGAGTGTCACCGGGCCGTCCACTGTCCGCAAAGTCTTCCATGATGAGTTATTCGTCACGCGCCGTGGTCTCAATCGGGTCTTTGCCCCGGGAGTGTCAAAGGTTTGCCGGGCACGTATGGCCCGACCTCGGGCAGGATCGTATCAATCGAGTTGTAGGTGCGGTTGTAACGAGTGTTGGTGCGGTCGAGCTGAAGTGTCTCCTCCACAGGCCACCTGGTGGCGATCCGGCAGGCAACCCGCCCCCCGTCAACAATGGTCACGAGTCCCTCAAATCCACGGGCGGGGAGCTCCAGGTTTTCCCACGAGGCCGTTGTTTCCGGAACCACAACAACGTCCAGTTCGTCAGCGTGCTGTGCCAGGTACTCCCTGTACTGTGGCCAGCGTGTGTAATCAAGCTGTGCGGCCTCACGCCCCATGTACCAGTGCGCGACCGCCGGATCGTGAATGACGTGTATGCGAGCACTGGGCGGCACATGCTGGCGGACCCAGTATCCCGCAGCCTTCACGCCGCTGTCGGGGGGTATTCCGCCGTACGGGATGGGGCGGGATGATCGGACTTCATCGGGCACACTGATGCCGAGCACAGCCCGGCAGGTCACGAACACGGTAGAACCAACGATGAGAGCCGCGACGAGGCCGATCAGCCAGGGTCTTTTGAGCATCGAGACCCCGATCCCGGCCGCTATCGCCAGCCCCACCACCAGGTGAACGTGATACCCCGCGGCGATGGTCACCTTCCACGTCACCGCGAACAGAAACGGTGCGGCGGTCACGGCAATCCACGAAAGAAGCCACCGGTATCGCCGATCGTGCCACCGGGTGAACAGCAGGACGACAGAAATGAGGCTGACGCCCGTCAGCACCGGCCCGACATTACTCCCGAGGTCCCGCAGCCACGGGATCAGGTGGATCCCCCAGTCGTAGCTGTGTTCGACGAGAATGCTGCCGAGGTAGGTCTGCTCCGGGTAACCGAGTGACCGGGCATAGAGGTAGGCTGCGACGTACGGCAAAAACAGAATAACGGGCGGAAGCAAAAAACGGGGGCGGACAAACATTCGCGCCAGCTTTCGTGGATTTCTCCACCCCTCCGGTCTCGGCCACAGGAGCATCAACAGCACGAGAACGGCCGCACCGATGGGGAACTGCAGATCGCTGCACAGATACAGACCGACGGAAATTCCGGCGTACAGCCGGCGGCGATTGTCATCCGGTTTTTGGATGTACTGTATCAGCATCAAAGCGGCGAACAGGAAAAATACGCTTCCCAGAGACACCGCCCGTCCCATTGAGCGGGAGTTCATCACCGGCAGTTGTGCGACCGCCATAAATGCGGCGGCCAACAGACCGGCCCGGCGGTCCTTGATTGCCCGGCCAACGAAAAATGTCAGCAGACACACGGCGGTGCCGGCCAGCACATTCGGGACAACAATGGTCCCCTCGTGAATGGCAATATGCAGTGCGTTGAGGGTGCGCACCCACAAAAAATGGATGATGAAAAGCGGCCAGCCGTAATCCCAGCTCAGGATTCTGGTGATGGCGTTGTGGGTGACGTCGGCGCTCAGGACGGGCAGCTTGGCTGAATTGACCACAAAATAGGCCCACAGCGCCTCATCGGGATTCGAATAGACCACCGACGCGCTCCCGTACACGCGAAGAAAAAAGGCGAGGGCGAGAATAGCCGCGAGAGGAATGATTACCGCAAGCCTTCGGTTCCTCCCGCCGGGGGTGGGGCTCCCCGACGAGTTTTCTGTTGTAAGACAAAAAGCACACATGGAGGAGATGTATCCGCCCCGTGGAGTGAAAACAAGACGAGACCCGGCAACGACCACACAGGTGCAATAGTATCACGGATACCGCACCCGCGCAACGGCAGCACTCCGCCAGTCATCGTGCGAAGGAATTGCCCGCGCCGCCGTTGAAGTGAACACCTGAAGCCAACGCATCGCAACAGAGCAGTACTGCAGGCGCGATCGAGAGAGGAGCAATATCATGGACTTCAATCACCTGCTGTCCGGAGTACCGGCCATCCTTTGTGCTCTGATGATCCTGTGGATTTCAGCATCCGGCGCGAATGCCCAGAGCCAGCAGGAAATCACCCGCAGCCTCATTGACGAGCTGGAGCCCCTTGACCGGCCGCTGGACGGCCGCCTGCCCATCCGGGGGTCGCGCATGGGAAACTGGCTCCCTGATGACGACGCGGAGGCAAAGCAGGTGCTGCAGGATCTTTACGAACGCGGCATTGCCCTGTGCTGTCACTGGCGGCCCGGCAACCGCTTTGAGGAGAATCTCAAAAGCTCCCTGCGACTCGGCAGGCTCCAGCAGGAGCTGGGCCTTTCGGTGGGCGTGAATGCCAATAGCTGCATGCACACCTTCTTTAACGGTGATAAAGACACCCTCCACGTCGCCGAGGACGGCTCGACCTTCCACGATGATTCCTTCGGCAAGCGCAAAATGGGCTGCCCGTTCCGCCTCCAGCACCGCAAGGAGGACATCAAACAGCAGTTCCGACAGTTTTTGGACGCCTACACCGAAGCCGGTGTGGATGTCGATTTCATGTACCTGGACTGGGAAATCGACGGGCCTATCGAGTGGAATGAAGCCTGGGACCATTCGAAGCGCTGCACCGTCTGTCGCGAGAATGTCCCGGATATCGACAACTTCTTCTCATTCCAGCATGCACTGAGAGAAATCCGCTGTGAGCTGCAGCGGGAGTGCTGTGTGGATGTGGTGCAGGAGTACTTCCCGGACATACTGGTCAGCAACTACAGTGTCTATCCCAACAACGGCTGGCGGTACTGGTACGATTACTATGAGGAAGTCACCCCCGGCACGCCGTACCTGCCGGACCAGCAGGCGCGATACCGTCCGTGGTACCAGGAGTTCTTCAAGAGCGGCTACACCTTCGCCAACCCGGTGTGCTACACGTGGTACCGCACCTTCGACTGGTACCCGGAGTTCGAAAATGATGATTACCGCTGGTTTTACAATATGCTGCTGGTGGGCACCAACGCCGCCGAAAACACGCCGCAGGATGTGCCGCTGATCAACTGGGTGCACTGGCACACCACCGCGCCACCGTCCGACGCCGCGCCGGTTCCGCAGTTTTCACAGGAGAAGTACGTCGAGCTTCTGTGGCACTACTTCCTGCGCGGCACCGACGGATTGATGATGTGGTGCAGGGCAGAGGAAACCGTCATTGAGGTGCGGCTGATGCAGCAGGTGCTCAACGGCACCCTGCAGTACCGGGAGTTTTTCGAGGACGGACGACCTGTGCTGTTTGATGTCCCGGATACGCCGGGCCCGGTTGTCTCCGGGATGCGCCTGGATGACCGCGTGCTGGTCCGCCGCACTGACTTCACGGACAACACCGACCCGGTGACGGTTGTCATCGGTGGGCACAGTCTTGATATTCCCGCACGACCCGGTGTGTGTCAGGTTCTGGAGTTGGAGTAGCGTCGTTCATTGTAGGGCGCGGGCCTGTACCGCGCCAATTCTATGGGGCCGGAACGACAGATCATCGATGTGCTGCCCATTCTGCCAAACCATGGTAAAGACCGGTTGGCGGCGCGGAGTGACGGCCGGCATACGGCGTCAGGGCACCTGTTGAACTTCGATATACTCCGGCGGAATGTGCGGCGAGAGATAGACGCTGCCGGCCCTGCGGAAGGTGATGCCGTCTTCGTGGGCGCTGTATGCGTCGATGGCGAGGATGGCGGGCTTTGAATCCCGGCGCTGGCCCACCTTCCGGGCCTCCTCGACCGTCGCGCTCAGGTGCACCCACTGCCGCTGCATCGGGCGAAGGCCCTCCTGCATGATGGCCTCCACGCTGCGGCGGGGCGTGCCGTGATACAGCGTATCCGGTGGAACGCATTCTTCTCCACTTTCGGCGATGTCAAATGAATGCCCGTATGTCGCCCGGATCATGTCGCCCCGGATCTCGTACCGCCCCTTCGGATCCTGCTGCACCACCTCGCGGACGTCCCCGGCAGTCGCGTCCCTGCCGAGTGAGTGCAGTGCCTCCACAAGATCATCCAGCGGCACATAGCCCTCAGGATCGGGCTGTAGATCGCCCTTCTCCGGGTGATGTCGCAGCAGATAGCTCATCGCTTTTGAAATTCTCGTTCGCCTGTTCTCCGACAGATTGCTCATGAGAGACCCCTCACGTGGGGAGATCGACGGGGATAATTGACACAGGCACCGCACCATATTCTCCCACATTATACCGTCCCGCGGGTGCAGGCCAAAGCGAGATGTTCGGAGTGACCTGTGTGCAGCCGCTCTCTTTGAGGCCATCACCGGCTGATCTGCGCAATGCACGAATCTGCGTCGTGTGCGGATTCAAACCGGGCAGAAAGAGGGATTGCGGCGGAAACCTCGAACTGTCCTGCCGAATGCCATAAAAATCCCGAAGAAAATACAGGTGAGGTAATCCTATGTTGTGCACATTTGTGCTGGCTGGCGCATTATTCATTCTTGCGATGTTTGCCACAGAGGATGACTGGGCATCATGGCCGCCGCGGGACTACCTGCTGCAGCGGCTGGTCGCGGGGATTCCGGAAATGATGGACAGCTTTCACCCCGATACAGGGCGGTTTGGCACCAAGCCGTGGATCTGCAACGACCAGAACGTCATCTATCCGCTCGCCGCGGCATGGTCGATCGAAGATGACGAGAACCCCTACTACCACGATGACGAACTCCTGAACGCGATCGCCAAAGGGGGAGAGGCACTGGTCGAGGCGCAGGACGAGGACGGTGCGTGGGTCTTTCGAAAAAAAGACGGCTCCACGTGGGGCCAGGTCATGCAGCCGTGGACATACAGCCGATGGATACGGGCATTTTACCTCACCGGAGACGCGCTGCCCGAGGAATCCCGAAGGATCTGGGAAGAGGGCTTCATGCGCGGCTATACGACCCTCCGGGAGCACTCCGACAGCCCGCATGTACACAACATGTCCGGGCACAACCAGATGGGGCTGTATATCGCAGGCATCTGCTTTGACAACGAAGACTGGAAGCAGGCGGCGGCAGGATTTTTGCGGCGGCTGGCCGATGCCCAGCACATGCCCGGCTACTGGTCGGAGCATTACGGCCCGGTTGTCAGCTATAACCGCACGTACATTGACCTCCTGGGCGTTTATTACTCGTTCTCGCGCGACGACGAGATTCTGTACGCCCTCGAGCGAGCCGCAGATTTCCACCGGAAAATCCTCTTCCCGGATGGCTCATACACCGCCGCGATTGATGAGCGCAACCCCTACAGAGGAGCCGTAGAGATCGGCAATGTAGGCTTTTCATGGACGCCACACGGACGTGGCTATCTTTTGAAACAGCTCAAGCGGCGGCTCGAGGCCAACCAGGACGAGCCGGACGCCGATTATGCTGCTCACATGCTGCTTCACAGCGGCGAAGGCGATATGGTGCCACTGGAGGACCCACCGGCATCCGACACACACTACATCAGAACCGTCAGCGCGGTCGTCAAGCGCCAGGAGCCGTGGCAGTGGGTGTTTTCAGGCTACGCCTGCGAGCCCGCCCTGCGGCGCTGGGTGCAGGACCGCCAAAACCTGGTTGACGTGTATCACGACGACCTCGGCCTGGTTGCCGGAGGCGGGAGCACCAAGCTGCAGCCCTACTGGTCAACTTTCACCGTCGGCGACACCGGCCTGCTGCGGCATACGCCGGGCGACACCGACCCGGACTTTGACCCCGATATTGACCTGCAGTGGACACCGAAATGGGCCATTCTGAAGGACTATGACAAACGCACGAAGCTTTCCATGAAGTACACCGAGACGGGTGGACAGATTGGGTATGGGGATTTTAACGTCACCGCCGAAGCCGGCGATGACGGCACTGTCACCCTGATATACCAGGCGCCTGCGGGCCAGCAGGTCGAGGCCCATCTCCCGCTCCTGCTGCGTGGTGATACCATCAAAACGGGCAGCGGCGAACAGGTGACCCTCGGTGAAGAGGGTCTCCGGCTGGAAGACCTGGGTGGCTCGTTTGTGTATGAAGGTTTGAAGGTCGAGGTGCCGGAGGGCGCCTACATCATGTGGCCGGCGGTTCCACATGACCCGTACAAAAAGGACGGCAGCGCCGGCCTGGACAGGGCCCGACCGGTACTGTGCATGCCGTTCGATGATGTCGGGGAATACCGCATCACGCTGTCGCGGGCATGAGGTCAGTCCTCATACAATCCGGCAACATCGCTCCATTTGCGGTGGCGCCTGTGCAGCAGCCGCGTGGGGGTGAGTCGCGTCTTTTCTCCCTCCGCAACATCCGTTGCGTGGGAGGTTTTGGCGTCGAACATCCCCACGCGTTTTTGCAATCTCACACGGCATGCTTATCGGAGTTCGTGGGTGCGGCCTGTCGCTTACCGGTATTGCTCCGTCGCGCCCTTGTAATCCGCACCCAGGCGGCTCTGTTCGCAGGAATCATGCCACTCTTCGAGCTCCGAGTGCATCTTCCGGACCATCTCGGGGTTTTCGGCAGCGATGTCGGTGGTCTCCGCCGGGTCGTCTTTGATGTCAAAAAGCATC
>JAWODS010000334.1:0-6333 GCA_046483205.1 Armatimonadota bacterium | reverse complement strand
CTGTTTCACGTCATCGCTCAGCGGCAGGCGGTTGAGGCCCTCCAGGGCTTCGCACTGCGACTGCCAGAAGAAGTCGGAGGCCCACAGGATGCGCTCGTGGCCGTGGTTTTCTATCACCCGCATGATCCGCTCATCGGAGGCCTGGTTGAAGGTGTAGGAGAGGTCGAAATACAGGTCCCGCCCCACCAGGTGCTTTTCGACGTCATCCCATACCCGGTAGCCTCCGAGGTGTGCTGCGGACATGCGCAGGAAGGGGTACATATCCACCAGCTTCGCCAGGCGCTGTGGATTTGGCTCGATGTGCTCCTGGTGGACCATCTCGTCACCGGCGTGCATAATGATAAACAGCCGGTCGCCCACCTGGTTCAGGAGCCGGTCGGTGGCATCGGTGATGAGCTCGAAATGCTGGAAGAAGGGCTGCAGCTTGATCCCGCGGATGCCGGAGTTCAGCAGAAACTCGATCTCGCCCTCGTTATCTTCGTACGCCGGATGCAGCGCTCCGAAGGGGATGATGCGCTCGCGGTCCAGTCCCGCCACCCAGCGGTTGATCGAGGGAACCTGATCGGGCCTGGTGGCAACCGGGCAGATGACGCTTCTGTCCACGCCGCATTCGTCCATGTGGGCGCGGAGGTTGTCTGCAGTGGGCATCACGACCGGGGCGACGCCGTACATCTCCCCCAGGCTGCCCATCGCGTTTTCAACGACCTTTTCGGGAAATATGTGTGTGTGGCAATCGATAATCATGGTTCCCTGCAGTGCGGCGGGGAGTCAAAACTGTCCACTATAGTATCACACCCGCACCCGTTGTGGAAGCCGCGAGCGGAAATGACTGTCTCCGGGATGGCGTTTTCAAGTATAATGGGATTCAGCGTGGTCGAGACCTGGGCCGCGCTGATTATTGACTGGTCGTTCAGGAGGGTTTCGTGTTGGTTGAAGCGTTATATCACTGGTTGCAGAGCGTATTCTCGCCACCCATTGTTGTGGCGCTTCTGTCGGCGGCTCCGATCAGCGAGATACGCGGCGGCATTCCCGCGGGTATCTGGATGGAAATGCCCCTGTGGCAGGTGCTTTTGATCGGCATTCCCTCCAACGTCATAGCAGTGATCCCGGTGCTTTTGTTTTTCAACTGGGCGGCCGAGCGGCTGGAGGATAAGCCCTTTTTGGGCCGCATTATCACCCACATGCTGCATAAGGCCCGCAGCAAAGAGGAAGCAGTGAATAAGTACGGCGTGTGGGCTGTGACCCTGTTCGTGGCGGTGCCCCTGCCGGTCACCGGAGCCTGGACGGGAGCGACCGTGGCGGCAGTGTTTGGAATGCACCTGTGGCGCGCCCTGGCGTGTATCACCATCGGCGTCATCATCGCCAGCAGTATTGTCATCGCCGCAACCTACGGCAGTATCGGTATTTTCAGCGCCCTGTCAGGCTGAAGGCAGCAACTTCGCAAGCGCGCGACTGTCGGTTATAATACCATTACAGCTATCAGCCACATGACGGTGCATTCTCGTGATAACGGCACTGGAAAACCTGTGGATAGTCGTAACGCAGATCACGATTGTCGATGTTATCGACATCGCCCTCGTGGCCTACATCCTCTATCAAATCCTGCTGCTGATCCGGCGCAGCGGCTCGGTGTCATTGATCAAGGGTGCGGTGGCGGTGGCTGTCATCGTCTCGCTCACCACGTGGCTTCCGACCTTTAACAAGCTCTTTGGAATACTGCTGGTTCCGGGTATTATCGCTCTCATCGTTATCTTCCAGCCGGAGCTTCGGATGGCGCTGGAACGCCTCGGGCGGGCGGGGCTTTTGGGCAGGGCGTTTACTCCAATCAATCTTACCGCCACCGAGCAGCAGACGGTCATCAATGAGGTGGCCGAGGCGTGCTCGAAGTTTTCCGACAACCGCGTGGGCGCTCTGCTTGTTTTTGAACGCGAATCGGGCCTCATGTCCATCACCCGCACCGGCAAGACCATAGACGCGAGGGTCTCATCAGAGCTTCTGGAAACCATCTTTTTCCCCAAGGGGCCGCTGCATGACGGAGCCGTGGTCATCAGGGGCGACACCCTGGTGGCGGCCGCCTGTGTCCTGCCCTATACCGAAGGGATGGGGCTTTCGGCGTCGGTCGGTATGCGGCATCGCGCGGCCCTGGGTATCACCGAGCGCACGGACGCCGTGTGTGTGGTGGTATCGGAAGAAACCGGGCAGATTTCCATCGCGGTGGACGGTGCGATGAACCGCGGTCTGGACCGGACGCAACTGACCGACCGGCTCATGAGTCTTTTGGGGCCGAACGAAGAGAACGTACCGCCGTGGATGTTCTGGCGGCGCTAACATACGTCCCGAAAACCTGCCATGAAAATACCTGCTATCATTCGTCACAACCTGGGCCTGAAAATCATCGCCATCATCGGCGCCCTCGTCATCTGGGTCGGTGTAAACTGGTCGCGTGACAGCAACCAGATCATCGAGCGGGTGGTGCAGGCGGAGGTGCTGACATCGCGGCCTCCTGAGGGCCTGGAGGTCGTGCGGATTAACCCGTCGGAGATCAATCTCACGCTGGCCGGCCGTGCCACGACCTTCAGCGGCACCGACCTGCAGAAGCTGAAGGTTGTCGCCAATCTCAATGATGCAAAGCTGGGGACACAAAATGTTTCAGTGAGCCTCCCGGAGCTTCCGGAGGGCCTGGAGCTGGTCAACGTCAGTCGCAAACAGGTGCGGGTGGAGCTTGAAGAGGTGATTACCGTCCTGCGGCAGGTTGAAGTCATCACCCGGGGACGCCCCGCCGACGGTTTTGCCACTCGCGGCTGGCAGGTAAAACCAGAAACAGTGGATGTCACCGGCGCTGCCTCGCACGTCCAGGAGGTTGCCGACGTCGTTGCGCTCGTGGACGTCTCCGGAGAGAGTGCCACCGTCAAGGAAGAGGTCAATCCGGAGGCCCGCGACGCCAACAACGTGCAGATCGAGCAGGTGAAGATCTCACCGTCCACGGTGTCCGTCACCGTCGCCATCAAGCGGGTGAATACCAAGACGGTGCCGGTTACCCCTGTTATCGGGGAAGTCCCGCGGGGCTACCGGCTCGTCAATGTGAAGGTAGAGCCGACGACCGTGACTATCTCCGGGGAGGGCGAACGTCTCAAGAGTGTCAACACGGTGGATACCTCGCGGGTGGATATCAGCGATCTTCGCGGCACCTCCAGCTATTCGGTGCCACTCCGCGTATCCGAAGGGGTCACAGTCATGGGGCCCAACTCCGCGCGCGTGACGGTGACGCTGGAGCGCCAGCGCACCTCGACAGGTTCGGGAACCACCCCGCCCCCCCGCGACCGGACCGACCGGCCCGACGGCGATGCGGCTGACGAAGAAAGCAGCGAGGGCGAACCACGACAGGGTGGCATCCAGGTATCCCCTGACGAGGGGCCGGAGGATGAGACACCGCCACCGGCTGAGGAGCCGGCTGATGATGCTGATGAGAAAGCAGATGAAGTTTCCAAACCTGCTGACAACGAGACGCCCGAACAGTCGCGGTAGCGATCAGGCGGTGAAAAACCAGTCCTGCAGCTTCTCCCCCACGCGGCGGTAATCGCCTCCGAAGCAAAAGAGAGCGGCTTCGGGCCCCGGATCAAACCGGCCCTTTTCATCCAGCAGTTCCTCATCGACTGAGACAGCAACCATCTCTCCGATGACCCATTCGTGTGACCCGAGCGAGACCTCGGCGGTTATCTCACATTCGATACTGACGGGACATTCCCTGATGAGCGGGGCGCTGATAATTTCCGCCGGCTGGGGTGTCAGGCCAGCCGCCGCGAATTTGTCCATATCTCTGCCGGAGTGCGTGCCGCAGAAATCGGCTTCACGCACCAGGTCCGGACCGGGAAGATTCACGCCAAAATCGCCCGCAGACGTCATCAGCTCATACGAATACCGTAGCGACTTGATCGCTATGCCGATCGTGGGCGGAGTGGATGAACAGACGCAGGAGGCGCCGATCGTGATAATATTTCCGGGCCCGTCAGATTCTGCTGCTGTCACCAGCGACAGCGGCCAGGGATAAAAATGTGACGATCTTGGTCTGTCCATAGATACTTTTGCCATTCTCTCACCTTCTTTGCACGTCTTTTTCGCATATCTCATTGTTGCACGTCAAATGGTCCCGCGCAACGCCTGATTTTTGACGCGCGTGCCGTACAAGACTATAATCGCAACCTCCATGTGACGATTGAAGCAGGGTGTGAAAATGTCTCAACAGGCACGAGAGCCATCGGCTGCAGAAATCGAGAAACCGGGTGAAGGCGGCGAGGCGACAGCGTCTCGTTCGATATATTTGTGGCTGGCGACAGTTCCGATGGTCTGGGGCTTTAACTTCGTCGGCCTGAAGGTGCTGTATGCGCACGGTTTTACAGTCCCGGCCCTTCTGTCCATGCGCTATATTATCATGGCCGTGGCGCTTGGTGTGTGCCTGCTGGTCCTGGAAGATGACCCCCATATTGAGCGCAAAGACTGGGCATATCTGGGCGTTTTTTCGCTGGTGACGGTGGTGATTTACCAGTTCGTTTTTGCCAAGGGCATCGAGATGACGACACCGGCCGAATCGTCTTTGCTGATCAGCACCGCTCCGATCTGGGTGTTTCTGATTTCGCTGGCGCTGCGCATTGAGAAACTCGAGCTCGTGCGCGTGCTGGGTGTTATCGTGGGGTTTATAGGCGTCGGTATGGTCATTTTCGGCCGCGAGGGTGTCTCGCTGACCAACCTGGATACCAACCTCGCCGGGGACCTGGTGATGACCGCCGCAGCAATTCTGTGGGCCTCGTACGCGGTCTTTTCTCGTCCGCTTCTGGAAAAATACTCTCCCATGAAGATCGTGGCCTACATGCATATACTCGGATCCTTTATAATAATACCGATCGGCTTCAAACAGCTTCTGGCGGTGGGCGTCTGGGAAATGGGCGCCGTGCCGTGGCTCTGTATATTTCACTACTCCATCCTCGCCGGCGTGTACGGTTTTTTAGTGTGGTATGCGGGCGTGCAGCGGGTCGGCGCGGGGCAGACAATGCTGTATCAGTATTTTGTACCCGTGGTGGCGCTTGTTGCAGGATATCTCGTGCTGCAAATCGCTCCCACGTGGATGCAGGTCGCCGGTGTGATCATCACCCTCGGCGGCGTGCATCTTGCCCGACAACACAGTCGCAGCAGTTCCGAACATGAAACAGGCGAAATATGATGAAGGACGTCATGATCGACCCGATAGAAAGAGCAATCGAAGCATTCCAGCGAGGCGAGATGGTGGTTTTGCTCGACGCACCTGACCGCGAGGGTGAGGCAGACCTGATTCTTCCCGGCCAGTATGCCACGGGTGAAAAGCTCAATACCATCGCCTCCATCGCCCGCGGTCTCATCACCATGGGCGTCAGCCAACAGCGGCTGCAGGAGCTGCAGATCCCGCTCATTGAGCCGGTCAACTGCAAAGAGAACTATCCGCGCTTCACCGAGCCGGTTGATTATACCATCGGCACCACTACCGGCGCCTCGGCGTTTGACCTGGCAGCCACGGCAAAGGCGGTGACCGACCCTGATGCCAGGCCGGAGCAGTTCGCGCGCCCGGGGCACCTGTTGCTTCTGGCCGAACACCCCGACGGCCTCCAGAGCCGGGCGGGACATACCGAAGGATCGGTTGGCCTCGCGCGGGCCGCCCGCCTCTTTCCGGCAGCGGTTATCTGCGAAATGTTCGCCCCGGACGGCACCATGGCCACGGGAAATTCACTAAAATATATTGTTAATGAGAACAAATTCCCCGTCGCAACTGTCCAACAGGTTAAGGACATTTTGAAGTCCCACTAAAATAACCCCCAATCAGTATCCTTTATGTCAGGTGTGTGAGGGCATCACGGCCGCTTGCAGCCTCCATCACTGGCGTGGGATGTTGACTTCACTCTGCACGAGAGGACCACTCGTTCATGAAACAGATCACCCTCATCGCCCTTGTCTGTACCGTACTCGGCAGTGCCGTTTACGCTGTTTCCGTTCCCCTCAACGGCGGCTTCGAGCGCGCGGAATTGCGAGAGGCCGAAAACTGGCAGACCCAGGGGCCCTGGGTTTTCAAGGGCCTGGACCGCATGGACGGACGGCGCTCGGCCGGCATCCGTACGCCCGACTCACTCCGTGGTGACCGCATGGTCGCCAAAAGCGGGATGCTTTTGACGTCCGAAGAGCCCGTCACCCTCAGCGGCCATTACACCGGCGGGCCGGGTTTCGTTGTCGGCCTGGAGCTGATTGACCGGTGGGGTACGGTGTCGGAGTCCGTTGCAACGGAGGAACTGCCGGAGGTCGAGGACTGGACAG
>JAWODS010000262.1:0-5829 GCA_046483205.1 Armatimonadota bacterium | reverse complement strand
TCGATCATCTCCTATTTGCGGTGGGCGCTGCAGGAGCAGGCGGTGGATTATTTCGACAGCGGCCACGCCCGGCAATCGGCGCAATACTGCCTGACGTATCACGACTCCCTCGGCCACACCTGCGGAATCGACGGCTACGCCGAGGCCTGTCCGGGCAACCTTCGCATCACCTACCGCCTGGCGTACGTCTTCCGGTCACTGGCATTTGCGCTGCAGGACCCGCAAATGCTGTGGTTCCATGAAAACTTCCCCCCGGGCCGGGAATTCGGGCTGCACTACTGGCGTCCGTGGTGGGAGGCGGGGTGTTTTTCACCAGCACCGGATATGCAGGCCGCACAATCCCCGCCGGAGTATCTTCTCGGCCTCAGCGCCCTGCCTGTCAGCAAGCGCAGATATGATATCGTCGCCGATGGCCGGGGCGGACTCGGTCCCGGTATCTCAGAGGAGATGCCGCCCCAGAAGCAGACCATCGACAAGCTCTGCTTCCGGGAGGGCTTCAGCCCCGAAGACCAGTACCTGCTGCTGCAGGGCTTTCAGGGGTGTCTCATTGGTACGGTTGACGGCAACACCATCCCCCGTTTCACCGATCGCGGGCATATCTGGCTGTTTCATCACACCGATAATATCGGGCACTACTACCACAACGGGCTTTTCGTGAGCAACGGCTTCAACAATGACGCGCTGCAGGCGGCCTGCCGCCTGGACGCCGCCGGGCGCTTCGACGACTTCGCCATGACCTCCACGACCCTCCCCGAATACCGGGGCACCGACTGGCAGCGGGCCATCTTCTGGATGCCCGGTGAATGGTTCTTCGTCATGGACCGGGCCACCGCCAACCAGGCCGGGCGATATGCCGCAGAATCGGTCTGGCGCACTCCGCTGTATGGAAGCTGGACGGATGACACGCATTTCGCCACTACAGCCGGGGACGCCACCTTTCATATCATCAGCAGCCACCCGGTGGAAGGGAGCGCTGAGGCCGAGCCGCCCGATGGAGCCGCAAGGCCGTTTGTCCTCCGGGAGCGCAAATCAGGCGAATTTGCAGAAGGCGAGGTTATCGACTTCCAGAACCTGCTGTGCGTGACCGACGCCGGCGCCGACCCCGCCTACACTCCCCTGCGCATCAGTAATTCCATGGCGGCGGTTCACGACGCCGAGGGCGGCCCCGTGCTGGTGGGTGTCGGAGGTGGCCAGGACGCTTTCGGGGTCTCCTGTGACGCCGGGCTGTATGCCATCACCGATTCTGCGGCCTACGTCGCGGGCGTGAAGCACCTCAAAGTCGGCGAGCGGACTGTCGTGCACTCCAACGAGCCGGTGACCGCTCGCATCGATTTCACAGACGGCACTCGCACCCCGGGAATGGACGGCGATGCCCTGAAGGCCACATCATTGACGTGGGAGATGCCCGAGCCTCAAAGCACCAAAGCCGGGGGCACTGCCGGGGCGTTGCGCGGTGTGCTGGAGAAAGCAGCCTCTGCAGATGTCCGGGAGCGTGGGCCGGGAGCATTGCATGACAGCAACCACCGCGTCGAACAGGGCGATATCAGGGTGGATTGGACGTGTGAGGCCGCCGGAACAAAGGGCGCCCCCATCGAGGGCATCCGCATCAACTCCGAAAGCGAGTATGAGGGGCCGCTGCCGGAGGTGATTGACGGCCTGCTGCCCGGTCGCGGGGGACCGCTGCACTGGCCGGAGGGGCAGCCCGCAACCTTTGAGCTCTCCTGGGATGAGCCCCGCACCGTCAGCGAGCTGCGCGTCCATATCGGCCTGATCGCTCCCGGCGAGCGCCCGGACCTGGCAGAGCAGATCGACGACGCGCGCGAGCTTACCCTGGAATGGATGCGAGAAGACGGCAGCGGCGATGCACCGCAAACGGTCAGCGCCGACCAGGAAATCAATCTGCGCAACAACGGCAAGGGGTACATCCAGTCACACGGATATCTGCGGGCCCGGGTTCCTGAGGTGCGGGCGAAGGGTGTGAAGATTACTGTTCCACCACCCGCCGAGAACAAAAGCGTCAACATCACGGAGGTCGAGGTGCTTACCCCACGCCGCGGGCCGCTGGCCGTACGGCACCTGCGGCTGGCGGATCTCAATGGCGACGGCGAGGTGGAGGCGGTTGTGCAAACAGGCGAGGGGCTGCTGACAGTGCTCGACAGCTCGGGAGACGTTCAGTGGCAGCACCAGTTCAGGGGGCGGCTGACGGAGGTCGTCCCGGCCGATATTAATGACGACGGAGAGCTGGAGCTTCTGTGCGCCTGCTATGATGAGCACGTGCACGCACTGTCGGCCTCCGGCGATCTGCTGTGGTCAACCTCATTCATCGGCCTGCGGGAGCGTTCCAACAGCGAGTACTGCACAAATGGTGCACTGGCGCATACCGTCGGCTTCTGGCATCCACGGCCGGGCGTCGGGCGCGTGCTGGTGGGCCATTACTGGTACACCTCTTTGCTGGATCCGGAGGGTGAGGAGCTTCTACACGCGCGAGTCTCCGGCCGCCACCGCACCGTCCTCAAACCCGCAATGGACCTCGACGAGGACGGCTCGGAGGAAGTCCTCGTCGCGTGGGATAAACCGTGGCAGGGAACCGCAGGCGTGACGACCATGGGGGATGGTGAGACGATGTACGAAAACCGCACCGTCACCCCAAACGGTGTCCCCTATCTTGCCGAAATCCTCCCCGGTGACGATCCACGCTTCGCCCTGGGAACATCAGAGGGGTTTGGGTTTTACGATCCGGTTGCCGGAGAAGCGATCTGGGAATATGTGGGAGGCAGACCGTATTCAGCAGGATGTGTGCATGACACCGATGGCGACGGTTCTGTGGAGTTCATCAGCGGGGGCAGGGACGGTTTTGTGAGTGTGCTGGCACATGACGGCACACCGCGCGGGGCCCACCTGGTCGAGTCGCCCGTCAATGATATTGCCGCAACAGAGTCCGGCGACGCTTCGATATACCTGGTCGCAACCGACAGTGGACTTCAGGTGTATGACAGCGGCTGGAGACATATCGGATATCTGCGGGACCCATACCAGCACATCAGCGTGCTCGGCGATGTCATCCTCGCCGCCACCGACGATGCCCGCATTCAGTGCCTCAGCCTGCGCTGAGATGATGCCACAAAGACCTGTTCGACAGCCCGGTCAGTCGGACCAGTTAATGTGCCACGGCGGAATGCGGTCATTGGTGTTTGCGTCCGCATTCTTCAAAAGCTCACCCCCGCCGGGCGATGAACAGGCATCGGGGCTGTCTCCTCCGGTTCACGACGCAGGCGGTACCGTGTGCGGGGGATACGACTCGGGCATATTTGCGGGGAGAAAACTTCAGGAAGGGATCGGCGCGGGCGCAGGGAATAGTAGCCACAGTAATCTGATCGCCAACCGGCGAAAGGATCAACTTCAAACTGAGGTGACCGATGATGGCCAAGGATACAGTCCGGCTTGCCCTGGTGGGCGCCGGTGGCATGGCTAACAGCGTCCACTATCCGTCGCTGGCGGAGATGGACGACGTGGAGATGGTGGGCCTGTGCGATCTCGTGGAGGAGAAGCTCAACGAGACGGCCGACACATTTGAGATTGAAAACCGCTACACCAACTATAAAAAGATGCTCGAGGAGACCGACCCCGATGGTGTGTACATCCTCATGCCCCCGCACCATCTGTTTGACCTGGTTATTCACTCGCTGAATGAAAAGCTCCATGTATTCATCGAAAAGCCGCCCGGAATCACCGCCGAACAGACGCGGCAGATGGCGAATCTTGCCGAGAAGAACGGCTGTCTGACGATGGTGGGCTTCAACCGGCGGTTCATCCCCGCCTTTCGCCGCTGCCGCAACATGGTGCGTGACGAGGGGCCCATGAACCAGTGTGTTTCGACGTTCTACAAGTACCACGCGGCAGGACCCTATTATGACGGGGCAACGGATATCCTGAGCTGCGACGCCGTCCACGCCGTGGATGCGCTGCGGTTTATGGGCGGAGATGTCGAGAAGGTTGTCTCCAGCGTCCGGGACCTCGGGATGGACTTCGACACCAGTTTCACCGCGCTTTGCGAGTTCGAAAGCGGCGCCGTGGGAGTTCTGCTGGCGAACTGGCAGACCGGCGCACGTGAGCACACCTTCGAGCTTCACGGCGCAGGCATCTCGGCATTTGTCAACCTCGACGAGGAAGTCATCATTAACCGCAACAATGAGCGCCGTGACGAGGTCTTCACCGCCCAGGAGGCCGCCGACAGCGACGAGAGACACCACTTCTATGGCTTCTTCGGCGAAAATCGCCACTTTGTTGATTGCATTCAGAATAACCAGGAACCCGAGACGTGCCTGCGAGATGCCGTAAAGACCATGGAACTGGTGGACCGTATATACCACAACCCCATGTAGCTCGATGGTGTATCGGCTGGCAATCGTCTGCGGCGGCCCAAACCGCCGCAGACAACAAAAGTTGATTGCCTGACAGCCAATAATTGAGTATAATACATCCGTTAATTATACGATCCATCAAAGGAGATGGTAGCATGAAGAAGAAGGGTTTCACCCTCATTGAGCTGCTTGTGGTAATAGCAATCATTGCCATCCTCGCAGCCATCCTCTTTCCTGTCTTTGCGCGGGCGCGCGAGAAAGCGCGGCAAAGCGCCTGTCTGAGCAACGTCAAGCAGATCATGCTGGGGATCATGCAGTACACCCAGGACTACGACGAAATGATGCCCACCTGCTGGACCGGTGAAAGCGACTATCTGACTCCCTACTGGTACCACAAAATCGAGCCGTATGTGAAAAACACCCAGATATTTACCTGCCCCAGTGAGAGCGGTACGAGCGTTGGTTACGGCTATAACTACGCCTACCTGGGAAGTACGACCGGGTCCCCTATCGCTCTTGCCAGGATCGAGACACCCTCTCAAATGGTTGTGATTTGTGATTCCTATGGCAGCAATTTCCACGTCTATCCACCGCACAGTTGGGGGATTCATGGTGGAAGCTATGACGATAACAACTACGGGAATGTCGATCCCCGCCATAATGAGGGTGCCAACGTCGGCTGGGCGGACGGTCACGCAAAGTGGATGAAACGGACAAACCTTGATGACGAGGAGCTCTGGGACCGGGACTGACTCATATCGTGAATTGCAGACACCTGAGGGCCGGCGTTATGTCGGCCCTTTTTTCTTTTGTCAACAGCAATGGTGGTCGGTGGAGCTTCCCGCATGTTTTGTCTTTCTGTGCTCATGCACTAATAGTGGCTCATAACACGCTTGACAGCCACGCGATGTCTGACTCGGGCTGGAAGCTGGCGCCAAACGACGGCGCCACCCTCAGGCTGTAAACATCACAGCCTTCGGGCCGAGCCACGGGGACGTTTGGTTGCTGTGTACCAAACTCCAAAGGCTCCCCGAGCCACAGGGACGTTTGGTTGGTGTGTATCAAACTCCAAAGGTTCCCCGAAACACGGGGGATATTTCGTTATCTTCCGGAGCTTTTACGAGGCCCTGTTGCTAACACAACAAAAACGACCACCCCCGCTATTGGGGAGTGGTCGTGTGTCTCTTCCTCGAGGGGCGGATGATCAGTTGGCGAAATAGGGTGACGGATCGCCGCCGTTGAACAGGACCTCCGTCTTATACCACTTAGCGTGGCCATCGACATGCGCGGCATTAATGCCGTCATTGTGCCGCGGAGGATAGAAATTCAGCCAGTCTTCCCAGGTGTCGCAGTTGGGTGGTCCGGGTCTGTATGCCCATGGCGCGTTGGAGCTTTCGGTGATGATGACCATGGTGGCCGGATGTTCCACCTGAGCCATGGAATCACCGACACCAAGCTCGTATGCGAG
>JAWODS010000371.1:0-5716 GCA_046483205.1 Armatimonadota bacterium | reverse complement strand
CTCACAGGCCTCCTCGGGAGCGACGCCGGCATTCATCAGGCCCTGTGTGATGACCTCGTCGTTGAAAATCGCCGGGTTTGCCCCCATCTCCGACAGTACCTCGCAGCCGAAATCCAGCAGGCTGTCGGGCGTCTCCGGGTGCCAGCAGATTCCGAGGCCCGGGTATGACAGCCGGACATTGCGCACCGACTGCAGGCACATGTAGGAGACCGTGTTGGTGACATCGGCTCCTGTCTTATCCCGGCCGCCGATCATGGTGCCGATGGCCAGGCCGCGCCCGACGGTTTCATTGATGAGAATGTTGAAGCAGTCAAGCAGTTCCTGCGCCTGGGCGGGGGTGATGCGGCCTTCGGCGGTATCGCGCTCGTAATACGGCCACAGCCAGCGGTCGGGATGGCCGGGACATACCAGGTGAGCGCCCTGCGCCCAGTGGAGGGTGGAGTTGACGAAGTTCACCGCCTGCAGCGCCTCGGCGAAGGTCCGGGCGGGATGTGCGGGGACCCTGCGACACCGTTCGGCGATTTCTTCCAGTTCCTGCCGCCGGTTGGGATCATCTGTCTTCGCCGCCAGCCGCTCGGCCTGGCGGGCGTAATGTGCGGCGTATTCGCACAGGCCATCAAGCGCGGCCTCGGCAGCGTCGTAAAAGGCAATTTTCGGCAGGTTTTCGGGATCGGTGGGATCAAGAGCATCGCGGCGGATGCGGACTTCGGCCTGTATCCCCCGGGCGCCGAGGTTCAACAATCGCGGAATATCAACCGCCTGGTGGCCCGTCTGGCCGAATGCCGACGGCTGGGCGGCCAGGTATTCGCGGGCCTTTTCCAGCCGCTGGGCCTCATCACCGCTGGGCTCGGCGAGATACGGCCTGCCCACCAGCAGCTCATCGGGCCCGATTGATACGGTGGCGTTGCGGAGGATATTGGCGATGGCGTGCCCCCGCCGGCGGACCCAGAAGCGGTCGCCGGCAGTCTCCACCAGCGACTCTCCGGCGTACAGGTCACGTTCGAAGCTGACCATCCGCCAGTTGTGGTCCTGCTGGGCGTCTCCGCGATCCAGGGCCGCTTCACGGAGGCGCTCCACCCGCTCGGTGGCCGGGTGGAGCGCCGGTATTGATCTGTCCTGTGCTCTGTCGGCAGGCATGGTATCAGCCCGTTATGTCAGTCTTCGATCGGTTCCAGTGCTCCCAGAGCCTCAGTGATACGGTCGCGCTCGTCGTCAGTGACCTCGATATTCATCGCACCGGCGTTCTGCTCGGCCTGCTCTTTGTTTCTCGCTCCGACAATCGGGGCGGTAATCCCCGGCTGGGCGGCTGTCACGGCGATGGTGAGCTGAGCCAGCGTGCAGTTTTTCTCATCGGCGACCGGCTGCATGACCTCGTCAATGACCTCGAGCGCTCGCAACAGATTCGGCTCCTGGAACCACACCTTGTTCGCGCGCTTGTCACCCTCGGCGAACTCGCGGTCCGGCGTGACCTTCCCCGTCAGCAGGCCCTGCTCGAGGGGGCTGTACACGATGCTGGCGATGTCGTGCTCGGCGCAATAGGGGATGACCTCATCCATCGAGCCCGGATCAATCAGGCTGTACTTGGGCTGCGAGCTGTGGACCTCGCCGTACTGGAGGCATTCCTCGATCATCTCGGGCGTGAAGTTGCTGACACCGATGGCGCGGATCATGCCCTGCTCTTTCAGCTCCATCAGCGCGCCCATGGTCTCTTCGATCGGTGTGCTTTCATCAGGCCAGTGGCACTGGTACAGGTCAATCACCTCAATGCCCAGCCGTCTGAGGCTTTGCTCGCATTCCCACAAAATGCCGTCGCGGTTGAGGTTGCGGTAAACATCCACCTCTCCGAGCTCTTCAGTATCGTCGTGGAAATGGTACTCGCCGATCTCCTCGTCCCAGCGCAGTCCGCACTTGGTGGCGATGAACACTTCGTCGCGCCGGCCGGAGATGGCCTCACCGACGACTTTCTCGCTGCGGCCAAAGCCGTACACGGGGGCGGTATCAATGCAGTTGATACCATTGTCAATGGCGGTATTGATTGCCTCAATTGCCTTGTCATCGTCCGACCCGCCCCACCACCAGCCACCGATTGCCCAGGTGCCGAGGATCATGGGGGTGATATTGATTCCGGATTCGCCGATTTCTCGAAGTTCCATTATGTCTTCCTCCCGATGAAGTTCAGGTGTCATGGTCGGTATGCACAAATACAGGACCGGCCACACCCGTCCAGGGTTCGTTTATCCAGCGGCCGGTTGCCGTGCGATAGTAAACTTCCCCGAAGCCACCGTATTTCCCTTCACCGTAAGGCGGACTTCCCAGTTTCCCGCGCCCAGGCTGCCGCCCTGGCTCTGGATGTAGAAGCTGGCCCATCCATTGCCCCCGACGGTGCGCTTGCTGCTCACCTGCTGCTGCCCGTCACGATACCACGTGCACTCCAGTTCGGTGCCTTGCGCCAGGCCGGTGTACCGCCAGAAGCAGGCGACCTTCGAGGCTGTCCCGAAGCTGGTGCGCGGGTTCACCGGCTGGCCGTTGACGACATCCTCGCACACCACCAGCCCGCCGGTTGTCGGCGAACTGGAGGGTGGCGTCGGATGCGGAGTCGGCTGCGGCTTTGGCACCGTCGGCACCTGCGGAATCGTCGGGCGCTGCGGCTGCTGAGCTTGAGGCCGCGGCTGCTGCGGCTGCTGGGGCTGCGGCGTGGAGGTCGGCGGGAGTATGCCGCTTTTGCGGGCGATGCGATTGCCCTCCATGGTGGCACTGTAGGCCGGTGGATAGCTCTTCTGACCGGTCTCGATCGCTGCGATGGCCCCGTCTTTGCCAAGAGTGCCGGTCATCGGTGTCCCCGCGGAGGTCGGCAGATCATTGAAAGCGGTCATGGCGGCCTTCGTCTTCGTGGGGGCGGTAATGACATCAAAATCCGTTTTCCCGCTCCCCGTGCCGGTAATCTTTACCGAGTAGCTGACATTGGCGGGCAAAATATAGATTTCCACTTCACCCGTTGCGCGGATTTCCGCACCCGGAATCTCATTCACTTGTGATCCTTTGACCGTTCCGGTCCGGCGGCCGGACGGATCGGTGAACACCACGTCGGCCGGACAGCGGAGCGTTGTCACGAGCTTGTTGCTCTTGTTGAGAAAGGCGACCATGTCGTAGAAGCTCTTCTTCAGTGTCGGCCATAAGGCGTTGATTTCGGCGACCGGCATCTCCCGGTTGACCGGCGTGACCGTCAGACCGTCGGTGTAATGCATCGGATACTCCGAACGCAACGGCTCGAAGAAACCAAACAGATCGCGCTGGAACCCGATTGCAGGCATCGGATCATCGTCCCCCAGGTCGCAGGCGGGTAGATTCGAATCATAGACATACACGGCCGTATGAGTAAAGATACCATCATCGATCCAGGTCCCCTCAACCTCGACCATCTTGTAGGCAAGCAGTGCATGTTGCCAACCTCGCTCAACGGTTCTGGCTTCGGGACCGTTGGGCCCCTGGGCGGTCATATGTATCTCGTCATAGCCAGCGAAGGCGATCATGCACGGCCTGCGGTGGTCTTTCAGAGACCGCCGAATGGCGTTTGCGGCCACTTCAGCATTCCACTGCTTACGCGGAAAATTCCTTCCGGTGGCGATGGACTGCAGCAGCGGGAGCAACTGCCTGCGGTGATAGAGGTTGATATTTGCGGAAGCCTCCGGTTTGGTCATTTTATTTGTTGATTTTGCCACCGGCTTGAGGCCGGGCTGTTCAAAGTACAGTGCCGAGGTCGCGGCCATGCCGTGGCAGTGCCCCCCGGCACCCGAGCCAGCACTTAACTCCAGGAATTTTTGGGCCCGCATGTAAACCTGCGGAAACAGCATCCGCTGCATCACTCCGGCGAGATTCCCTTCCGTGGTGACCACATCGGCGACGGTGGCAAGGGTATTCTCGATCAGTTCCTCAGTCTCGCGGCCCTTGAATGTATAGTTTTTAAAACTGTACCAGTCCTCTTTCCCGAACGCCCGTCCATTGGCTTTCGCGAAATAGATGCTCACCTTCAACTCCTCGGTATTGTCTGCCGGATTTGCGTCCATCGGCGACGCGCTGGTGACATTGAATCGGAGGCTGGCTTTGTCGACGTTTTCCCCCTTAAGATCCCAGAGGAAGGAAACTCTCTTATCCTCGCCTGCGGGAATGTCACCAACAGAAACCGGGGATACTGCCTGGCTGTATTCCCTGTCCCCCGGGCGCTTCACCAGCATCTGCAGCATCACGCTTTTAGCATCAGTTTCGGTGCTTTTGTTGTCCACCCTTACGCTAATGAATTGCTGGTCCGACCGGGGTTCGGATATCATGTTCGGATTAGAGTCGAAATATGAGAACACGAACCGTTCAGCCAGTCCTTCGCTGATTGACAGGTCGGGGCAATCGGCGCTGCTGATTTTGTCGATCCATAACTTCGCGACCTGCTTCATCCGCAGGGTCTGCTGCCAGGTGGCGTCATATACCACGCGACGCCATTCATCATTAGTTGGCCGAATTGTTGGCCGGCCTTTGTCGATCTCCACGGGTCCGTCACCGGTGATACGTAATATCGCATTGCCATAGCGAACCACGCTGCCATCGGACGCCGAGGCACCGACGCCATTGTTCAACCGGGGGTCGTTGAGACCGTTTTCGTCCGGCTTCGTGAACTCGTTCCCCCCGATATAATGCGCTGCAACCGAAGCCTTCGCGGCATCCGCGTTTTCGCAAATGAGCACTTCCATCTGCCAGCGAAGCTTCCAGTACAGCTTGGTCGGCGGATCCGTTTTGACGGTGTTGGAGTATTCGGTCCAGATGGATTGCCGGACAGTTGCCGCCCGCCCGGATTCAATGACACGGATCACAGGGTCCGTCCCGTACTTGAAGGGCGCTTTGACATCGGCCTTGAAGAGAAAGTACGGCTCTGGATTAAGTGTCTTCAACCATGGCGGAAGATCGGTGGGCTGGGCCAACGCGGGCAGAGCAATACACAATGACAACAGCACGACACAGGGTATTAAACAGCGGACCATCCTGGCACCTCCGTAAACTTGAACCATCGTAACAAGCTGCCATTGTATGCTTACGTACAATGCAGGCTGGCCGTATTGTACACCGGCAACAGCGACCCCTTCCACTTTATTTTTCAGTGACATGTTTCCGCCTGCCGAAGACACCTGTCAGGAAGGGAGGCATGGCGCGGGTATGGAAATAAGAGGTCAGCAGATGTGTTCGTCATCCAAACCAGGCCGGTTTTGGAGGCCAGGGAGGGTCTTTGATGGCTAAGATTTTTGGCAAAGAGTACTCAAAGCAGGAGCTTTTGCGCCACGTCGGCAGGATGGACCAGGTCGGCGGCGTGCGGAAGGTCGTCCTCGATGAGGGCAACGAGAAGGGCAATGAGGCCATACAGTTCAATACCGGAAGCGGCCTGAAATTCACCGCACTGGCCGGGCGCGCGCTGGACATCAGCTCCGCTGATTTTTGCGGCCAATCGCTGTGCTGGCGCTCCCCGTGTGGCGATGTCGAGGCCAGCTACTATGACCCCGACGGCCTCGGCTGGCTGAAGACTTTTTATGGCGGACTTGTCGCCACGTGCGGGCTGTCGTACGCCGGGGCGCCTCACCTGGACCCCGACACCGACGAGGGGTGTCCGATGTATTACCAGGACGAGGACGGAAACCTGCAGTGGCAGCCGACCGGCTCCATCGGCCTGCACGGGCGC
>JAWODS010000149.1:0-9469 GCA_046483205.1 Armatimonadota bacterium | reverse complement strand
GGATGCGGTCACCGAGAGAAATGCGCACCTGTCTCCCGATCTCCGGCACCACCGCCTCCAGCTTCAGCTTCAACCACTGGCCGCCATCGGTGCGGTTTTCGTACAGCTTCCCGGCGGTCAGCAGGTCCAGGTCGCCAGCTCAACGGGCGAGGGAAACCAGAATGATCCAGTGGTACATTTTGGCCTTGGCGCCCACAGCGACAGCGTCACCGCTGAAATCACCTGGCCCGACGGCAGCACACAGAGCGTCATCTGCCAGCCAGACGTAACTGTCACCGTCCGCCAGGCGGGGCAGTGACGCCGCTCGACGCCGCCGCTTTTTCGAGCGGAGGGTGCCCAATTGCCGCATATCCGCCAGCTCCCAGCCCGAGGCAATTTTTAGGACGCAACGTCATTATCATCATTCTCTGTCACACGTGAGGTCAATGCATGGAATACGACCGCCTCGAACCACAGCTTGCGATGTATCGCCCGCACCTTGAGAACCTCCCCCCGACGATGAATCCGAACGGGGTGCATATACAAACCTACCGGCGGGGAGACGAGGAGGCCTGGGACAGCATCGTCGCGGCCTCCTTTGAGTGGGAGGTGACTCCCGGCGAGTTTGACCGCACGATGAAAAGCGACCCGGAATTCGACCCGGAGCGAGTGTTTTTCGCCGCTGTGAGCGGAGAGCTTGTAGGGACAGCCGCGGCCTGGCGCATCCCCGAGTGTGGCGAGAACACCGGCCGCGTGCACATGGTTGCAGTGAAGCCCGGATACCGCGGGAAGCACATCGGCACCGCCCTGAGCACCGCCGTCCTGCATCGCTTCAGGGAGGAGGGGCGGGATGATGCCACCCTCCGGACCGATGACTTTCGGATTCCCGGCATCAAGATCTATTTGAACCTGGGCTTCCAGCCCTACCTGGTGGATGAAAATCAGCGCCGGCGGTGGAGGAAGGTATTTCAGGTGCTGGGAATGCCGGATCTGGAGGAAACGTTCCGCGACCTCCTCGACGGACCGATCCATGAGCTGAAAATCTGATCCGAAGAACCTCACATCGAGCCCCCGGGGCACGAGGGCGTGTTTTCCCTGAAAGCCAGACAGCACCTGCGTGCTGTTTACACCCCGCCATCCGGAGCCTGTGTGACAAGGACTGGTACTGCATGCCCCAGAAGACGCCGCAGAAGCCACAGCTTACCATGAAACGGCCCGACCTGAAGAACCTGCCGGAGATCACGCTGCCGGATGGCTATGAGCTTCGAACCTTTCAGCCCGGGGATGAGCGGGCGTGGGAGGCAATCGTTGCCCGGGCCTTCGACCGCGATGTGCCGGAAGGACATTTCGACAGCCGCATCGGCGACCACGATGCCTTTCAGCCCGAGAGGGTCTTCTTTATCTGCCACAACGGCGAGGGGGTGGCGACGGCCACGGCGTGGTACATGGAGAAATGGGGCGAGAATACCGGATACGTACACATGGTCGGTGTCAAGCCCGGCCACCAGGGGAAAAGGCTGGGCTACCAGGTGAGCCTGGCGGTGCTGCACCGGCTGCGCGGCGAGGGCTTCGAGGAGGCGGTGCTAACAACCGACGACTTCCGCCTTCCGGCGATTAAGACCTACCTCAACCTCGGCTTTGAGCCCGTGCTGGTGCATGAGAACCAGAGGGAGCGGTGGCGCGATGTCTTCGAGGCTCTGGGGATGCCGGAATTGGCAGAAAAATACTCCGCGGTTCTGAATGGCCCCGTGCACAGCGTCGGTTCAGAGGACTGACCTCGCAGAGGATTTTTGGCACAAAGAAAGCCCGGCCGAACGATCCGGCCGGGCTCTTTTCGTACTGTGGCTTTTGCCGGTAGCTACTCGCCCAGGCGGAAGTACGCGTGGCCGACGCGGCCGGACGCCAGCTCCGTCACCCGCACCTGCCACATCCCCGGACGGTCGTTGGGCGCGATGTCGAGCGTGAGCTTCTGGGTGCCGTCTTTCGCGCCGTAATAGCCGCTGAACTCCACGAGCTGGCCGGCGGCGTCACGGACCTCGACATCAATCGGCACAATCGCCTCAACAGGTGTGCCCGCCTCATCCACCACGGCGAGGTTCACTGTCACCTGCTGTCCGCCGGTCGCACTGTCGGGGGCGTTGATTTGCACACCGGCGATGGGACGGTCCGTGATCATGTACAGGCAGCCCTCACAGGGTCCGAAATGCCGCGGTATGCCGAGGTATCCGTCTCCGTGCTCGACGTCAACCTCGCGATGAGCGACAAGGTCATAGACGTGTCCGCCGTTGCGGTTGACATACAGCATCGCATCGGTGGGCAGACCCCGCTCCATCACCAGGCCGTGATGGCCCACATAGTCGCCGTATTCACGCAGATCGTTGATACCGAACAGGTAGTCTGTGTCGGCGTATCTTCGGACTCGGGTGATGACATCGGGCGTGTCGGCTCCGGCGTAGCGCTGATAGTGCCTGTCGAGCTCCTCGCGCAGAGCCGCCGCCTTTTCGATGTTCATCTGCCGGGCCACATCTGCCTCTTTGGGCCGGTTATGGCTTTCCATGAGGATATCGGGCTTGATGGCCGGACAGAGATGCTCATCACCGATGACGATGCCGCCGCGGTCCTGGAAGGCCTGCACCTGTTTGGCGACACTTTCGGGCAGCACATCACAGTGCATCATCGCCAGGACCCTGTACTGCTCCAGCCCATCGCGGTTGATGGTCTCCTCATAGATAACCTCCGGCTGAAGCTGGGCGTACATCATGATCAGGTATGCGTCGCCTTCCCAGCCGCCGTTCCAGCCGTAGGTGCCCCGTCGGTTGAACATCTGGGAGCTGAAGCTTTCGAGATATGCCACATCCGTCTGGTAATCCGGCACCTGCACGAGTGTCGGGCCGAGTGGCTGGACGATCGTATGCGTCAGGCGGCGCAGCTCCTCCTTGGTGCCCGCATGTGTGTAGCGGTAGGAGCGGTGCTGGTCGCGGTCAACCAGCGACTGCCAGCCGTGATACATGATGCCCTTGATGGGGCGGGCGATCTTCGTCCAGAACGCTTCTCGCAGGTGCATCGGGGCAATGGTGATGAACCGGGCGTCAGGGATTTGGCGCTCCCACTGTGCACGGTACTGCTCACCGTCGGCCTCTCCCGCACCCTCCGGGCCGGTGTCTTTATCCTGAAAGTCTGCCGTCGCCTGCTGGGCCTCCTCACCGGGCTGAGGCGCGGTCTGGCTGCGGTACCAGATGATCTGTGTCATCTTCATGACATCCTGGTCTTTTTCGGCACCCTCGGCCATGGCAAACATCTCATCGGTGGCCAGGCCGATGCGAATGGGGTCGGGATACGAGTACGTCCACTGTGACAGAATATCGACATTCCCGCCGTTGCCCCACTTGCTGGCAACGCGCACCGCCGGGTCATGCCAGGTCCAGAAATCATCTTTTGTCCCCTTCTGAAGGCCGTTGTGGAGCTTCGTGTGCAGCGTGTTCCAGCCATCGCCCTGCTCCCACCACCAGCTGTAATACGTGCGGATCGGGTGGTCATCGGGGATGACGCGGTCGGCCGGGAAGTCTTCGAGATTCTCGTAAGTCACGCCGCGCTGCGATTCGGGGATCTCCTTCGGGATATCAAAGCCGGCAAACTTCCTGAATGCCTTGTGGTCAATTTCGGCGAACGAGGGCTTGCTGTGCCCGCGGACCTCTGAGTGAATCAGGGCGGCGTCAAACGCCGGAAACTTCCCGAACGTCTGCGCTACAGATGCGCCCATGTTGTAGCAGAACTCCTGGAGCCTTTCGTACAGCCCATCCACACTGGGCCGCTCCTCATACGGCTCTCCGTCCTTCCCGACCTGCAGATACTGCTCATCATACGCGGCAGCCCGGCGGCCGGGGGTGAGGCTCATCGCGACATTGAAGTCCTCAACGAGGAGCCGGTTCAACACCTGGCTGGCGGTCTCATAATACTCGTCGCCGACGGCGGGGATGGGCTTTTGGGCATCCCAGATCGATTTGCGATCTGCCCACAGTCCCAGGCAGTGGGTGAAGCCAATATACTTCAGCATGTCTAGGTTTTCCAGGATCTTCTCATGCCCGCCCACGCCCCACATCACCACCGGCATTTCATGGGGCAGAGGCCGCTCGGTGATATATACCGGGAAGGTCTGTTGGCTGGAATACGGGTGCTCGCCCGGAATGTCTATCTGCGCGACCATAGTGTATTCTCCGGGCCGCAGGGCGGTATTGAGCGTGTAGCTGATAGTCTCCGTTTCGCCCGGGGGGATGTCAGGGACATCAACGACCTTTTGATCCACATATCCGGCGATAATCGTCGCCGTCGCCCCGTGCAGGTGCTCGCGGCGGAGGTTAGTAAGCGCAAAGGTCACTGCTGCGTCCTCTTCCATCCGCACGAATGCGGTGCGATCGGAGGTCACTTCGAAGGAGGCGGCACGGAACTCCAGTACGCCGCTGCACAGCCGCACCTGGTCGATATAACCCGGAAATCCGTGGTAATAGCTGCCGATGCGGTCGCCGATGGAAAGTTTGTGCGTCCCCGGAGTGATGGCTCCGAGGCCTTCAATCGTTTGTGAACCCAGGTCGGCCCCATTGCGGAAGAACTGCACGGTGCCGTTGGCATCGTAGGTGGCGGCGATGTGGTACCACTCGCCCGCTTCATATTCCGCCAGCTCGGAGCGGAAGGTCTTTGAATCATCACCAAAACCCAGCACCAGCCTCAGCCGCCGCTGGTTGAGACTGTCGGGGCTTTCGAGGATGAGCTGGTAATCGGTTTCGGCCACATAGCGTTTGTCAAACAGGAATGCCTCCGGGTAATCCGCCAGCTCTTCCTTCGGTTTTATCCACATTTCGATGGTGAAGGGTCCTTTTGGTGAGAGCTTTGGGTGGTCCTTGACCCACACCCTGTGCGGATCGTCAACCTCAGGGTGGCCGCGGAACGACTCCATGGAGCCGCCGAACTTCCCCTCCTCGACGAACTCCGCTCCCTCAACGGTCACCTCAAAGCCGTTGCCGCTGGCATCAGCCGTTTCCTCGCCCTGGTTGAACTGCCACAGGCCGATGACGTGATCGCCTGTGGCATCATCGCCCTGGTATTGCGTCTGCCATGGCTCGGCCAGGGTGACGTCCTCCTGGGCCATTGCACATGCACAGAGTACTCCGAATACAAGCGCCACGAGAAAGATTGTCATATTCCTCATTGCGACCGCCTTTCTGCAGGGAAATTTTGGTCGGTTACTGTCCGGCGAGCTGTTGAGTGGCGTACGAGCGGATGGTGGCAGGCCTGTAGATGCCCCCCGCCTGGGCAGTGTTCAACACTCGCACCGTGAGCTGGTTTGCCTGACCCCATTTCACCAGGCTGCTGACATCTATGTGAAACGGCTTGGTCCAGCCCTGTGGGCCGATGTCGTGGACGCCCGCGAACTCACCGTTCACCCACAGCCAGGTGCTTTCATCAACGGCCTCAAAATGTATCACAGTCCTGTCGCCACCGGGATCGTCGGGGAGCGTTATGGTTCGCCGGTACCACCCGACGCCCTCGTAATCGAAGCCGAATTTCTGCCAGAACTGCTCAATGCCGATGTCTTTCCACGCACTTTCGTCGAGGTCGGTGGCATACCACTTCTCATCTCTGCCGACGTCCTGCGGATCGGTCCGGAACTTCCAGCCGTCGGCGGGCAGGCGCTCTTCGTACACCAGCTTCATATACGACATGAGCACCGACACGGCCTGGCTGCTGACCAGTGAGCTTTCATCATCTGCCGCCGACAGCAGGGCATCCAGCACCCCCTGGCTCATCGGCCGGATGGTCGCAAGGGCAATCACCGCACGCTCCCGCACCAGCTCGTTATCGTCATCGAGGGCGCCCTGGATTGCATCGGTGGCGGCAGGGCCGATATCGGCCAGAAACATCAGCACATTGCGCTTCAGCACCACGTCATCTGACTGCAAAGCCGATGCCAGCGCGGGAATGGCTGCCTGTCCAAGCGAGGCGAGCGCCCGGGCGGCGGCGCGCCGGACCAGCGGGTCGGTATCGGTGAGGGCCTTTTTCAGAAGCGGGATTGCCGAAGCATCGGTAGAAGTCAGCTCCAGAGCGGCGGTTCGGCGAACCCCGGGATCATCGGCGGTTAACTGCGCGGCGGGACCGGCGCTCATGCACATGCCGCACAAGCCGGCGATTATGACCACACATATCACAGCGGACAAAGGACGCTTCACGTGCATCAACTCCGATGAAACGGCGTCAGGTGTTTTCGGCGTACTGGCGCAGCGCGTGTGTCAGCTCATGCAGCTCAAAGACATATCCGAACATCGTGCTCGTTTTCCAAAGCGCATATTCCAGATTCTGCTCGCCCACGGTCGATTCCTTGTTTTCAACCGCCACACATCCGCCACGCACCGCCGAGCAGAGATACCCCCTGCGGTTCATATCGTGCATCCCGCACGGGGAGAACCACAAACACCAGTTCAGCGCCCAGCCGGTGTAGATGATGTGGGTGATGCCGCGATTGTGCAAAAGCCGATCGAGCTGCCACGGATGCTGAGCGATGATGTCACCGTCGTGTGGAAGCATCGATTCGGGCAGATAGAACTCGTATTCCGGTGCGTCCGGTGGATTCGGGCGGGGGAGATCGAAGACATCGCGGCGGTGCTGTGCCTTCCATTCAGGCTCTTCGGCTTCCGACGGTGGATGATACCCCTCCGGTGGATCGCCCGCCTCTTCGACACACCGCTGCCAGATATCTCCTTCGATGTACGGTGGGCCGCTGACACCGATGTGGGCGACCTGCCAGTCGGCCTCCCGGGCGGCTTCGATCAACCGCGGCATGCGGAAGACAATGACGTCCATGGTGCGGGGAATGGAGGAGATGGTCCCCATGTAACAGGGATTTGGACAGTCGGGCCCCCATTCGGTCTCGCGGGTTAATCCACGGCCGTCAAAATGCATCATCGCAAGGCAGGAGCGTTCCAGGTCCAGCCCCCGCGTTTCTTCATCCCACGCTCCAAAGCCCGCCTCCGATTCGCGCCAGCGGGAGAAATCAGGTGGGTAGTGCCGGTACATATGCCAGGGGATATGAATCGTTCGTGCGCTGTCGCTCATCGCATTTCAGCTCCATGGATGTAATACTTCCGGGGAAACACTTCGCGCCGCACCTGCAGTTTTCCTGTAAGCGCCCTCTATAGGAGGCTGGCGATATAGAGGATGACAGGGGCCAGGAAGATGGAGGTGACGTTGGTGGTGATCCACAGGGCTCCGGCGAGGCCCTTGTTGAGGTCAAAGATATCTGCGACCATCACCGCCATGATCGCCGCGGGGGTCGCCGACTGGATGAAGACCACCTTCAGCAGGTCGTGGTCGGCCATCTGCCAGTATCCGAATGCGAACGCCAGGGCGAGACCGATGGCCGGGGACACCAGAAAGCGGGCACCGTGCAGCAGCGTGCATTCCCGCCAGTAATCGCGCACCGCCGACAGTCGCAGCCCCAGCCCGATGGCTACCAGAAACAGTGCGGTGGTCAGGGGCATGAGAATGTCGATGGTGAACCCGGATGCGGCCGGTGCCCCGATGCCGACAAAGCTCAGCAGCAGGCCGGCGGCGATGCCCACCATGGGGTTGCGGGTGTGGCTGTCTGTGACGAGGTCTTTGAGCGCCTCCAGTGCTCCGGCGTGTGAGCCGGGAGCATGGCGACGGGCGACGAAGAATCCCACTGTGAAAAGCACCGGCAAAAAGGAAACACAGTACAGGGCGCCCAGCGCCGCCCCCTGCGGCCCGATGGCGACGTACGCCAGGAAAGTCCCGTAGGTGAAGCCGACATTGGAGAACATGGTCATGAGAACGAACGAGCCGCGGGAGGGCCGGTCCATCCGGATAAGGCGCGAGATGAGAATTCCCGCTGGCCACAGGCACAGAATCAGGGCGATGTCGAAGATAGGGAGCGCGAGGGTCTGAAGATCCGGCGGCTCCATCGACCACAGCGCCAGGGCGATGACGAAAGGCTGGATATAGGTGAGCACGAACTCGTTCAGCGGGGTGCTGGCCTGCTCGGGCAGCCGGCCGGACTTGCGCAGCGTGTAGCCTATTATGAGACCGCCCAGGATAACAACCATCGTCCGGGCGGCGTCGATCATCAAGCTGGATTCCACGGGTATCGCTCTCAATGCTGCCGGAGATACTGAAAAACAGGGCGCTTTGGCTGCGCCCCGATGAGCCCCTCCGTATTCGGCTGTATGACCGTGCGCTGAGACGGCATAAATCGATCAGATGTGGTGAACTCCCGCCCACCACGTGAGGATACCAGAAGCGCTGGCGTGAAGTCCAGAAGCCTCAGTGGCCGACGCACTTGGTCACGGCAGATCAGGATTTACCTGTCGGTGGGCGATCACAAACAATAGTGGAGCAGCCCACAAAGGAGCTGCCCCGTGAAGCGCGCCTGGTGTTTGAAGTGCCTACCTGGTACTGATGCTGATCTTCTCCATTGACTGGCCGATGATCTCGATAGGGCCGTTATACTGCTGCTGCAACAGCGCCACCGCACTTGAGGGCGATTGGCCGACGACCCCTTCGGCGTTGATGTCAACCTTTGATCCGGGATGCACGATGGCGTGGGAGACGATCTGCACACCATCCATCTGTATCTGGCCGCCGTTCGGAAGGGAGTAGATATTCCGCTGGCTTTCACCGACAAGGCAGTGCGCCAGGAAAAGGCCCACGTGCTGCTGATCGGCCGGACGGACGATCCAGCATCGCAGCGGTTTCTGCCCCGCTTCAAATGTGCTGCTCTTTACATTTCTGAGAATATCCGGTTGAAGGAGCTTTCGCCCATCTGGCAGACCCTGCACATTGTGCAGCAGGATCGGGACATTGATGTCTTTGCGCACGCTGTCAAGGGGCTGGTCAATGTTGTTGGAGAGAAATGCCCGGTCCTTCTGTGTGAATTCGATCGTGAGGTCAAACCCGGTCTGGCTGACGGCAAATTGTGGTGTCTCCTCCGCTACTGCTGTGGTGCTCAACAGCAGCCCGATGAGGATGACCACGCAAATTACTCGTGCAGTCCGCATATCCGCAATCCTCCTTTGTGCTCAAGGTTGGTGAGGTTCGCTTTTCTTGCATCCAATTAAAGGAAAACAAACTCGATTAGAGATGTCAAACTGGCAGGTCGCACGATGTATCGGGTCTGCCAATGAGGACCCCGGTGGAGGAAAGACGCCCAGCGGGCGCGAACATCAAACAGCAGTGCCTGACGCCGATGCGCCTGTTACTGAAACCGGAGACAGACTGGAGCCGTGAGCTTACCTTGACCGTCCGGGCCATTATCACCGCCATCTTCATGTCCATCATCTCCATCTTCTGGATGCACCAGTCGAGCGTCACGGAGGGTGGAGGCATCATTTATGCACTGTCAGTGCCACCGGTTCCGGCCGTTTTCTGAATGTTGTTTTTGCTGGCCCTGCAGTCCGTACTGAAGCGCACTTCGTTTCGTCCCTAC
>JAWODS010000140.1:0-11214 GCA_046483205.1 Armatimonadota bacterium | reverse complement strand
TCGAGCAAGAACAAGCAGTTCCAGCTCGGTGAGCTGAAGGTTCTCGCCAGCAACGACGGCTTTGAAGCGGATACCCGCACGCTGGTGGATCTGAAGGATGAAGAGATGCACGGCAGCTGGGGGGCGCCCGGACATGCGCCACACCGGTATGCCTTCGAGGCAATCAATGAAGCCGCAAAGGACCTCCGCCTCATCTTCACACCGCGTCCCGGCACAGCCATGTACATTGCCGAACTGCAGGTGTGGGGAACCGCAGAGGGGCTCGCCGCAGAGGCCACGGACCAGGGAGAGGCCCTCAATCCCTTCACATGCCTGCACACCGCCGATATTGACGGTGACGGGTCTGATGAAACCCTCGCAGGTAGTGAGGCCGGGTTTGTCTATTGCGTGGACGCCGACGGAAACCTGGTGTGGAAGTTTGACACGCAAAACACCGTCAACGCCGTCAGCACCGTTGATTTCAACGGTGACGGCACACGCACGGTGGTCGCCGGGGGAATTAGCGGCAGGCTCTTTGCTCTGGACAATGACGGCAATGAAAAGTGGATCTTCCAGATGCCGCATTACAAAAGCGTCGGCCATATCAACACCGTTTTCGCAGCCGACCTGGCCGGTGACGGCAATGAAATCGCCGTGGCCGGTGGCGACAACTGGCGGTACTATGCAGTTGACGCGAATGGTGAGGAGATCTGGCATTACGAAAGCGTCCACTCCTCCACTGCCGGCGCTGCAGCCGACCTCGACGGTGACGGCAAGGATGAGGTCATCGCCGGTACCGAATACTACTGGTGGCACTGCGTCAATCCCGACGGCTCCAGAAGGTGGGGCTGCAGGACCGCCGGAGGTCCGGATGCCAATGATGTCACCACCGGCGACCTCGACGGCGACGGGACCCTGGAGGTGCTCTTCGGAGGTGCCGACACGCTCGTGCAGGCCGTCAGCACCGACGGCGATCACCTGTGGACCTTCAGCACCGGTGACGAGGTCCAGACCGTCATCTGCGAGGACATCAACGGAGACGGCAAAGACGAAATTCTCGCCGCCTCGCTGTCATTTAACGTGTATTGTCTCGACGGTGAGGGAAATCTGCTGTGGAGGCAGGACCTCGGCCGACCGGTCAACGATATCACCGCCTTCGAGGGCGAGGCCGGCTGGAACGTCATGGCCGCATGTGACGACGGCAACGCCTACCTGCTCGAAGGCAGCACCGGAAATATCTACGGAGCGTTTGAAACCGGCGGCTCCGTCACAGACGTCGAAGCCGCCGTGTACGATGGCGATATCCAGATCATCGCAGCCAGCGAGGACGGCTACCTCTACGGCCTCGGCCGGCGGTGAGGTCTCACGAGGTACACTATACAAATGGTCCGGGCCCGATGATGCCCGGGCCATTTTGCAGGCAACGGAGGGTTTTGCATGTTCGAGGCACAGCTGATACCTGATTCGTTTGAGGTCGCCGAAGAGTGCGACCTGAGAGTTCAAGTCACGTCTGATGACGAGATGGAGACGGGTACGACGCTGGAATGGCAGTTTCCCAACGCATGGACGGCAAAAGAGTGCCAGAGCTTCACCAAACAGTACCAGTGGCAGGACGAGAGCGCCGATGACTTCATTTCCGTCTCCGCACCGGGGACGAACTGCCGTTTTGACATCCACATCGAAGAGCTGGAAATGGATGCACACACGGGCGACACCCGCCACGGCCGCCGCATCGTCGCCCGGCTGGAGGAAGGGACCGTGCAGCCCGGTCAGCTGGTGGTGCTGCAGTGGCTGAACACCACCGCGGCGTGGATCGCAGAGACCGACGAAATCTACGTGGCGGTGAACGGAGAAGCGCTGGACGATCCACCCACCGTAACCAGCACCCCGAAAGACGCAGTGGCTGTCCGGGTCATCGCGCCGTCGGCGGTGAAGCCCGGTGAGGCCTTTGAGGTACGGATCGTCTCACTCGATGTTTTCGACAACTGCTCTAAAACCCGGTACTCCGGAGAACCCGTGCGCGGACCCGATGGAGACGCACTGACTGAACCGCTCGCCTTCTTCAGCTCCTGCACGGCGACGGTCACGCTGCACGAGGAGGGCGTCCAGCGTTTGAGCTGGGACGGGACCCTCAGCAACCCTGTCCGGGTGACCGACAACCCCACCGGACCCTACTGGGGCGACGTGCATATCCACACCAAGTACTCCACAGACGCAATGGGCTGCCAGTTTTATGAATACGCCCGGGATGTCTCCGGCCTCGATTTCGCGGCTGCGGCCGACCACGGGGAGAGCGTGCGCCATTCATGGGAGGCGATGAAGCAGATTAACGAGGAGTTCAACGACCCCGGCAGCTTCGTCACCATCCTGGCCTATGAAAACGGCCTCCCCTATCCCTCCGGTCATCACAACAATATGTATCGCGGCAGTGACGGCGTGGTGTACCACCGGAAAGATATCGACCGCCACATGAAGAACCTCTGGCCGGAGCTCGATCCCGATGATGTTATTACTCCCGCCCACCACCCGGGCTGCAGCTTCCGCTGCCCCGACAACAAGGGCCCGGCGGTGGTCTGGGAGGAGGAAGAGGCGGAGTTTTGCATGGTCGCCGAAATTTACTCCCACCACGGGCTCGGCGAGGCCTACGATCCGCACCACGGGCTGGCGTACGAGATCAGCCGCGCCCACGATCCCGGTGACCGGGTCTGTGGATCGGTGCCCGGGAAGCATTACCTGCAGGACGCCTGGGCGATGGGCCGCCGGATCGGCATCTACGGCTCCTCCGATGACCATAACGGACAGGGCGGCCGCAGGCACCAGGGCGTCGCGGCGGTCTTTTCCGATGAGCTGTCGCGTGAGGCCATTTTCAGCAGCTTCAAAAACCGCCAGTGCTACGCCACCACGGGTGAGCGAATCCTGCTGGACTTCAGCGTCAACGGCATCGAAATGGGGCAGGAGGGCACGGCGGCGGCCGGAGAGACCCTGAGCATCGAGATGGAGGCATACGGCACCGACGCCTTCACGCAGGTGGAGCTTCTGAAGCTGGACCTGGAATCCGGCGAATACTCCATCATCCTCGATGAGCGGCCCTGTGAAATGGACTGGACGGGGACGGTTGAGGAAGCGTTCGAGAGTGACGTGATGTATTACTTCCGCGCCACGCAGGTCGGCCTCATCAAAGACCGCCCCATCATGGCCTGGTCCTCGCCGGTGTGGGTCGTCGCGGAGTAGCGCAATCCTGCCACGACATCATAAGGCCCGCCCTCCTGTCTGTGGGGGCGGGCTCTTTCATGTTTTGGAGAACGAATGCACGATTTCGATGGGCCGCACGCGAACGTCTTTGAACAGGAAGCTGCCCTCACCCGCACCATAAAGCTGGACGACTTTGTCACCTGCTTCGACAGCGCACACGGTGCCCATGTACCGGCCATTGAAGTATATATCAGCGTGCTTGTTGACCATCGCCACCGTCAGTTCGCCCGAGGAATCTGCGACTTCCCATCCGCGCCGCTGATCCACGGCCGGGGTATCGGCGATAAGCTGGCCCCGGTGGGTGAGAGTGATAATATTCTCGTCCTGCCCGATACAGAAGCCGACCTCGCCCGAGCCGGTCATTGTGACGGTGGCACTGACCGCCCGCGGCTCCTCACCGGGGACGATGAGGCGGGCGATGTCATCACCGGGCGTGGCGATGATGGTGTCGTTCTTCAGCTCCCAGTGATCGCTGCTGCCGGCGAAGATCACGGTTGGGTCCTCGGCGTCATCCTCGCGCGGGCGGATGTCGTCGCGGATCTGTAGCCGCAGGTCTTCAGGCGGTCCGGCGAGCTGTTTGGGCAGGGCCACCCGTCCACGCGCCCTGGGATTGCCCTCGACATCATCGCGCCATTCATACACCAGGTGGATGGCGTCGCGGTCGTTGTCACCGACCGCCGGAGCCGTGGTCATCGAATACTCCATCCTGCCGGGCCCGCCGAGGATAATCCTGCCGGGGTCGTCGTGATCCCACTGCAGCGGATTGTCGCTGACGATATATTTCATGCCGAGGCCGTTGTCTTTCGTCCCGAATATAAGGATCCATTTGCCCTGGTAGGGGAAAAGCTCGGGCACCTCGTGCTGGTCTTCGAGCTCCGGGGCGTACGCCGGCGGGAGGCACTGCCAGTGGATCATATCGGGGGATTTCGCCAGCCCGATGCACCCTCTGCGCCCGGCCGGGCCGTCCTTCGTCAGGGCGGTGAAGAATGCGTAAAAATTGCCATCCGTATGATGATATATCCACGGGTCGCGCCAGCCGACATGCCCGTAATCGGCATCATCCGGATCGGCCACATACCACCGCGGATCCGGCTGTAGGACGGGATTGTCCGGGTGGCGTTCCCAGCTCACGAGGTCCTCGGACCACGCTACCCCGATGCGCTGAATGCGGCCCTCTTCGGATTCTTTCAGGCCGGTATAAAGCGTCCAGTAGCGGCCGTCGTGATAAATATAGCCGCTGGTGTAAATCGCGCGGTCGTCCCAGCTTCCGGCCTCACCCGGCTTCAGCAAAAGCTGCGAGCCCTGCCAGGAGACCAGGTCACCTGATACCGCGTGCGCCATCTCCTCGTACGGGGGCTTCGGCCAATCTCGGGGTCCCTGCAGATGAAAGAGATGGTATGCGCCCTCGTGATACAGCAGGCGCGGATCATTGAGCCATCTGTCAGGTTGGGCGTAAAGCATATCACTGTCATCCTTTGTCATCACTGAAGTCAGGTTCGCGGACTGCAGATATTTTCGGACTCCGTTACTGCAAAACCTGCAAGCCCTGCCCCGGCCACGGCATTTGCAGGGACGACTATGCAGGTGATTCAGCCCCCGGTGGCGTATCTGGCATAGTGAAGAGACGTGATACCAGCGCCCGCAGGTAGCCGGGAGAGGATACAGCGGCACAGGAGACTGCAATGGACAATCGCACAGCGGTGTGGGTCGCCTGCATCATCATGGTCTGCTGCGTCACCGCACAGGCGCAATCGGGCAAACTGGACGGCCTGCAGCCGTACATACAGCAGGCGATGGCGGACTGGAACGTTCCGGGAATGGCCGTTGCCGTTGTGAAGGACGGAGACACTGTCTCCTGTGACAGCTTCGGTGTCCGGACCATCGGCGGCGATGGACCTGTGGATTGTGACACCATTTTCCAGATCGGCTCGGTCAGTAAGTGCTTTACCGCCGCTGGGGTCGGGCGACTGGTGGATGCCGGAAAAATGGGCTGGGACGACCCGGTGACCGATCATCTGCCTGATTTTGAGCTTTCAGACGAGTGGGTCACCCGCGAAATCACCGTCCGCGACCTGTTGTGCCACCGCACCGGGCCGTGACGTTACACATGGCCCCATGGATTCTTTCGACAGTGCTCGCACAGCCGCGAAAAGGCACGTCATATCCATTTCGGTGAAAAACTGTCCGCCGGACAATGATCTTTTGCGACTGGAGTGAAACCATGCGCATGAGTCTCTTTATTGTTTTTTCGATAGTTTGTGTCGCGCTGCTGGGCAGCTGCGTGATGGCCGGCAGTGAGGAGGTCGTGCATCCTGTGTTTTCACACGATCAATACAGCGACAAAGACATTCCTGCACTGACCTCACGGGTTCAGTACCTGATGTCTCTGTCGGAGGACGACCTGGTGGCACTGGTTCCCCCGCAGGCCGGGCTGTATTTCGTCGGCTGCCCCAACTGCGACGGCGGGCGGCAGGACAACATCAAATATAAGTGGAGCCTGCAAAAGCCCGACCAGATCGAATGTCCCCACTGCGGGCACGTCTATCCCAGCGACGAATATCCGATGGAGCAGTCGGTGCAGGTCGAAGCGCCATCGGGCAACACCGTTGAGTATCCGTACTGGGAGGATCCGGACGGAAAGCGGTACTACTTCGAGGCCAAGCGCCACTTCATCGCCCGGGAACAGCTCAGCGACCGGGCCCGGGACATGGCGCTACTGTACCACCTCACCGGAGATGCAAAATACGCCCGGCGTGTGGCGCTGATTATCAACCGATTTGCGGAAGTTTTCCCTGATTATGTGTATAAGTTCGACTACCCCTTCCGCCCGGTGCAGTGGTACGACGGCGACGTGGATCCGAAAGATTTTCGGGGCGGTTTCCGCACCTCGCGCTGGGACTGGTGGGCGTATATGGACATCCCCCGCCAGCTCACCGAGGCCTACGACCTGATCTATGACAGCGGTGAGCTTGAGAAAATCCCGGGGGCAAAACAGCGCATCGAAGAGGATTTCCTGCTCGACGCAGCAAAGCAGGTTGCGGCCAACCAGGATCGCCTTGGCAACATGAGTCCCGTAGCTTGGCGCGACATGGTGGCTGTTGGCCGGGTGCTGCAGCAGCCACAGTACATTCATGAGGTGGTCAGCCGGCTGCGGCGGTTCACCTCCGAGCAGTTTTACTACGATGGAGTGTGGAAAGAAGGTGCGCCGTCATATCACCGGCAGGTCATCGGCGGACTGGACGGCGTCTTTGATGTCACGGAGGGCTATTCCGACCCCGAGGGTTACACACACCCGGCCACCGGTGAGCATTTCGAGGACCTGGACCTGCGAGCCGACATTCCCGTCGTGTCTCGTGTGATTGCGGCGCTGAAGAAGATGCGGCTTCCCAGCGGACGCCTGGTCCCCGTCCACGATACATGGGCCACAAGCGGTTACGGGAGTGTTGAGGCCTCCCGTCCCATCCTGCTTCCCGCGCTCGGGCACGCGATACTCGGCCGCGGCGAGGGGGACCGGCAGATGCAGGTGAACCTGACCTGGTCGGGCGGATACGGACACATACACTACGACGGCCTCAGCATGCTGACTTTCGCAGAAGGCAAAGAGATGCTGTCGGACATCGGCTATACGCACACGAAATTCCGGCCCTGGACGCTGGCGACGGCGAGCCACAACACGGTTGTGGTGGACTATGAAAACCAGTACGCCGGCAGCAATCCACAGTCCGACGGCGCCCTTGTGTTCTTTGACGCCCGGCAACCGCGCAACCAGGTTGTGAAGGTCCGCAACCCGCAGGTTTATCCCGATATCTGCGAGCGCTATGAGCGGATGATGGCGATGGTGGCGATTGATGAGACGAGTGCCTATATTGTGGATGACTTCATCGTCTCCGGCGGCAGCCAGCACGACTACTTCCTCCACGGCAGCGCCGATGACCCACAGGTGATAGTGCTCGATGACGGCGAGCTTTCCACCACCCCCGTCGAAAGTATGCTGCCTGAGGGGATTGAATGGACGCCCCCGGAGGGTGAGCACCATTCAAGCTGGGCCCGCAAGCGGGGATACGGGTACGGCTTTTTGCGCGACACGGTCGTGGCACAGCCGGACGCTGGAATTCATACCGCGGCCTTGGAGTACAAAGAAGATGACCTGTCAACCAGGATATTTACGCTCACCGGAGCGGGGGATGAGCTGTACGCCGGGCGCAATCCACAGATCCGCCACGCGCAGAACGACGACCGCGCCGTCGTGAGCTTCGAGCGGCCCTACGTGATGCTGCGGAGAACCCCGGATGACGGAAACAGCGAGTTCATCTCCGTCATCGAGCCGGTGCAGGGCGCACCTGCGATAACCTCCGTGACCGTCGCCGAAACGCAGGGCCAGGGCACGGCGGTGGTGGTTGAGACAGACAGCTTCACCGACATCATCGGCCTCAACGCGAAGGATCTCAGCGGCGAATTCGGGGGACAATCCTTTTCCATGAATGGCCCCTTCTGCCGGGTTCGGACCGGCCCGGATGGAGCTGTCACAGAGGCGTATGCGACCGGGAAAGTGGAATACGGTGATTTCTTTGTTGACGCTGGCGAACCGCGCAGCGCCTCTCTCATCGGCGTGGCGCGTAGTGACAGTGGCGGCGCGCTGATGGTTGACGCCGACTGGAGCGATCCCGGACCGGCCCCCGGAACCGTTATCGTTCTCGACCATACAGACGGCTACAGCCACGGGTATCATGTGAAGTCGGTCGAGAAAGCCGCCGCAGGGACCCGAATTGAGACGATCGAGGACCCCGGCTTTGAGTTCGACGCCGAGACCGGCACCGTCAGCTACCAGTACCATCCCCACAGCAAGCATACAGGGGAGAATATTGTCCGCTGGAACGGGGCTGTGTCAATCGAGCAGACCGACTGAAGAGTGACGCTCTCACTCCAGCGGGGCTCTCCATCGGCACCGAAATGATGCGCCTTTCGGGGCGGTCTATCCGGCAGCCGCTGTGTCCACGACTGTTCGCCTTCGGCATGCGACATGTGGCAGGGCACGCCGTCTTTTGTGAACTGCGTTTTGCCGGGAGACGTCGACTCCTCCGCATACGCACGATGCTGGGCACGAAATATCCCGCACGGGACGGATGAAGAGACGCCTCTTTTTCGACGTGTTGAATTCTGGTTTTTACGCGTGTCGGGGCCACTGGAGTGACAGTCGTGATTGCCGAGTACGAAACCGCCTACAGCACCCGCACTGATGTCTTCGGCACCACTCCGCACCGGCTGCTGCAGGATTTCATCACCACCTCAAATATTACGGGCCGGGCGCTGGATATCGGTTCTGGAGATGGCCGCAACAGCGTCTTTCTGGCGGAAAACGGTCTTAAGGTGGACGCACTGGATGTGTGCGGCCCGGCCATTGAGCGGCTGAAACAGGTGATGAACGCACGGAGCCTGGATATCAACCCCACGGTATGTGCCGTGCAGGATATTACCCCCGATCTGGGCCCCTACGACCTGGTGGTGGCCGATACCGTGCTGTGCCACGTCACACGTGAAGAAGCAAAATCCCTCGCCGACACCATCGCCCGGCTGCTCAAGCCCGGCGGCTGGCTGTACGCGGTGGCCTTTGCCGCCAGTGATCCCCGGCAGAGCGAGTTTGCACCCGTGACGCGGACGTACTTTACGAAGAAGGGTTTTTGTCACCTGTTTCATAAACTACGGATCACCCACTGTGACCAGAAGCGCGTTGTCGATACCTCACATGGAGCCGATCACGAGCACGAAATCATACGGCTCATCGCCACCCGGGAGGGAACAGCAGATGGATGCTGACGAAAAGGTTGTCGTTATCACCGGCGCGACCGGGAATCTCGGCAGCGTGGTCACGAAAAAATTCGCCGAAGCCGGCCACACACTCGCCCTGGCCTATCACAGCCAGGAGAAGATGGACGCATTGAGCGAAAAAATCCCGGGTGCCGATCCGCTTGCAGTGCAGTGTGATGTGACCAATGAACAGCAGGTCGAAGCGTTTATGCAGCAGGTGCATCAGGAGCTCGGTGGCCCGGATGTCCTTCTGAACATCGCCGGGGGATGGGCGGGAGGCAAAAGCGTCGCTGAAACCCCGCTGGACACCTGGGAACAGATGATGAATCTGAACCTGAAATCAACCTTCCTGTGCTGCAAGCATGCGCTGACATATATGCTGCAGCAGGACTGGGGCCGGATCGTGAATGTCTCTTCGAAACTCGCCGGGGACCTGCCGGAGCAAACCAGCGCGTACGCAGTGTCCAAAGCCGGGGTGGATGCACTGACCGGATGCATCGCCGGGGAGGTCAAAGAGACGGGTGTTTCGGTGGTTTCGGTGCGACCCAGCATCATCGACACCAGCCTCAACCGCAAGTATATGAAGAATGCCGACTACAGCAAGTGGATACCCCCCGCCGAGATCGCCGATGTGATGCTGCTGCTTGCCACCGATATCGGCGGCGAGATGAACGGCGCAATCATCCCGCTGTACGGAGAGTTGTGAGTGCATCCACCGGCCGCTTCTGCGGTGAGGCCGTCGCTGTCAGGCCCAGCCGAAGGATTGTTTCCGCCGCTATCGTGCGGCGTACCGCGTCTCAGATGCTCGTCATGTTGGCCAGGAAAACTCGCCGCAAACGCAGGCGATGGCGGGGGCGACAGGGAAACACTATATACTGAACGCAATTGCAGTCCTGCGGCTCGCCGGCGCCGAAACTCGGCGTGTGATTATCTGAAAGGTATCCACTGTACTTGCGTGGGTCGTTGGCCGGCCCCGGCTGCAGCGGCTGCTGTGGACCGAAACGATTTCTACCTCGCACAGCCAAAGGGAGGCAACAATGAAGGAGATCGACGAACTTTGCATCAATACGCTTCGTTTTCTGGCGACCGACGCCGTGGAAAAAGCACAGTCCGGGCACCCCGGTATGCCGATGGGGGCCGCGCCGATGGCGTACGTTTTGTGGGACCGGCACCTCAAGCACAATCCCCGTGATCCAAACTGGTCCAACCGCGACCGGTTCATTCTTTCAGCCGGGCACGCCTCAATGCTGCTGTACGGCCTTCTGTACATGACCGGATACGACGTGTCGCTGGACGATCTGAAGAATTTCCGACAGTGGGAATCAATCACCCCCGGACATCCCGAACAGCAGTTGACCCCGGGCGTCGAGACCACCACGGGCCCCCTCGGACAGGGGTTCGCCAACGGTGTCGGGATGGCCATAGCCGAGCGCTACCTGCGGGAGAACTACAACTGCCGCGCGGGAGAGGATACCGACGACAGCGCGGTCGGGACCGTTGATCACTACACCTACGCCATCTGCTCCGACGGTGACATGATGGAGGGCATTTCTCACGAGGCGGCGTCACTGGCAGGCTCGATGGGCCTCGGAAAGATGATCTATCTGTACGACTCAAATGAGATCTGTATCGAAGGCTCCACCGACCCGACCTTCACCGAAGATGTCGGCGCCCGGTTTGAGGCCTACAACTGGCATGTCCAGCATGTTGACGACGGCAACGATATCGAGGCCATTGATGATGCTATCACCGCGGCGAAAGCAGAGACCCAAAAGCCTTCCCTGATCATCGTCAAAACCCATATCGCCTATGGAAGCCCGCTGCAGGACGACGCCGATTCACACGGCGCTCCGCTCGGCGAGGAGAACATCCGCGCCGCCAAGGAGAACCTTGGCTGGCCGCCTGATGAGAATTTCCACGTGCCCGAAGCGGCCCTGGACCACATGCGCGACGCCGTGGAGCGCGGTGAGGAAGCACAGCAGAAATGGTCACAGCATCTCGCCGAGTGCCGTGTGGAGGCACCGGCGACCACCGAAGAGCTCATGGAGGTCCTCCGTGGGGAGCTGCCTTCTGACTGGGACCTGCCATTCAAAGTCTTCACCCCCGATGACGGGCCGATGGCCACACGCAACGCCTCCGGCGATGTCATCGAAGTGCTTGCAGACAAGCTGCCGACGC
>JAWODS010000098.1:0-5212 GCA_046483205.1 Armatimonadota bacterium | reverse complement strand
CCGACATCTACTGCAAAACCTCGTCTTTCGTGACGTCCGTGGATTATAAACAAAAGACACTGTCAGTGTAATGCCCATCTCAGGAGTTCACTAACACAGTCAACAGAAGACAGGGAGGCGCCTCCAAGGCTACTTCGCAAGATACGTGACATCCGATAAATCAGCAAAAACCACGTCGCTGGTGATAAGCTCTGCCCGGTGGAATTGGGCCGTCGCGTAGACGATGGCGTCGGCCATTGCGAGGTCGTGCTCGAGGCTGAGGTCTGCGGCGAATAGCGCCAGGTGCTGGGTCAGGGGGACAACGTCGTGGGCCTGCAGCCGCGCTGCAACGTCCATCGCCGCCTCCTCCGATACCTCCCGCAGCATGAACTTGTGTACCTCGTAGACCACCACGGTCGGCACGAGGAGGTCATCGCGGGACAGGTATTGTGCGTATTCATCCGCAAGCGGCCCTTCGGCGAAGTATTCGATCCATCCGGAACTGTCCACCAGCGTCATACGCGATCTTCCTTCTCACGCAGATCGCTGATGTCGGCTCCCTCCGCGATTCCTCGGAGTTCCTGAAGAGGGCGAATAGGCACCAGCGAGATCACATCACCCTTCAACAGCACAGCAAGCTTCTGTCCGGGCTGCAGATCAATACGCTCCCGCACCGCCTTCGGAATTACCACCTGGTATTTCGATGAAACCGTTGTCTGTTCCATGATGGCGCCCTTCGTAATACGGTTTTGCGTTCGACGGCATTATCCTCTTACACAGTGCGTGATTTGTCAAGCACCGAAACGCAGGTATCAGGCGGTCACGACATCTCTACGACGGGCCGGGAGCGGATGCCAATTACTCCTGCTCGGGGACCTCCCAGCTGTAAACGTGCGAGCCCTGGAAGAAGTAGATGCGGCCGTCGAGATAATCTCCGCCACCGGCGATGCCCATTGGGGCTTCGCTGAGCATCGAAACCTCGTATGTCTCCGGATTGAGCTTCGCGATGCCCGCATTGAACAGGATGTAGATCCCGCCACTGTCATCCTCCACGAAAGGCCGGGGGCCCTGTTGGCCGACGGTATTGCCGAACTCTTCTGGGAAAGCCTCTTCGTGCACGATCTCCCGTGTTTCAGGATCGAACGCGAACAGGGTAGAATGATCCGCGATGCCGAAGACCAGCCCGTTTTGCGCAAGGATCAAGTCGGTGTACGCATCTGTCCCTTCGATTGCCTCGTCGTGCCAGACCATCTCCATCTTATCGAGATCCAGCACATACAGCTCTGATTTTTCGGCCTTTCGTTCGCCGCCGGTTCCCGGTCGGCGCATGCTCCCGCCCAGCACACTTCCGTCAGGCAGAGCCACCAGAGGGCCCGTTGACTGGTAGGTTAGAAGATCCATGTGCGTGAGCATCGTGGCAGTTTCTTCCTGCCGGTTCCAGATGAGCAGACCGCCACCGGTGCGGCCGTATCCGGGGGAGCCGGCGAGGATGACATGGGTCCCGTTGGGATGCACCAGCAGCCCGTGTGGACGGTGGACTGTGGGGCTAATTTGATACAAAAAGCGGGGATTGGAGTCCGGGTTCCCTTTTTCTGTCGGCACCCATTCGCTGAAGGGATCCCATTCCAGCAAAAAGCCGCCCCCGTAGCCGCCGACGTAAAACAGATCCTCGGCCGCAGCGAGGGTATTCCACTGACCGTGCGCCTTGCGCCGGGTCCATTCATCAGTCTGCGGGTCGTACTGGAAAAAGCGCATCGGGTGAGCTGTTCCGCCGCAGATAGTGTCATTGGGGGCCGTGGCTACACCCGTAAGACGCGGGCCCTCACTGTCATAGGAGAAGTTAAGCTCCTTTGTCTCTCCCCCGGCGGTGGTGACTACCATTTTCCGGTTAATCAGGTCGAGTGTCTCGATACGCCCTCCACCCGGAAATGCCCGGTGAAAGAGCCCCTGAGAACCCGTAATGATCTGTTTAGCGTTTTTCTCTTCGAGTTCCGGGCCAATGTGCGATTTCTCGCCCCGGTAGAAGCTGTACCAGTCCTGCCGCTGCAGATGGCCATATACCCTCCCGTCTTCGTCACGATATAACACCCCGCGCCCCTGCTGCCGCTCATCGTCCGCAAACATCGGGATCGCCTCGGCCGTGTCGGGGTTGAATGCAACAATCTGCGCCTTCGTATTACCCACACCGAAATACAGCCAGCCCGTATCGTCACAGGCAACATTTCGCTGATACATCGCCCAATTCTGGTCATACACATGACCAAAATCGGTCATTTCGCGAGTGTCCGGATTGTACTGGACGACACCGCTGTCGGGATAGGTGACGGCGTAGATCAGGCCTTCATCGCTTTCCGTCATCCCCATGGCCATGCGGGAATGAGTTTCTTCCCAGAAAGTGAAGCCCGGCTCTGTCGGATCAAACTCCACAAAGTGGCTCCCGAAATGGGTGTAATAGCGGTTGTTGCTGGCAAACATGGAGCTGAACGGCCCATACCAGTCATTATCCCATGGCGTTTGAAACTGCTGAGTTTCCCCCGTGGTCGCGTCAATCATCAACAGGGCGTATCCGGCCCTGTGGTCATACAACCAAACGAGCGCCACCGGCCTCCCCTCACCATCAACCGTTGCGACAACACCGCGACTGGTACTCACGGGCGCCCCGACGCCGTGGTTCTTATAGCCGTCTCCGAGATCCTCAGTCTCCCCGATCGCAGCGTGCATACTCAATACGCCTATGACGACCACCAACAGTGCAGCAAGCTTCCAAATGTAGATATCGATCATCTCCTGTCCCTGAAGGCTGATTGTGTTTACAGCAGCGTTCATTGCCAGTCCAACGGACGCGCCCTACTCCAGCTCCCCCAGCTTCGTCTGGATCAGCTCGTCCAATTCCGACAGCACCGTGCAGTAGTGCTCGAAGAAGTCCATGACCTCGCGCTTCACATTCTCAGCGTAGTGATCCACGGCTTCCGGCGGGCATTTCTGCACCGGTTTTGTGATGATGTCCCTGCTGCGAGAACTGTCATTGATCTCGCCCAGGATGGCATCCCGCTTACGCAATGAATCAAGTATCGGAAGCGTGAGTAGGTCAGCGTAGTCACTGCTCACCCGAACCCAAAGGGTCGGCGAGCCGCTGCTCCCGAACACCCGGCGTGGCCTGAATCTGGAAAACCCGATATAGATGACCTTGTGCTCTTCGTGCATCCAGTCCGGGCGATGCATTGTGAACTTGCGCTGATTATTGTCCCGCATCGCCCACCCGTTAGACCACTCTGCCTCCTCAATGTCGGCCATGATCTCCTCCCGGATGGCCGGGAGCTCTTCGTCCTCGAGTTGATCGGCAACTTCTACGATCTCCTGGTAGGTCTCCCAGTGCTCGATAAGCAGTTTGCTTTCTTCTGAAAACTCCATGGTCTCACCTCAGTGAGTCGGCGGTTTTCAGCCAGTCCCGGACGATGAATCTCGCCCGCGGATCGCTGATATCTTCGAGTGTCGGGCGCAGTATGTCGGCAAGTTGCGGATATGACAGGCACAGCCACCGGGCGGGATCGTCACTGACCGGATCGCGGCCGGTGGGAGTCAGAAACACCGCGATCTGCCGGTCGTCGGGGACGTGCAGGACCCGTCCGAACCGGCGCATGTCACGATACTCCCGCGCAAGCTGGTCCGACTGCTCCCCTGCGTTGATCTTATTCTCGACATACACGATGAAGTCCCACTGCCGGTACATGACGATGTCGATGACCGATTCGCGCTGCGAGAATTCCGCTCGGACGCTGTAACGCCGCAACGTCTCCTCCTCGGGCGAAAGGCCGCAGCGTTTCAGGAACGCCTCCGCAAATAGGTGCTGCTGTCCGTGGCTCTCGCGGCAATCGAACAGCCAGGACAAAAACCGGCTGTGGATCACCTCATTATTCTTGACGCGAAGCAGCGGGAAAACATTGAAATCCGCGGCCGGTTCGGGGCGCTCGTCTTCCCAGGTGGTGAAGAAATCGCGGAGCCGCTCGGCCCGTTCCTCGGGTGGCTGGCCGCGCGTGGGGGCAATCGGCCTGCCCGTCTTTGCGAAATGCCGGCCGAATAGCGACAGGAACTCCTTTATCCGGTGAAGTCGCTTCTGCCGCTGCTCGTCAAGAAGACGGTCGAATTTTGAGAAGAACTTCTTCATGCGCCGGCGCCGCCGCTGGCGCTGCCGGGAAAAAAGCTGCCGGAAGTCGGCGATCATACTCTCAAATCTGTCTGGATCCATCAACTTCCGAGACATAACACATCCTCCGTGGGCGTCTATTCTTCCTCAGATGACAGCGGAAGTCGGGGCAGGATCGTTTCTGCCCAATTGATGAAGCGGCGCGCGCGTCTCATGATCATGGCGACCGTCTCCTGGTCCAGCGAGCGCCCTTCGTATTCGGCGGCGTTCTTTTCGCGCATGATCTGGGCGAACTGCCGGGCGCGTTTCGCCGCCTCTTCCTCCCACTGAGTGCCCCTGCAGGCGCGCTGGAGGACCTGGGCGGCCTGGCTGTGTGAATCGCCGGTGGGGCGCTCGCCGGAAAGATACAGGCATATCGCGTCGTTGGCGGCGATCACCGCGTGAATGGCATTGCTGGCGGCCTGGCTGGCGTGTTCGGGATCATTGGCGGCTTCGGCGACCTCCCAGAAGCGTCGGGCCTGTCTCAGGAAACCCTGCCAGTCTGCCATTGGCGTCTCAACCCCTCAATCGTCTCTCCGCACAGCCTGATGCCATCACGCAGGATGTCCTCCCAGAAGTCGCTGTCGGTCTCATCCCACTCTCGCAGGTCGTCGAGGTCGGCGATGTGCCATGATAGGGCCAGCGAATACTCTTCGGCGATATCCAGGCAAACCTCATCAATGTGCTCGTCGAGAGCCGGCGACCTTTCCTTTACAACAATGAGCAGGTCCGTATCACTGCCGGCCTCTGCTTCACCGCGCGCCTCGCTGCCATACAGAATCACGCTCACTGCTTCGTCAATCTCCGAACGAAGAGCATCCACGATCGCCCCGGAGCGGTCTTCCTCCGCCTGGAACAGGTCCATGATTGACTGGATGAGCGGCATGTCAGGATCTGCGAGCTCATAGGCGTTGGCCCGCCCTTGAAAACAGATGACAAATTACGGGATGGTAATCGACCTCGAACGGTGTATCGGCTGTCAGGCCTGTGCGGTCAGCTGCAGCCAGGAGAACAACGTCTCGATGGAGCACCAGTGGAATCGCGTGCTCA
>JAWODS010000003.1:0-2529 GCA_046483205.1 Armatimonadota bacterium | reverse complement strand
CTGCTGGTCGGATTGCTGCTGTCCATCCCCCTGACCAGCGGCTGCACCGACGAGCCGCCGGAGCCCGAGGACAAGGAGGACATCCGCCTGGTAGGTCACCTCGAAGCGCACCTGGTCGTTGCCCTTGCCGGTGCAGCCATGAGCGAGGTATTTGGCCCCCATTTCCTGGGCGACGCGCCCCTGGTGCTTCGCCAGAAGCGGCTGGGCGCCGCGCACCTGGTGCTTCGCCCTCGCCCGGCCGCTTCTGGCGAAGCACCAGGTGCGCGTCGCCCAGGCAATGGGGGCCAAATACCTCGCTCATGGCTGCACCGGCAAGGGCAACGACCAGGTGCGCTTCGAGGTGACCTACCAGGCACTGGCGCCGGAGATGGAATGCATCGCCCCGGCCCGCGAATGGGGCATGAACCGCGATGACGAGATCGACTACGCGAAAAAACACGGCATTCCCGTCCCGGTGGGCAAGGAAAGCCCCTATTCCACCGATACGAACCTGTGGGGACGCTCGATTGAATGCGGACAGATTGAGAACCCCGCCCTCGAAGGGCCGGATGACGCGTGGGAATGGACCACCGATCCGCTGGAGGCTCCTGATGAGCCGACATATCTGAAGATCCGCTTTGAACGGGGCATGCCGGTGGCGCTGGACGGCAAGGAGATGAGCGCCGCGGAGCTCATCACCACTGTGAATGAAATCGCGGGCGCCAACGGTGTCGGCCGCATCGACATGATGGAAAACCGGCTGGTGGGCATCAAGAGTCGCGAGCTGTACGAGGCACCGGCCGCGGTGACCATCCTCGCCGCCCACAAAGACCTCGAAAGCCTCACACTCGACCGCGAGACCGCCCACTTCAAGCCATATCTGCAGTTGCGTTACGCCGAGCTGGTATATTACGGGCAGTGGTTCACACCGCTTCGCGAGGCCATTGACGCGTTTATGAGCGAAACCCAGACGCTCGTCAACGGCGAAGTCACCGTGAAGCTGTATAAGGGGACAGCCCAGCCCGTCGCCCGAACCTCCGACAATTCGCTGTATGACTTCTCGCTGGCAAGCTACGGTGAGGAGGACGAGTTCGACCAGAGCAAATCAGAGGGCTTCATCGATCTGTGGGCGCTCCCGGCGAAGGTCACCAACAGCGTCCGCCGACAGATGGACGAATAGCCGGATCAGACGTTTGACAGACCAGACATGCAGGTGGCCGACCTGATTTGATTTCAGGCCGGCCACTTTTCGTTTTCATGGTGGTGGCGGTATCTACTCTTCCGCCGTCACCTTCGTATGATCGAAGGCGGCGAAGAATCGCGGAAGGGTATATGGCATCATGAGGTACTTGCCCACACGCGGCGGAGCCTCCGAGCGGATGCTTGCGGCATACGCCCGGTAATCATGCAGCATCTGCCGGTAATGCCGCTGCGCCTGCCGGCACAGGTTGTACGCCTCGGCATGATTTCCGGCTTCGAACGCCGCCGCCGAAGCCTCCTTCAGCCGCACTGCTTCCTCGAACTCATCCGGGGCTGAAGCCACGTTAACTTCCAGCGCCTGGAGCTGTTTGTGCACCCACGACATCTTGCCATGGAGATATTCCAGCAGCATCTGCGTATTCTCGGCGGCCTCCGGAAGCTTCTGTGCGAAGGCGCTCTCGTATTCCTCACGCGGGCCCTCATCGTCCTGTATCACCAGCACCTGCGTGACATCGATATCCACGTCCGGCAGAACCACCGTCCCCCCCTGCTCCTGCAGGTCAATATTCTCGAAGCCGCCGAAGCTCACACTGTAGGCCTGCAGATCTCCCTCCAGCGCATCCGGGCGCGGCAGCTCAATGGTGCTCGTGGCCGTCGCGGTGTCCATGGCGAACTCGTAGCCGTCGCGGACGACACTGGCGATCAGGATGGTGTGATGCGGCAGGTCAATTCGGCCGATATCTATGTCCTCACGATCGGCGGTGGCGCCATCCCGGACCTCCACGCCCTCGATGATGTCATCGCCGAGGACATCCAGCTCTTTTGATATGATCATTGATTCGGCGGTGCGGTCGCCGTTGTCATCGCCGGGTGGGAGCAGTCCGCTGATGGGCCAGAACATGAAGCCCCTGATGCCGTGGGCGATGCCGCCCCAGCACAGCAGCCGGAACTGCCCGGCGGTGGGATACATGTGCATATCGCGTGCGTTGAAGCCGATCCGCCCGTGGTGGCTGTAGATGCCGGAGCACTGGTAGGCGCTCCACATATACTTCCGATCCACGCCGTCCCGCAGCGTATCCAGAAAATCGTAGAAGTACCAGTCATACCCCTTCGTCGGCAGCGGGTAGGCGTATGGCGCATAGATGTCGATAACGTCCACGAACGGCAGATCCCCTTCTACAGTGCGGCTGTTGAGATCCACCAGCGTGGGATGTCTCTGATCGATCTCGCGCCTGGCCGCCACCCGCTCCTTCACGACCTTCACGTCCATTTTTTTCAAGCATTACCCATTCTCCGGGCAGGTATTCTTTAAGTTTAAAAGGGCCGGTACCGACTATATTCTTAACTTTT
>JAWODS010000422.1:0-4147 GCA_046483205.1 Armatimonadota bacterium | reverse complement strand
GTAATAGCCGCAATCGCGGTTGCACTGGCGCTTCAAATGTCGGTGTCTGCGGGCGTGATCATTGACGATTCGGCGAAGGTGAGGCCGGATCCGCGGCAGGAGCACGCCCGGTTGGTGAAGTTTAGGCCCGGAGATGGACAAACCGTCGGGCTGAATCCTCCGAGAATGAGCTGGCCGTACACGCCCGATTTTCAGATGCAGTCCTCGCCGCACAATTTCACATTGCAGATATCCGACAGCGAGGACTTTTCGGATCCGGTCGTCGAAATCGCCGACACACCGTACAATTTCTCCAACTTCCTTCCGGCGCTGTCCGGATCAGACACCTGGTACTGGCGCGTGGCATACAGTCCGGGCACCGACGAGGAGCAGTGGAGTGATGTCCGCAGCTTCGCCATCGCACCGGATGCGGTGACGTGGGACCGCAGCGGCATCTCCGAGCAGCTCGATGGTCTCACCGACCATCCGCGGATTTTGATGACCGATGAAAACCGCGACATCGTTCTGGCCCAGGATGAGCACGACTGGTTCAGTGCCGAGCTGCGCGACCGCATCATCGCAGCGGCCGATGCAGCGATTGAAGCCGACTGGTACGTTAACTTCCCGGATGATGACTCACAGGATCTAAACTACCTGAACATGGGCCGGTCGCTTGTGGAGGTGATGCTGGCTCACCTGATGACCGATGATGAGAAATACGCCGGCTATCGCGAGCGATTCGTGGAAATGGCCACCTGGGAGAAGGGCGGCTACGCCTCCCCCGAGGGCTGCAACAAAAGCGGCCAGAAATGGCCCACGCACCTCACGGAGTTTCTCGGCGTGTTCTACGACTGGTGCTACGATGACCTGACGCCACAGCAGCGGGAGACCGTTCGCAACAGCCTGCAGTGGCGGCTGGAATGGACCATGAACAACTTCGCATGGAAACGCAACGACGGCGTGCTCGTTCACCGCGGGTCCATTGCTGTATGGGGTTCGAGCCATCCGTATGAAAACACCATGGTCAGCCTCGCCGGGGCGCTGGCAATCTGTGATGAGTCCGAAATCGCCAGGCAGTTCGCCGAAATGGCCATCCACCATATCATCGGCATCACCAACAGCTACGGCGAAGACGAGGGCTGGAACGAAGGGCCCGGCTATGGCAACGGGAAGATGAAGTGGCTCACCGACGCCGTCAGCTACCTGCACGGGACCCTGCCTGAGCTGGAAATCAACAAAAATGAAGTCCTGAGCCGCTACTGCGACTTCTTTGCCCGGATTACGCCGGTGGGCGCCAAACACTGCTCCTTCGGCAACCGGGGCCGCAACCCCAGAGACTGGTGCAGCAGCCGCGTCACCAACTTCCGCCGTGTCGCCATGCTGCGTGATGATCCGCAGGCGATGGGCAACTGGTACAACACCCGCGAGTGGCTGAAGCAGGAGTACGACAGCGAGGTCATTCCTTTTTCACCGTGGATTGACTATTGCCTGTCGGCGTATGTGGATGAGCCGGAGCCGGCCGTGGAGGATGATCCCGTGAAGCTGTTTGACCTTGAGGGCTGGGTGACCGCAAGCTCCGCGCCACCCAGCGACCTGGAGGCCCAGCGGGAGGCCGTGAGCATGACCTTCCACTGCCGACCGCGCGGCGGGTATGGGCACTCCTTCCGCAATGAGAACGCCTTCGATATCCACGCCTTCGGCAAAACGGTCGCCGTCGGTGGTGGCAACACCTCCAACCGAAGCTGGTTCGCCAACCACACCATGAGCCACAACACCTGCCTGGTGAACGGCCAGGAGCAGCTTGCGGCCAAGCAGCATGGCAACAGCCCGTATGGCCGTGTCATCGCTTTCGACCGCGGTGATAATTACGTATATTGGGCCGGTGACGCAACCGCCGCCTACGGCCCGGACACCGATATGGGCAAATTCGTCCGCCACGTGCTGTTTGTTGATAACGCCTACTTCGTGGTCTTCGATGAACTGCAGATGGCGGATGATGTCGACCCGGGGACCTTCCAGTGGCTCTATCACATGATTCCGGAGGTGCCGCTGGAGTTCGACGAAGACAGCTTCCGGATCAGCTACGCTATGGACGAGGTGAACGTGGCCGTCCAGCACTGCGCCCACGTGGATGATTTGACATACAAAAACCTCCCCGGCGGCGAGGGGATGGTCAATCCGATCACCGGCGAGGATGTCAGCAGATCCGACAAGTGGGCCAAGGGAGCGAAGAACCTTCCCGACGCCCAGGCCGCGAATCATATCTGGATTTCGCACGAAACGCCGAGATCACAGATGAACTTCCTCACCGTCATCGTACCGTATCAGGAGAGTGCCGATGCGCCCGTGGTCGAGCCGGTATCCGACACCGCCGTCGGCGTCACCTTCGGAGGAACAGAGCGGCTGCTCAGCTTCGAGCCGGATGAGAACGCCGACGTCTCCGTCGATTGCGCGGCGATAAGCGAATAACCGGCAGGCACAGGAATATCAGACGAAAAAAAGACGCCCTTGATATCGAGGGCGTCTTTTTGTATTGAGAGCTTTGCGTCCCGGAGATAGCTCTTACTCCATCGGGTCCCAGGGGTCCTCGTGGTCGCCGACGTCATCGCGCAGGCGGGTCAGCTCTGCGGTCAGCTCTTTGACCACATCGCCGTATGCCGGATCATGGTACACATTATTGAGCTCCATGGGGTCGTCCTGCAGGTCAAACAGCTCCCATTCGCGTGGACCGGGATCGTCTTTGTAATAGAAAATGAGCTTGTATCGCTTCGTCCGCAGACCGTAATGCGCATAGACGTTGTGCGAGCGGTCGCAGTGCATGTAGTAGCGGTAATACATCGATTCTCGCCAGTCGCCCGGGGTGCGTCCCTGCAGCAGTGGCCGGATGCTTTCGCCCTGGCAGATCGGCAGATCTTCCGCCTCCCCGTAATCGAGGAAGGTGGGGGCGAAGTCGGTATTGAGAATGATGTCATCGTTCACACTGCCGGCTTCGATCTCTTCGGGATAGCGCACCAGGAAGGGCATCCGCAGCGACTCCTCGTACATGAACCGCTTGTCATACCAGCCGTGATCGCCCAGGAAGAAGCCCTGGTCCGAGGTGTAGATGACGATGGTGTTTTCGGTCAGACCCTCGTCATCCAGATAATCCAGCATCCGCCCGACGTTGTCATCAATGGAGGCCACCACGCGCAGGTAGTCCTTGATATAGCGCTGGTACTTCCAGCTCTTGAGCTCCTGGCCGGATAGTCCGGGCGGCGGATCCTGCTTGAGGTCTTCGGGAGTCAGATGATGTTCGACGGTCATCTGTGCAGCTTTCGCGGCCTCGGAGCGGTTGGAGTAATCATCATCAAAGGTCGGTGGTTCGGGGATGTCAATATCCTCGTACATGTGCATGTGCTTTTCATCCGGCTCCCAGCGGCGGTGTGGGGCCTTGTGGTGACACAGCAGGCAGAACGGTGAATCGTCACTGCGCTGCTGCAGCCAGTCCAGCGAGAAGTCGGTGATGAGGTCGGTGACATAGCCGTCATAGACCTTCTTTTCACCCATCTCGATGAACTCGGGGTCGTGATACAGCCCCTGTCCGGGCAGTACGTTGTAGTAATCGAAGCCGGTGGGGCAGTGAAGCGGTCCCTGTCCGAGATGCCATTTGCCGATCATGGCCGTCTGGTAGCCCGCCTCACTCAGGCGCTTCGGGAAGGTCATCTGGCGGTTGTCGATGTCATCCCGCAGGTCGCGCACGCCGTTGATGTGGCTGTAGGTGCCGGCGAGAATCGTGGCGCGGGAGGGGGCGCAAATGGAGTTGGTGCAAAAGCAGTTATCGAACCGTACGCCCTCCTCGCCAATCCGGTCAATATTCGGCGTTTCGTTGATCACGCTGCCGTAATGGCTGATGGCGTGTGAGGCGTGATCGTCGCTCATGATGTAGATAATATTCGGGCGCCGGTCGCTCATTGTTCCACTCCTGCTTTTGGACACATAATCGGTGGTCTAGGAAAGAAATTTGTTGTATTCATTACACAAAAGATGCACTGGCGGCTCATCCTCTTCGGGCTCCGGGAAGCGCGGCATCTCGGGTATGAAGACATTATCCGCCACATCATCATTCACCGAGGAGACCTCGCCCGCCAGCACTTTGCCGGTCCCGGCCTCCGCCCAGAAGCGGTGGTGA
>JAWODS010000409.1:0-12098 GCA_046483205.1 Armatimonadota bacterium | reverse complement strand
GAATGCCGCACGGGAATTCCTCCAGCCTGGTGCATTGTAGCTGCGCTACATTCTGAAATCTCGTACTCTGAAGGTTCCCCGCCCGTGATTTTTGACCTTCACAGCATACCCGTGCGGCCTGGTGTGAATTGTCCCTTCTCTGCAGATCTCAGCGCCCCGGTTTCGGACGCTGCCGGATCTTGCGGTCCGTGCCTTCTTCGGGCTTCTCCTTGCCCTGGTCTCTGCCCTTGTCGCGTCCCGTTCCGTCCGGTGGTGTTTTTGAGGCCTCTGTCGTCCAGCCGTATGCACCGATATTCGGAATTCCGCCGTTTGGATCGGGCTCCGCGCCAATGTCCTCGGCCTGTGCTGCGGCATCAATACAGGGACTGGTCACAGCATCGTTTACCCAGATGCCTTCCGCCGGGTCCCACCGTCCTGCGGTGGATTTGAGGTGATAGTCTCCCCCGGCGGGATTTGCAAAAAGAGGATCTTCGGAGAAGCACGTACTGCTATCATACTGGCAGTCCGCACCCGACCAGGCTCCGCCCTGGTTGTTGAAAAAGTCACAATGGGACACGACAGCCGTGGCAGCCGATGCGACAAAGATCCCCTCGCCGGTCACGTTGGAGGCCACAATGCAATATTCGACCCGGGGTTTTCCCGGTCCCAAAACACTGATACCTGCTCCGGTGGGGGCGTTATTCTGAACAATCGTACAGTAGCGGATCCTCGCTTGCAGCTCATTAAGCAGTTCGACGCCGCCGCCACTGTTGTTGCGAATTACACAGTTGCTCACCCGAGTCATTGGCAGCTCTCCGCCTGAACCGAGACCGCCCGGGAGGGTTATCCATACCCCTCGCTTGCCGTTGTGATGAATATCGCAGCGTTCGACGATGTGGTTTCTTTGACCGGCAGGCATCCACATCTCGACACCGTGACCGGCGTTCTTATGGATGTTGCAATCTTTCACCATCACGCCCGCGGCGAAGTAGGTATGGATTCCGGCACTGGCACTGCCGGTGATGATGCATTTTTCGATCACACTCCAACTGTTCTCTTTACACACGATCGCTCCCTGGCTGTTGGCACACCACTTGACGAAAACATCCTTCAGAGCAAATCTGTCATTGTCTTCAGGTAGTTCAATAACCGTAATGACCGGTTCTGTCGAGCCCCGTGGGGCCCGGAGAATCGTGTCTTCACCATGGCCGATGATAATCACCGCCCTGTCCACAGTGATGCACTCGTTGTACACTCCCGGCGCCAGGTAGATCCGATTCAAATCTGCTGGATCGAGGGAGTTAATTGCCGCCTGGATGGTTGGGTAGTCAGAGGGAACGTTGACGTGAACATCCCCCAGAACGACACCTGCTGTTGCAAGCAGGCACACAACGCTTAAAACAACACCTACATGTCTCATTGCTTCCATCCCCTTCCCTGCAATTGCCTTCGGCGCAGATGATCCTCCCGCATTTACATTACGGGGTCAGACGATATCACTTGAAGGGGCGGCTGGATTGTCCGCCGCCCCTGCCGAGTTTACTCTGCGGCTGCGGCAGCGTCGACGTTTTCCTCCAGGATCGGATAGCTGTCGATGACCTTGCCGAGGTACATGTCGCCAAAGCTGCCATCATCCTGCCGCTGCTGTCGAAACAGGCAGAGCATAACCGCACAGCCACTTTCCTGCTGGACTGTAACGGCTCCGGTGATGCGCTTGAAGTATCCGGCATGAAGGGTATTGCCGATCCACCAGGCCTCCCAGCTTTCGGCGAAATCGCTGGTGACGACCAGTCGCAGAACCTGGTCATTCCAGCCCTGGTCGGCGGCTTCTTCTGCATAGGCCGTCTGCATCGCCTGGTGTATCTCGGTGTCGTCGGGCATCTTGTCTGCGGGCATGCGCATTTCTTCGATCTTGAACTTGTTTTCGTCCCAGAAGGCGTGGATGGCCTCCATGGCCTTGTCATGGATCTTCTTGCCCATGGCGTTGTCCGGCTGGTTGTCAAGGATCACACGGGCGGTGTCCAGCGCAGCGATGGCGTCGGTCGGATATCCCTCACCGTCCTCGGCCATGATCTGCTGTTTTCCGGCGGTCTCAAGCTCCTTGAGGCTGTCGAGGACGTACTGGCCCATGGCTTCGTTTGCATCATTGATGACCTTGTCAACCCAGTCATAGCAGTCCATGTCCTTGTCTTCTTCTGCCGCCCTCGTCCACGAGGCGCCAACCTTCTCCCCGGCTCTGGGCACCAGCTCGGCGAAGGCCGCTTTGTCGGGATAGTTCTCCTTGAACTGTTCGAGTTCGGGGATCACGACACGCCGCATGTACGTAGGCATCCAGTAGGCCTCTTCGGTGTTCATCATGGCGTCCTGTTCGATCCACTCCAGTATCTGTCCGGCAAACTCGTTGGAGTGTTGATCATATATGCGCTTCCACCATGCTTCGGCCGCCTGGGTTTCGTCCTCGTCGGTTCCCCACTCCTCCATCGTCGCTCGCACCTCCGCGACGCCGTCGCGGAGGTACTGTGCAGCCGGATGATCGGGGGGCAGTCCAAACTCGATTGCGCGCTGCAGCTCGAACTCCGCATCCGTGAGCCGGAACTCCCCGCGCGCGTATTCGGAGAAAGTCTCGCACGCCGCCTTACCATAGTCGTAGTGATCTTCGGCCAGCTCCATTCTCTGAGCCAGCAGGTCCGACGCTGTGTCGTAGTACACGTCGATCTGCGGCATCTGCGCAACAGCAGATGCGCAAAAGACGACCAATACAATGAAAACACCTGTCGAACGCATTGTGGCCACCTCCAGTATCTATTCTCCCCGCCTCGGCGGCCTCGAAGAGCCGAAACAGAGCGCGATATTCCTCTTCTTTTACTCCTCCGCTATTGATTCCTGCTTTTTGGTATATTATTAATGTTTTTTGTTATGTATTTTTGCCCCGAACCACTGTTCCACGACATATTCCACGGCTTCGAGCTCCACCAAAAGAAGGGGAGAAAGGTCCACACGGTTGAAGTGGTGACCACTGCGGGGGGGAGACGACAGCTTCAGGGAGTCGTGGACGCAAACAAATGAAAACAGCCCGGGCCGGATGGCCGGGCTGTGGGGTGTCAAAGACGGTGCTGAAATGACGGCGCTGCGTCAGGCGTCATTCACTGTTTCCAGCAGCTCGTCGTCGGACATGGCGTTGATGACCGCCGCACCGTCTTCGTCGGTTTTGAGGTGCATTTCTTCGACGGCGCGGCCAATGGCCTGTGGTTTCAACTGCAGCGTGATGCTGTCTCCGGTGTCCGTATTTGTGAAGCGCGCCTTCACCTCTTCAGATACATGGTGTTTGATATTCTGCTTCCCCAGCGTGCAGCCGGTGGAAAACTGGATGCCGTCCATCATGCAGGATTTGGGTGTCTCGCCCGGACACCACACCTCTGCCTCAACGCCGAAATGTGGCTCCGCATCAATCTGCTGCAGCGCGTATCGTCCCATTCTCATCCCTGCAAACGCCCAGGGGCCCAGATGGCCGTGGAAGGCGCGGAGAAGGTTGATATCATCGGCCAGGACTTCGGGATTATCTCGCATTATCTTCAAGCCTCTTTGGTGGATGTGTGATAACGTGTCTTCGGCAGGTGGGCGTCCATCGAGCGCTCTAATTCACATCATAGGACGTGTCCCAGTATGTACGCCAGGTCTCCTCGGGCACCGGCTGCGCATCCGAGGGCACGGGATTGCCCGAGTCATCGGCGTGATCGGTGCTGCTGTGGAACTGTTCGGGCTTCAGCCACTTGGCGTGCCCGTCGCAAAACAGGATATTTGAGCCCTCATTGTGTATCCGGCAGACGGCCCAGAAGCACAGCGCATCGCCCCGAAATAGCCCGGGGGGACCGATTGGCGGCCCCGCGACACAGCGGTCCCATTCGACGCTGAAGATCTTGTAACTGGGGCTCTCGATCGCTGCCATCGACTTTCCGTCCACACCGGGCACGACTGGATCGCAGGTGGGTGCGAATGCAGGAGCGCCGATATTATAGCCATGACCGTAAAACCACGGCAGGTCCGGGCGACTGGGGCATTTCCACAGCTCGCGGTTTTTAATATACGGGTCGTATCGCCCCTTCCACTCTGGAATCGGGGCAAACCGCTCGTCATAATCCTGTACGTACATCATCGCCGCCAGCCCGTGCTGCTTCATGTTACTCAGACACTGCGTCTGCCGGGCCTTCTCGCGGGCTCGTGCAAAAACCGGGAAAAGAATCGCCGCCAGAATGGCGATGATTGCGATGACTACCAGCAGTTCGATGAGGGTGAAACCACTCTGATTTGACCTCACTGTACCCACTCCCTGTCACCCGATAGCCCGTTTGAAAACGTCCTCAATCGAGGGCGTGTTACGATTTTGCAAAAGGTAACACGCAATCATCGAGCTGTCAAGGGGGATAGAGAGTGCCTGATAGAAGGCAGAAAACCGGCAGATTACCGGTATATGCCGAAGAGCCGCTTATCGACCAGCAGCAGGCCAAAGCCCACAAACAGGACGATAAAGGTGACAAGTACGACCACCCAGGTGGTGGGCGAGCTGCGCCGTGAGGGTGCCTCCGCACGGTCGAGGACTGTAAAAATATCGGAGCTGCGAGCGGTTCTTTCCTGAAGCTGCGCCTGTGCCAGCGATTCGGTCAGTGAGGTGAGGAGGTTTGACTGCACGGTCTGCTCCCGCTTGATAGCCGCATAATCACGCGCAATGGCTGGAAGCATCGAAAGTTCGGCCTGCGCAGATGACTTGAGGCTGGCATATTTCGCCTGCCGGGCCTTTGCTCCGGCCAGGGCGACCTCCAGATTCACGACTTTCCCCACCACCTCGTCGTAGGCGGGATTCACCTGCTCGCTGGCCTCTTTCAACACTTCGGCTTCGACACTCCGGAGCTGCTGCTTGATATTGTCGATGGCTGTCTGGATCTGCTGTACATCCCGGTTATTGGCCGTTTTTCCGGAGGCCATTTCCGTTGCAAGCTCCACCTGCAGTTCGGCCAGTTCCGCCTCGAGATTCGAGATGACGGGGTTGCGCATCTTCGCCTGAGAGGCGACGCGGCGGGCATCCACCTGGTCCAGTTGAGAGCGTGCCTCGCGCAGGGCGGTGGCGGTGTCATCAACTTCCGCCGAGGCGTTGTCGGCCGCCTGCTGGACCGATAGAATACGCTGAACCACGCGGCTGGTCTTGCTGTCGGGGTCGATCAAGTCGAATTGCTCCTGAAGCTGCTGCAGGCGCTGTTCAGTGTTCTGAAGCTCCGTTTCGACTTCCTCTTTGCTTTGCTGCAGCAGCTTGCGCTGTCTCTGCGCGGTGGCCACATTGGTCTCGCGCACGAAGTCGTCCAGCTCTTCGAGGTAGCTGTTGGCCAGCTCAGCGCACAGCTCCCGCGCCTCCTTTTCACTCAGTGGATGGCCGAGACCCAATGGGAACTGCTTCGATCCGGTCAGGGTGCAGATGATTTTCAGCCCGCCGCCACCGATGGTTTCGACCCGTGTGATGTATTCGAGCATATCAACGGCATAGCCGACCTCCACACCGAACTTCTCATCCAGGTCGTGCTTTTGCACGAGCTTCTTTCGCAGCGACCGGCTGACGATGACCGTCCAGAGGCGGTCCTGTTTCTGCTGGGGATCCCCGACATCGAGGTTGACATTCTGTCCGGCGCCGGAGGCTGCATTCAGACGGCTGTCCGGGAGAAGAAAAGAGCTGTACGCCCGGTATGTGCTCGGCCACAAAAACGCCACCAGCAGGCCGATAAGCAGGGCACCGACGAATGCGATAATCAGCACATGCCAGACCGCCAGATTCTCCAATATTTTGAACGTGCCTCTACTACGCATCGGGTACGACACCCACCTGTATTGGCACGGCTGTTGCCGTCATCTGAGCTTCATTGGATACCATCTAAAACACCAGGGCCGCGGTAACCAGCCCGACCATACCCTTGAGCCACTGTTCCCACTTGCCCTCTGTACGCACGGTTCGGACAATGTGCTTGGTTGGGACGACGATGACATCACCTGGCTGAATTGCGGCGGATTTGTCCACCGGGGCCGCTGCACCATTGGCGTGCACAACAATCATCCGTTCGGACGCGGAATCCTCGCGCAGGCCACCTGATTCTTCCAGATAATCCCCGCACGTTGATCCCTCAACATACGGCACCGCACCGGAACGTGGCACGGCCCCGAGCACTGTCACCGTATTGACGATGCGCGGGACGAAAACTGTGTCACCGGGGCTGAGGGCGAGATCACTGGATTCGCCCTTTGTGTCCAGAAGCTTCTGGCCGTCAACCGGGATGGCCGTGACCCAGTCGGACTCTCTGACCGGGTGCGGCGGCAGCACGATATTGACCGAGCTGTCGGTGCTGAGGACCGACTGGATGCTGCCGGCGACGGTGGCTCCCATCGCCTGCTGCTTTTGGTCCTCGTCAACCTGGAAGGGCTTTTGCCGTGTTTCTCGATTGACGGAGGAAAGCACCCGCTCGAGGTCTTCGGACTGGGCCTTTGCGATGGAAATGTCGCGCAGGCGATAGACGACCAGGCCGTTTATATTGGCATCCTCCAGCAGACCACCTGCTTCCTGCAGCAGGTCATAAACGGTGTAATCCCGCCCGCTGGGAGCACTCTTAATCGCGTAGGCTCCGGGGTGTTTGACCTGTCCTTCGACGGCAACCAGGTTGGCCTTTGCGCTAAAATCACCGCGGCCGGCCACCGCAACGGTGTCATCATCGGCCAGCTTCATGTCCGGGCTGACTTCATAATTGCCGGGCTCACCCCGCAGGGCCAACTTCCGGGCGTCCGGACGTCCCTCGTAGCGCCCGGGGATAACCTCGACGGTCGGGCCTGCGCCGGGCTTGAGGCCGCCCGCTTCAAAGATAAGATCGGATACTTTCATGCCCTCGTACCGCGTGTAGTCACCCGGATTGCGCACAAAGCCCGCGATATGCACCGTCGCCTTCTCACGGGCCTCCTCCTGCAGCTTCACCTGCAGGATGTCGCCTCGCTTCAGGACGATGTCGGCCTCCGTATCGCCATCAAGCGCTGCACGGAGATTTACAGGCACCATTTCGTAACTCTGCGCCGGTGTGAGCCGCAGCAGATTTGCGCGATCAGTGTAGGCGCTGGGCACCAGGCCACCGGCCTGCATCACCAGGTCGCTGACCCGCATGTTCTCCATCCACTCATAGGTATCGGGATTTTTGACGGCTCCCTCGACCTGCACGGTCTGGTCGGGCTCCACCTCGTCCTGATAAAAGATGCGCACCCAGTCCTTCGGCCTGACGGGGATCTGCTCTTCCGCGCCGCCGTAATACTGCTTGCGAACATCGAAGGTGGTCATCTGCACGTGCCGCTGCTCGTCAAGCCGTGTCAGCACGCCCTGCCCCATGTGAGCACGACTGGCCAGACCCTCAGCGGCACTCAGCAACGAGCCGACGGTGGTTTCTGCGTGGACAGGATAATACCCGGGGCGCTTGACGGCGCCGTACACTTTGGCGACGTTGTCACCGCCCGGGAGTATCTCTTCGACGATGAGCATATCGCCGTCTCTGACGGGGACGTCCAGATCCCGGCTTTCGGGATCGGCGGCATCAACCGTCTGCAGTATCCATTCTTTGCTGTTGGAGGTGCGCCACAACTGCACCACCGGGCCGTATGCCGTGGATTGCAACCCGCCCGCCATCTTTATGAGTGTCTCGATGGTGGCACCGGCATCCAGCTCATAGCGAGCGGGGCGGCGAACGGCTCCCTGCACGGCCGCCTCCGCCTGCAGCGGAGGAACAAAAACCGTGTCCCCGGAGTTCAGCAGCATATCCACGTTGCCCTGACCGTGCAGCAGATACTGGTAAAGATCGATGGTCTCATCCTGACGTCCCGGCCGGTGGAGCCGAATGTCTCGGTATGACCCGATCTCGGAGGGGCCGCCCGCTTCGTACAGCGCCCGCAGCACCGTCGCCATACCGGACAGCCGATACTTTCCGGGGCTTACCACATCGCCGGTCACGTATATCTCGACCGTGCGCTGTGCAGAGACCTCGAGCGCAACATCCGGTTCGGCGAACACCCTGCCATATCGGGATCGCAGGGTCTCCCGGACCTCCTGCAGCGACCGGCCGCTGACGGACAGCTTCCCGAGTTGCGGGAGGGTTATTTTGCCGTCCGGGCTGACGATAAGCTCTTCGTCAATGTGCTTGAAATCCCGCGCCCATACCTCCAGCGTCAGCGCATCTGCGGGGCCGAGAACGTATCCCGCAGGCACCGGCGATGCAGAGGCCGCGGATTGCTGGTCGGTGTCGGAGGGCGCTTTTGCACCCGCAAAAAGGCTGGCTCCAAACCGCGGAACGGCCTCGAACATCTCCCGCGATGGTTTCTGGAGCTCGTCTGAACACCATCCGATGACGGGGATAAGCAAAACTGATATCAGAAGTGACGTGACGATTGTGCGTCTGATCGCTAAGCCACGCATTTTTGACGTCCTTTTGGCTGTGGGTTTGCGCCCGTGCTGCTGTTAAAGCCTTCACGGTACGCCGGAAGTTTCAAAGACGTGCATCACTGTTAGAATTCGACGGCTGCACGCACGGGCCTTCGTTTCGTCGAGAATTTCTTTTGCCGTGCCGCAAAGATACGCACCTGTTCCTGATTCTGTCCGCGCATTATAGCATTGATAGATTCAGAAGGCCAACTGCGGAGGATCTGGCGGACATTATGGATATATCTGTGCAGTTCCGGAGGCTGCAAGGCTGTTGCAATCCGCCAAAAAATGTACAGTGCTTAGCAAGATTTGTTTGGGAATGTTGCACAAATCTTCATAACTAATTCGTTGACAGGCCGTCAACGGTCTCTATATAATGCAATTGTCCGCGGTGGCACGGTCCGTCTCGAATGACGGGCTTGTTGCTTTTGAAGGGAATCCGGTGAGACTCCGGAACTGCCCCGCAGCGGTGAGTGGGAACGAACGCCGCATTTATGCACTGGCTCTGCCGGGAAGCAGCGGCAAGTAGGCACACAGGCCCACGAGTCCGAAGACCTGCCACGGGCGGCATCGGAAGATGCCATCGTCGTCGGTACTTTTCGCGGGAGAAGTACTGGGGTCTGGCAGTCGAATGAAAGCGGCACTCGGCCAGCGGCCTCCTCCCCGCAGTTTCCGGCCACGGTATGCAAGGGCGCGACTGAAAACACAATACATTCCAGCAACGCTCGCAAACACAGCATACACCGCAGAAATCACCACGGCACCGGTTCGTCTATCAGAATTCGCGGAGGGTGAGTTTTTGTAATGACTGCCACGGCGGCACTTCAGGTCCCGGAGGTCATCAAGCGCGACGGTTCCCGTGTCCCATTCGACAGCTCCCGCATCAGGCAGGCTATCCTGCAGGCCGGGAAGGCCACAGAAGAGTTTGGCGAAGAGGAAGCTGACGAGCTCACCGCTCGCGTGCTCAAAGTGATTCAGTATCGCGCCTGGGACGATGCCCCCCACGTCGAAGATATCCAGGACATCGTCGAACAAACCCTCATCAACGCCGACTACATGGAAACGGCGCGAAGCTACATCGTCTATCGCGACAGGCGCCGGCGGATGCGTGATGATGAAAAGGTCCTCGTTGACGCCATCGGCACGGTGAATGAATACCTCGAAGAGGCGGACTGGCGAGTCCGCGCCAACGCCAACCAGGGCTATTCTCTGGGTGGGCTGATCCTCAACGTCGCCGGGAAGGTCACCGCAAACTACTGGCTGTCTGAAGTCTATCCCGACAATATCGGGCAGGCGCACCGCAGCGGCGATCTGCACATCCACGATCTCGATATGCTGTCGGGGTATTGTGCGGGATGGTCGCTGCGGAATCTCCTGACCACCGGCTTCAACGGCGTACCCGGAAAGATAGAGGCCGGTCCTCCGAAGCATCTCAGCAGCGCCGTGGGGCAGATGGTCAATTTCCTGGGCACGCTGCAAAACGAGTGGGCGGGCGCACAGGCGTTCAGCTCTTTTGACACCTATCTTGCACCCTTCGTCCGCGCCGACGAGCTTTCCTACGAGCAGGTGCTGCAGCACGTGCAGGAGTTTGTGTATAACCTCAACGTCCCCTCCCGCTGGGGCACGCAGACGCCGTTTACCAACATCACTCTTGATTGGACCTGCCCGGAGGACCTCGCCAACGAGACGCCGACGGTCGGCGGACAGGCGGTAAATTTCGCCTACGGCGAGCTGCAGGACGAAATGGACATGATCAACCGGGCCTTTTTGGAAGTGATGACGAAGGGCGACCGGCGCAACCGCATATTCACCTTCCCCATTCCCACCTACAATATCACCAAAGATTTTCAGTGGGACACGGAAAACGCCCGGCGGCTTTTTGCGATGACCGCCAAGTACGGCACCCCGTATTTCCAGAACTTCCTGAACTCCGATCTGCACCCGGGGATGGTGCGGTCCATGTGCTGCCGCCTGCAGCTTGATCTGCAGGAGCTTTTGAAGCGCGGCAACGGTCTGTTTGGATCTGCCGAGCAGACCGGCTCCCTGGGTGTGGTGACGGTCAACTGCGCCCGGCTGGGGCACCTCGCCGCAGGAAACCGTGAGGAGCTGTACCGCCGACTGGACGATCTGATGGACATGGCGAAGACCTCCCTGGAAATCAAGCGAAAGACCGTGGACCGGATCATCAAAAACGGCCTGCTCCCATATACCTTCAGGTACCTGGGCAGCCTCGGCAATCACTTCAGTACCATCGGCATCAACGGTGTCAACGAATGTGTCGAAAACTTCTCCGGCGGCCAATACGATATCGCCGATCCCCGCGGGCGGCAGTTCGCCGTGGAGCTTCTGGAGCACATGCGGGCAAAGCTCGTGGAATATCAAAAGGAGACCGGCAACCTCTATAACCTGGAGGCGACGCCCGCCGAAAGCGCGACATACCGGTTTGCCCGTGAAGACAAAAAGCGCTTCCCGGATATTGCGCAGTCCGGCTCTGGCGACGCGCCGTATTACACAAATTCCACGCAGCTTCCGGTGGGCTACACCGACGATCCCTTCGAGGCGCTGCAGCACCAGGAAGAGCTCCAGGGGCTTTATACCGGCGGCACGGTCTTTCACCTGTACATGCCAGAGCAGCTTTCGAGTGCGGAAGCCTGTAAGAACCTCGTGCGACGCTGTTTGCAGCAGTTCCGCATTCCGTATCTCACCATCACGCCGACCTTCTCCATCTGTCCCAAACACGGCTACATTTCGGGCGAGCAGCCGTTCTGCCCGAAGTGCGACGCAGAGCTGAAGGCCGAAAAGCGCAGTAAAGTGGCTGATGAGGGGGGCGACCTCGAAGAAATCACTCTGACCAACTCCGAGCGGCAGCCGTGCGAAATCTGGACGCGGGTGATGGGCTACTACCGTCCGGTGTCACAGTGGAACGACGGCAAGCAAAGCGAGCACGCCGAACGGATCAGCTACCATGAACCGCCTGCGGGCATTCCCGACAGCTCCGGCCAGACGCGCCTGGATATTTGAAAATGTCTGACCGCAGGCTGCCCATAACAATCGGTGGCATGCAGCCGATGACAACGCTTGATTTCCCCGGGCATCTGTCGGCGGTGCTGTTTCTTCAGGGCTGCCCGTACAACTGCCGGTACTGCCACAACCAGGACCTCATCCCCAGCCAGCGCGAGGATCTCCTCGATTCCGCCGAAGTGCTTGATATGCTCACCGAGCGCCATGGGTTTCTGGACGCCGTGGTCTTCAGCGGCGGCGAGCCGACGCTCCAGGACGGTCTCGCCGCTGCCGCTGCCATGTTGAGCGACCTCGGCTATGACATCGCTCTGCACACCAACGGCTTCTCGCCCTCGCGGCTGAAGTCCGTGCTTGCCGGCGGGCATATTGACTACGTGGCGATGGACGTCAAGACTCTTTTCGAAGATTATGAAGCGATCACACGAGTGGCGCGAAGTGGCGAACCGACCGCCGAAAGCGTGGAGGTCGTCGTCGAAAGCGGTGTCGCCCATGAGTTTCGCACCACCTGGCACCCGGAGCTGGTGGATGAACAGGGCCTGCTGAAGATCGCCGGATATGTCGCGGATCGCGGCGCAGATGCGTATTACGTGCAGGCATTCCGTGCCGACGGCTG
>JAWODS010000393.1:0-16760 GCA_046483205.1 Armatimonadota bacterium | reverse complement strand
GATAAAGGGCCAAACAGGGAAACTTTGAGCCTCTGCCTCTTCAAGCACCAATACAGCGTAAATCATAGGCCATACGCCCAGCAATCAATGGCAAATGGAAAACAAGCTTGGCTAAATATCAATAAAATTCCTTTAATTGATCCTTCAGGAAAAGTTGTCGGTAAGACACTGCAGCAATGATCCCGATGCCGACGCGGGCACATTTGCCGACGAGCTCGGAGCTCACCCGCCCCGAGAGAGCCACACCGTGATGAGGCAATGACAGGCCCTTCTGCAGCGCGATCCCGATCACTCTGTCCAGCGCATTTGATCGGCTCACATCTTCGGCGAACGCAGCCCTCTCTCCATCCGCGCCAAAGATGCCCGCGGCGTGCGTCCCGCCGGTTTGGGGAAAGATTGACTGCGCTGCGCCCAGGCGGCCCGTCACCTCCCGAAGCGCATCGGCACCGATGAGCAGGCGCTCCTCGCTCACCGAAGCATCACTCGTTTCATGTACGTCGCTGCCGCCACCTGGAGCGGTTTGCAGTGCAATCTCCGGCGGATTTTGAGAGGAAACACTGATTTCGGCGACCTCATTCACATCCGCGACCATCCCGCTGCTGACGACATGGCCGAGGGCCAGTGCCTCCAGATTCCCGGGAGTGCAGCGGAATTCGCGCACCGGCTCCCCGTCCACGTACAACAGGGCTTGTCCCTCAACAGCGAGCTTTACAGACTCCGTGACCGGCGTTTCCCCGGAGGAGGGGAGACGGGTCGCCTGTACCGTGCAAATCCGCCTGTCCTGCCCATTTGTGCCGCTCAATGCACGTCCAGCCCCTTCGCCGTCAGCATCATGTGCTCCAGTGTCAGTAGGATCTCCGCCATATATTCCTCCACGGCCTTCACGCTGCCGGGCAGGGCATAGATCAACATATCCCCGGCCACTCCTGCCAGACTGCGGCTCAGCAGCGCGTTGGGATTTTCAGCTCCGTATTTGACGCGGATCATCTCCATGATCCCAGGAACCGTCCTGTCACAGATACGTCTCACGACATCGGGCGTGATGTCGCGGGGTCCTACGCCGGTGCCGCCGGTGGTGATGATGATGTCGGCGCGCTCGTTGCGCAGCTCGTGCAGTGTCCACTCGAGCTCACGCGCCTCGTCAGGCAGGATGGATATCTGCACATCGATCCGCCACCGGGTTTCCTCGAAGTGTTGGTGGAGCAGGTCGCGGATGCGGGGGCCGCTTTCGTCGGAATATTCGCCCTTCGCCGCCCTATCGCTGAGGGTGATGACACGGATGTCGAGCGTCTTTGGGAGGTATTCACCGGTGTCTCCGGGATGAATAAGACCACCCCTGAGAACCCGGCAAAAGAGGCCCTCCGTGGGCATGACGCATTTCCCAACCTTCTGGAAGATGGCGCAGTCGTCCCCGTGGCACTCCTTGCCGATCTGGGTGACTTCAAGGGCTACCGTACCGATATTGAAGCGGTCGAGGATTGATGCGGCACAGAGGTCGGCGCCGCGGATGGTGAGGTTCTCGGCAAATTCACCGGGTGAAATGTCAATGTCCGCCCTGCGTTTAAACCACTGGATGCTTTCGGCGCTAAGAATACTGACCTGCCGGTGCCACGGGCCGGCATGGGCGTCGCCCACGAAGCCGTGCTGATCCACGGTCACCTGCTCGACCGGCCTCTTCACCGTGCCCTTCTGTTCGGAGATGTTGGTAGAAATGACCTCAATCTCTGACATCGCTTTTCACTTTCTCCAGAAGCGTGATTTCACCAATTTCCATGCTGCTGTCAACGGCTTTGCACATGTCATAGACGGTCAGCAGTGCGACGGTGACCGCCGTCAGTGCCTCTATTTCAACGCCCGTGCGGCCCGTGCAGGCGACCGTGGCGGTGGCGGTAATCCCCTCACTGTCAGGCTCTATCCGGACATCCACCTCGTCGAGGGAGAGGGGATGACACAGGGGGATAAGCTGCGGAGTGTTTTTTGCGGCCTGGATGCCGGCAACCTGCGCTACCGTGAGCACGTCGCCCTTCTTCATCTCGTTTTCTCTGATGAGGTCGCGCGTCTCTTCGGACAGGGCGATATGGCCGCGCGCCGTTGCGATGCGTCGCTGTGGGTCTTTGCCGCCGATATCGACCATGCGGGCGCGCCCGTCGCTGTCGGTGTGAGAAAGTCTTTCCATATTCACCCTCCGATACGTCTCATGTAGCACTGCTCGCAACTGGTGCCCCGGCGGGGCTTGTTTTGTATTGCGGTCTTCAGCGCCTGCGCCGCGCCGAGCTTTCGAACGCTGTATGCCAGGTCGGAGAAGAGGCAGGGCCGGATGAAACCGTCGGCGGAAAGGCGCAGGCGGTTGCAGGTGTCACACTCCCCGCCGGTGCCACCATCAACGGTGGAAAAGATACCCTCCTGCAGGTCCATGCGCGGGATGAAGCGGACGGGGAGGTCGTTTTCCCTCCCGAAGCGAGCGACCGCCCGGGCGTCGGGTTCGTCTGCGCTCTCCTCCACCACGCAGTTGAGCTTCACCGGCTGAAGGCCCGCCTCCCGTGCGGCGTCAATGCCCGCGAGGACCCTGCTGACAGCCCCACCGCGGGTGATATAGCGGTAGCGCTGTGGGGACATGGCGTCGAGGCTGATATTCACGCGCTGCAGTCCGGCTTCTGCCAGGGGTTGGGCAAACTGCTCCAGAAGAATTCCATTGGTACTCATGCACAGGTCTTTGATGGCGTCCACGCCCGCCAGCATTTGCACCAGCCGCACGATGTCCTGCCTGACAAGCGGCTCCCCACCGGTGAGGCGCACCTTGGTGACACCGAGCGCGACCGCCTCCACGACGACGTCGAGGATTTCCTCGTAGGAGAGGATTTTCTCCCTGGGCAGCAGACTAACGCCCTCTGCAGGCGTGCAGTAACGGCACCGGAGGTTGCAACGGTCGGTGACAGACACGCGCAGATAGTTGATTTCTCGGCCGAAGCGGTCTTTCATGGCAGGCGCATCAGCAGGGGCAGGAAATCCACCCGCTCACCGGCTGGCAGCTCTGTCACCCCCTGTGGTATTGCAAAAAAGCCGTCGGCGTCGCTGAGAGCCAGGAGGTGCGCCGAGCCGTGATACTCCACCGGCCACAGCCGCATTTGGTGGTCAATCCGGCCGGGAGTATATCCCCTGCGGCCGCCCTTCTTGCGCGTGAACTCACACGCCAGCGGGACGGAAAGCTGGTGCAAATCCGGCTTCGCACCACTCATCAGGCGCGCCGCCCGAAGCACATGCAGATGAAAGGTGAGATACACTGACACGGGATTGCCCGGAAGGCCGAATACCGCCTTTTGCCCGCCGGATGCAAAGGTCATGGGCTTGCCCGGCTTCACCGCAACCCGGGTGAAGTGCACGGTGAGTTCGGCGTCCTCCATGGCCTCGATGACGAAATCGAACTCTCCCATCGAAACGCCCCCGGACAGCACCACGATATCGGCCTGCGTAAGGGCTTTTTCGATTGCATCCCCGATAACATCCCGCTCATCACCGACGGAGACCGCGCTCACGACCTCGAGACCGTTCGCCTCAGATAGGGCGTGCAGCGATGGACCGTTGGCGTTCATGATCCTGCCGGGTTTCAGCTCTTCCGGGTCATCTACGATTTCATTGCCCGTACAGATCACGGCCACACGCGGCTTTTGCACAACCCCCACCTCGGTCACGCCACAGGAGATGAGGTTAGCGATGTCATGAGGAGCAAGCCGCGTTCCGGCGGGCAACACCGTGTCCGTGGCGGCGATGTCTTCGCCCCTGATGCAGATGTTGCTGCGAGATGGATGTCGGTGCACGCGGATGGTATCGCCGTCGCGGTCGGTGTGCTCCACCAGGATGATCTTTTCCGACCCTTCGGGCACGGCTGCACCGGTCATGACGGCGACCGCCTCACCGGGGCTCAGTGCCGTCTGCGGCGTCTCTCCGGCGGCGACGGTTTCCACGAGCGTGTACGTATCTCGTTCATCACCCATAACCGCATAGCCGTCCATCGCAGACTTGTTGAACGGGGGCAGGTCCAGGCGGGACGTCTGATCAACAGCCAGCACGCGGTTACAGGCATCCTGAGTTGCCACGGTTTCGGCGGGAAGGCGGACGCCCGAAAGCTGTTCATCAATGATCGCGAAGGCTTCAGCGAGTGGTATCATCTGTTTCTCTCCCGTCACTGTCATACATCTGTGCAAAGCGTTCGTCGGCGTAGCGGGCGACATCGGTGCTCAGGCGGTGGAACACTTCCAGCAGATGGAGACCCCGGTCGGTGAGCTCTGAGCCTCCGCCGTCCGCTCCACCGGAGTGCCGGGACATGAGCCTGCTGCCCAGCCGCCGTTCCGCCTCATCGATCATGCCCCACGCGTGGCGGTAGCTCATGGAGGCGGCGTCTGCAGCGGCACGGAGACTGCCGAGCTTGCGGGTCCCGTCCAGCAGATGTGCGAGCCCCGGACCAAATGCCCGGCGCCCCGCGATTTCGAACCACACCTTGGACCGCACGGCCGGACGGTCGATATTGAGGAATTGCGCCTGTTTGAGCAGGATTTCTCCAACCTCCTCGCACAGCTTCGTATTGTCCAGCGTCCCCTCCAGCACGCTCTGCCAGTCACCCTGTGATGCTCCCGGCTGGATGTGGATGTCAGATTGTGCCCGCAGGGTGTCCGCATCATCACGCACATCAGTCTGGCCGGCTATATGACCGATGTAAATGATGATGTCGCCCTCGCCGGTGCGGGCGTGAACGTTCGACTCGATGACCAGGTGTTCGCATGTATCAGCGTGGTCGTCCAGAAACCTGCCGAGCGCATCTTTATCATGAAAGAAATTCGGGTGCTTGTCGGGATCCCTGTTACCGTGCCCGAGCTTCGCGTACAGCGCTTTCGGGAGCAGCTCCACCAGTCTCTGAGCGAGGTAAGTCTTGCCAACGCCCCGTCCGGCTCCGCAGATGACCCACAGGACACTCATCCAAAGCACCCCAGACTGCAGTGTTTGATCTTGATATCGAGCTTGTTGCACAGCGCGCCGATTCGCCGCGGCCCCACATTGAGCTTTGCGGCCAGGGCGAGGGCTGTCGGACAGGCGATCCATCCACCGATGTACAGGTCCGTCAGGGTTGCCTCCACCGGCTCATCACTCACGACGCTGTTGACCTGCACCGAGCAGTCACCCTCCGACACCACCTCAACGCGTCCGCCGGCTTCAAAGAGTTTCTGCAGCGGCTCCATCAGCTCTTCAGGGGCCCTGATTGTTGCAGGCATCATGTTTCCTCCTTTATCTGGCGCCATCGCTTGAGGTCTTCGGCGCTGTTGATGTTGCAGAAGGGGCGGGCATCGTCAAAATCGACATGTACTGCTCCAACCTCGGCCCAGACCTGTCTGACTCTCCGCGTTCCTTCATTGATGGCACGGCTGACGTGAGCGAGGAGTTCGTTATGCACAACTGCGCATAACGGGTGCAAATAATGATCCTCCGTCCGGGCAATCACGATACGTGCTTCGCCTGTGATATACGCATCTTTCAGAACGCGGATGTGGTGGTCCGTAAGACCAGGCAGGTCACACGGGATGAACATGGTGGCTTCGGCGATGTCGGCATAGTAGGCCAGGGAGGCCTCGATGCCCGCAAGTGGGCCAATACCCGTGCGCTGGTCGGGCACCACGGGGACGCCGAGATGTGCCAGCTCGTCGGGATCATTTGCGGCTATGATAATTTCCTCAATACCCGCCTGCCGCATCTGTGCAATTTGCCACTGCAGGATACAGACGCCGTCGCGGGCCTGTAGAAGCCCCTTTTGCACGCCTCCAAAGCGGCTGGCCTCGCCACCAGCCAGTACGGCACCGGCAACAGCGACCCGCGACGAGGGGTCCGATTTGGAATTCCTTGACCGGCGCACCATTGGCATCCGTTTCCTGTGATCTGGCCCCGGGAGCGGAGCATCTGTTTAGCGCGATGATTGAAACCATGTCTCCAGGCCCTGATGTGCGGATTCTCCGTGGGCCGGATTTGGCAAACGACGGCCGACATCCGGCCTCTCCGCAAGGCAACAACAAGGGTCGCAGAGCGTCGTGGTCGTTCGGAGGGGCCGCATGCACGTCAGGAGGCAGCGCCGTTTGCTGGCTCCGTAAATCCGGCCCACGGACACCCTGCACCATTGTCGCAATCGCACTCCAGTGACGCTAAACAGATACGGAACAGATTGCTTCCCGATGCCTGGTTTGTGAGCGCGACTGATCAGAACAGGCCGACGATTTCGCCGTCCTCATCCACGTCAACATCCAGGGCCGCGGGGAAGCTCGGCAGCCCGGGCATGGTCCGCATCTCGCCACAGAGCGGATACAAAAAGCCTGCTCCCAGCGACGGGCGGATATCCCGGATCGGCACTGTGAAGCCCTCCGGCCGGCCCTTCAGAGACGGATCGTGGGACAGCGACAGGTGTGTCTTGGCCATGCAGATCGGGAGGTTGTCATATCCTTCTTTGGTAAACTGCCTGATTCTGCGCTTCGCCAGTGTCGAGAACTCCACATCCGCGGCGCCATATATCTCGGTGCAGATAGTCTCGATCTTCTCCCTGATCGACATGTCGTCGGGATAGAGGAACTCGAAGTCGTTTTCCTGCTGTGCGGCGGCTACAACCGCTTCGGCCAGGTCAGCACCACCTTCGCCACCCTTCGCGTGCACGTGGGTGGGCACAGCGGCGGTGGCTCCGGCGGCCAGGGCTTCCTCCTTCAGCGCCTCGATCTCGGCTTCCGTGTCGGTGGGGAAGCAGTTGATCGCCACGATGGTAGGAAGCCCCATCTTGCCCATATTCTCGATATGCTTGGCGAGGTTCTTGCAGCCCTCCCGCACAGCCCCGACGTTCTCCTTTTCGATCTTCTCTGTGGGAGGCTTGCGGCCGGGCTTGAACTCGAAGGCTCCACCGTGCAGTTTCAAAGCCCGTATGGTTGCCACGATGACCACGGCGGCGGGTTGGTATCCGGCGACGCGGCACTTGATGTTGCAGAATTTCTCGGCGCCACAGTCGGCTCCGAAGCCCGCCTCGGTGATGGCATAATCGCCCAGCTTCATGGCCACCTGGTCGGCGACGATGGAGCTGGTTCCGACGGCGATATTGGCAAACGGGCCTGCGTGGATCAGTGTCGCTCCGCCGTCAAGCCCCTGGACGAGATTCGGCTTCACGGCATCCTTCATCAGGGCGGTCATCGCCCCGACGGCTCCGATGTCGTCAGCCGTAACGGGGTTGCCGTCACTGTCCACAGCCACCTGGATGCGTTTGAAGCGCTCTCTGATGTCCTGCAGCCCGTTTGTGAGCGCCAGGACGGCCATGACCTCGGAGGCGACGGTGATGTCAAACTGGGCCTCGCGGGGCCAGCCGCCGCTCTTGCCGCCCAGGCCGATGACCATGTTGCGCAGGGCAACATCATTCATATCAACGCCGCGGTTCCACGATATGGAAAACGGGTCAATGTCCAGCGGGTTACCGTGCCAGAGACTCGCGTCGATCATGGCTGCCAGGAGGTTGTTGGCGGCTCCGACTGCATGAATATCGCCGGTGAAATGGAGATTTATATCTTCCATGGGCACGACCTGGGCATATCCGCCGCCACACGCTCCGCCTTTGATACCAAAAACCGGGCCCATCGAGGGCTCACGTATGGCACAGATGGCGTTTTCCCCGATGTAGCGCATCGCCTGGCCGAGGCCGAGAGTGGTGACAGTCTTCCCCTCACCCAGGGGTGTGGGAGTAATGGCGGTGACCAGGATCAGCTTGCCGTCTTCCTGGTCTGCAAGACGATCCCGGATGCCGAGATCAACCTTCGCAATATGGTCGCCGTACAGCTTCAACTCGCTGGGCTCGATGCCGACATCTGCGGCAACATCTGTAATGGGTCGCATGTCTGCCTGTTGGGCGATTTCAATGTCACTGAGCATCTGGCTATCATCCTTTGAGCATCGCGCATCAGATTAGAGTGGTGTTGGGACGGATCGTCACCGGATACAGGTGTCTATTCGCCTTCTTCGACCAACTGGCGACCCTTTTCCGGATTTTCCAGGGCCCACCAGTTTGTCGATCGGTGCCGGACGTCTCCGGAATAGTTGCGGTGATCGAGCGGCTCGATCTCCCTTTCCATCAGGTCCAGTCGCCCGATCTCTTCCAGCCGCTCGTATATGCGGATCCACCCGCACTCGATTTCAGGATCCACCTCGCACGAGCCATCGGTGTCAGCGCCTCCGCACTGTCCGCTGGTCAGGCTCTTGGAGCAGGCGGTTCTGGGACAGATCCCGCCGGTGTAATGCAGCAGGCAGTCGCCGCACTCCAGGCACCGTTCTTCGCCGGGCCACAGGCCCTGGAAGCCTCCCAGGGAAATGGTGTCAAGCACCGGGTGTGTCTGCAGCGGCACGGTGGCCGCAACAGCCTGGACCCCGATACCACACGAAGATACGAGGACAGAGTCCGCCTCATTTATTGCCTCAAGGTGCGACGCGAGACGCCGTGCGATAAGGGCCTTGTTACACAGGAAATCGATGTCAACGGTTTCGAGCACCGTTATGCCTGCCTCTTCGAGGCCCGCACGGAGCCTGGATAACTGTTCCGGATCGCCGCTTTCGCAACCTTCCGGACATCCCGTGCAGGCGGCGATAATCACTGTGGATTGCCCGTCCAGATAGTCAAGTACCTGCTCAATGGGCTTGGGTTCGCTGGCAATCATCTTCACCTGTCATCCTTTCGTGACCGGCTTCAGATAAAACTGCGTCACATATCTGTGAGAAACGATGTGTGAGTGTGTCTGAGAGCCCTTTGCGAAGTCGCACATCTGCGGGCTGCACGCCGATGATGACGGCCTTTTGCATGTCGAGGCCCTGCAGATGCCAGGCTGTCAGTGTGTCGCTGAGCGTGAAATGATGCGCACTCATGTCGACGGCACAGCGGGGGATCTCTGTGGCCGGGATCCGATAGACAGCGCCCGGTGGGCCCCCGGCATCCACCGCATCCACCAACACGAGGTGCGTCACTGTCCGGGGGTTTGCGAGGCTCTGGGCGGGGACCGTCCCGCCCTCGATCAGCTCCAGATCGCCGCAAAATTGTTCCTGCAGGCGGCGAATAACGTGGACACCGATCCCCTCGTCACCCATGAGTATGTTGCCGACCCCCATGACCACCGTTCGCCGTGATCGTGAAACGGTCATAGGATGCGATACTCCCCCAGATCGTTGTCACGAGCGTCAACAAGATGTACCGCACACGCCAGGCAGGGGTCGAAGGAGCGAGCGATCCGCACGACCTCGAAGGGGTTCTGTTCGTCGGCAACCTCCGTTCCCAGCAGCGCCTGTTCGATCGGCCCCGGAACATCGCTGTCATCTCGGGGCGAGACATTCCACGTGGTGGGAACAACGAGCTGGTAGCGCGATATGACGCCATCATCGATGTCAACATGATGCATCAAAGCACCACGGGGACCGCCCACGAAGCCGGTTCCGGCGGCGGTGTCGGGAAGCTCGTAATCCGCGCAGACGGGCTCACCGGGCTTAAGCTCCAGCGCCCAGTCGCGCATGGCCCGGGCGACAAGCTGTGTCTCCAGAGCACGGGCGGCGTGGCGGCCCAGTGTCGACTCCAGGGCTTCGGGCGGTGCATCGAGCGCACTCAGAAGACCGTCGAGCGCTTCGGTGACCTTCTCATCACCCGCGTGATAGGCCACCAGCCAGCGGGCCAGCGGGCCCACCTCATGCGGCTCTCCGCCGAGGCGTGGCGCCTTGGCCCAGCTATATGCCTCCGACTTATCGGCGTCCGGCTCCGTCTCGCCCTGCGACGGGTGGCGTCCGGTGTGCTCGTCGGCGAAATACGAGTGGCGCAGGTCTTCGGTAATCTGCCCCGGCTCCACATCTGTGAGTTCACCGTTCAGGGCCCCGGCGGGAAGGTAGCGACCGCGCTGAAACAGGTCGGTACCGTCGGCTTCCATGTCAAACACGCCGTAGGAGAGATACCGGCCGCAGCCGTCACCGATTTCGAAGTAATCCGGGTAGGCTTTGGCCACTCCGAGAACGTCCGGTATGTAGCATTCATCGACAAACTGCAGAATGTCCTGCAGCCGCGAGATGAAGGCAGCGATTTTGTCCTGGGTTGGCGTTTCGCAGGTGCCGCCGGGAACACACCCAACCTCATGCGGCATCTTCCCACCGAAAATAGCCAGCATTTCGTGGGTGGTCCTGCGAACGTCCAGGGCTTTCAGGTAGTTGCGCAGCGCTGTCGCGTTCGCCTCGTCCCCGAGGCGGAGGTCCCCCTCATACCGGGGCGAGAACGGCGCCCATTCACCGCGCGCGAGAAATCCCTGCAGGCGCTGCATATCCAGATCATCGCCGGCGTACTCCGCGGCTCCAACGGGATCCACGTAATCGAGTGCCGCCAGCAGGTAAAAGTGGATGATGTGAGACTGCAGGAAATTGGCGCCCAGTATCAGGTTGCGGATAATGCGTCCATTGGGCGGAATCTGATCCGCCACACCGATGGCCTGGTCCAGCGCCAGGCTCGAGCATACTGAATGCACTGCCGGACATACACCACAAACGCGGGTGGTTATGCGCTGGGCGTCCAGCGGATGACGGCCGAGAAGTATCTTCTCAAATCCCCGAAACATGGGACCTGCGACACGGGCATCTTTCACCTCGCCATCATCAACGGTCACTTCGATCTTGAGATGTCCTTCGATGCGCCCGACCGGGTCAATGACAATGCTTCCCATCTGGGTATTCCCCTCCTCATAAAAGTCCAGGAAGCGTCGCTTTAATCGTTACTGTTGCGTATCAGCGTCCTGTGCGCGGGATCGGCACGGCGGGCCGGCAAATTTGATTTCGCCGGTGGTTTCGTCTCTGCGCAGGTGCGGAAGATCGGCGGTTGCAGTTTTTTCGTACATGGCAGTCCCGACGTCGGGAAAGCCTGGCTCCACACATCCCAGGCAGGGGCTGCCGGCGCCTATCGGCCAGTTGACACCCGTGTTCCACTGGCGTTCGGGGCAATCGGAGTAGGTGACCGGTCCCTTGCAGCCGAGTTCGTACAGACATCCGGGCTGGCCGTGGTGGGATGCATACTTGCCGGCATCGAAATCCGGCCGTCGGGGACAGTTTTCGTGAATCAGGTCGCCGAAAAAGGCGAGCGGCCGCCGGTGCTCATCAAGGTCTTCAGCACCCGGAATGCCCTCCCTCAGAAGCTGCACGACCGTTCCGACGATCCAGTCCGGGTGTGGAGGACAGCCGGGCACGTTGATGTAGGGAACATCGAGGCCGCTGCGTTCCAGCGCACGACTCACCGGCATCGAACCGGACGGGTTCGGATCGGCGGCGGGGATGCCTCCAAATGTCGCACATGCTCCCACAGCAATGACACATATCGCGTTTTTCGCCAGCCGGGCAAAGGTGTCCATGATGTTGATCTCTTCACCGGAAGCATCTGTGCCCGCAATGTTGGGGATCCGCTCGGGCAATCCCCCTTCTACAAAGAGCACATACGGCTCATCACTCTGTTCGGTGTCGTGGAGGATTTCCAGAGCGAGTTCCCCTGAGGCAGCCATGATGGTGGGGTGGAACCGTAATTGAATGTGACGACCGGGGACGATTTCTTCGAGGAGCAAATTCGAAATCCGCGGGGCCGCGGAGTTGAGGAGAGAGATGGAGCATCCGGAGCAACCCGTGCCCTGAAGCCAGATCACGGGGACCTCCTGAAGGTCTTGTGTCGCCATCGTTTCGCCTCCCTATACATTCAACGGTGCAGGATAAACGGTGCCGGCGGTTGTCGAGCCTGTCATTTACTTAGCACACTCAGTATTCTCTATATCAAAGTCGAATTCCTTTGTGCATAATGATAAATATCTTTTTTGAACGTTGTTGGGGCATACCGGTGGTGGCCAAAATGTGCTGCTTTTTGCCTTTAATCACCTGAAAATGCCCGGAGCGCTGACGGACACGACCTCGTCGGTGAATTCTTGACACCGGCGGGGAAGGTCATTATACTGCAGACATAGAAAATACATGCAGAAAGCACATATGCAATATTCCAGCAGTTAAGAATTTCAGGAGGCGGAAACAGCTCGTATCCCCGGTTCTCTCTCCGCACGGAGAAGTGATCAGGTCTCAAAAAACGAGTGCAGCGGCACTGCGAACACCAGTATTGATCTGTTCCGGGGATTACCGCGCACCAATAAGAATGTGGACATTTATTTTTGCTTTACTCGGTTTTGACCAGTTGAGCGCCCAGGGAACCCACCTGATACCCGTATTCCGGGGGCATTCATTATACCTTCGGTGCGTACATACAATTGAGACGACCGGTTAGACCACAGCACGTTTTTTAGCGTGTTGTTTTTGTTTTAGGTACGTGCCGGGCAAAATAGGCCTCATTACACCTGAAGAGGAGTTTAGCGATGGGAAATGGAGAACACTGTTCAATCGACCCGGTGGCCCAGCACATGGTTGACAAAGCCCGTGCTGATGAGAATGAGATTGTCTGGGATCGCTACGAGGCAATGCAGCCGCAGTGTGGATTTGGCGAGTTGGGCATTTGCTGCCGCATTTGCCACATGGGGCCATGCCGCATTGATCCGTTCGGCGAAGGTCCTCAAAAGGGGGTGTGCGGAGCGACGGCGGACGTTATCGCCGCCCGCAACCTGATACGGATGGTCGCAGGCGGAGCGGCCGCCCATTCCGACCACGGGCGTGATGTGGCTCACGCACTGCTGGAGGCCGCCGAGGATCCAGATAGTGACTATGAGATCAAGGACAAGGCAAAGCTGCTGACAGTGGCGGAGGAATTCGGCATCGAAACCGAAGATCGAGAGCCACGACAGATCGCCTCCGACGTCGCAGCGAGCGCGCTGAAGGAATTCGGCCGCCAGGAGGGCTATCTCATCCCCGCCCGGCGCGCCCCTGAAGCGAGGCAGAAAGTCTGGGATGAAGCCGGCATCACTCCCCGCGGCATCGACCGCGAAATCGTACAGATCATGCATCAGACACACATCGGGGTTGATGCAGATTATAAGAATCTGATTCTCCAGGGCCTGAGAGCCTCGCTGGCTGACGGTTGGGGCGGCTCGCTTCTGGCAACCGACCTGCAGGACATCCTTTTCGGCTCCCCGGTACCCATCCAGACCGAGACGAACCTGGGCGTGCTGAAAGAATCCCACGTCAATGTCATCGTTCACGGTCACGAGCCGGTGCTGTCCGAAATGATTGTCGAAGCGGCCCGAGATCCCGAAATTGTGGACATGGCCACCGACGCCGGAGCTGAGGGCATTAACCTCGCCGGGCTGTGCTGTACAGCCAACGAGCTGTTGATGCGACAGGGCGTGCCCTCGGCAGGAAGCTTCCTGCACCAGGAGCTGGCGATGTTGACCGGTGGCGCCGACGCAATGGTCGTTGATGTCCAGTGCATCATGCCGGCGCTGTCTGATCTGTCCACCTGCTTCCATACCAGGCTCATCACAACGTCGCCGAAGGCGAAGATGCCCGGAATCGAGCATATTGAGTTCAGTGAAGACCGGGCCATGGAAGTGGCCAGGAAGATCGTCACCGAAGGCGTGGAGGGGTACAAGGAGCGCAACAAGGAGAAAGTGGAAATTCCTGACGGGCTCACCCCGCTTATCGGTGGTTTCACCGCCGAGTATGTCTATACGCTTCTTGGAGGACGCTTCCGCCCGTCGTACCGCCCGCTGAACAATGCCATCATTGAGGGACGGATCCGGGGCGTGGCGGGGGTTGTGGGATGTGAGAACCCGGAACTGCCCCAGGGCTACGGGCATATCAACCTCACCAAAGAACTCATCGCCAATGATGTTTTGGTGGTGGCAACCGGCTGCTCAGCGCTGGCTTCTGCCAGAGAAGGGCTCCTGAAGCCGGAGGCGGCTCTTGAGATGGCGGGCCCGGGGCTGCGAGAAGTCTGTGAAGCTGTGGGAATGCCGCCGGTGCTGCATGTCGGCTCCTGCGTGGATAACAGCCGGATTCTCATCTCCTGCTGCAACATGCTCGCCGAGGGCGGTCTTGGTGAAGATATCTCTGACCTGCCGGTGGCCGGAGCCGCACCCGAGTGGATGTCGGAGAAGGCCATATCCATCGGCTTTTACGTGGTCGGGTCCGGCATTTTCACAGTATTCGGCACCCCGCACCCGGTGATGGGGTCTGAAAATGTCCACCGGCTGCTCACCGACGAACTCGAAGATATCGTGGGGGCCAAGTTTGCGTTCGAAGCGGATCCTCAGAAGGCCGCTGAGCTTATCATCGACCATCTCAACAAAAAGCGGCAGGAGCTGCGCCTGGAGCCGATGATGTACGAAGAGGCAGCCGCTACGTAGGAGAGATAGGTATGGCACGAGCGATTGTTATTGATATGGAAAGGTGCATGGGGTGCAACACCTGTCGGCTGGCGTGTGCTGTGGCTCATTCCGGCAGTGAGACGCTGCTCGAAGCCCTGCAGGGACAGGTGCGTCCTCAGCCGCGAATCTCCGTGATGCAAATCGGTGAAACCGCGCTGGCCCTGCAGTGCAGACACTGTGACGACGCCCCGTGCGTCGAAAAGTGTCCGAAGGATGCTCTGAGCAAGCCCGATCCCGACGGTCCTGTGATGCTCGACGCGGAACTGTGTATCGGGTGTCAGATATGTATTCAGGTCTGCCCACTTGGTGAGTACGGAATTGTCTCACTCACCCCCGACGGAGACACAGTCGTGAAATGCGATCTCTGCATTGACCGCCTGGAGCAGGGACTTGAGCCGGCCTGCGTGGCAGCATGCCCGACAAAAGCGTTGAAATTGATGGATGTGCAGCAGGCCACGCAGGAGGGGTTCATCGCAACCGCTGAGGAGATGGCCGAAGCACTTGCAGAAATGGCCGAGATCTGAGGGTATTTCGCCGAGAAGACCGAGATTACAGTGGTTCAGACTGCAGTTTGTTGTGAGGAGGCTTTGCTGCGATGTCGAAGATAGTTGCGACAGCCGCCATTAGTGGAGCGCATGATCTGGTCAGCAGGGCACGAACGAGCCTGGATGCAGCAATCGCGCAATACGGCGAAGATCACGAGGTCGGCTTCCCGGAAACCGCCTTCTACTTACCGATGGCCTGTGCGCTGCTGGGAGCCGAAGTTGAGACGCTCGGCGAAACGGAGGAAATCCTGGAGTACGCCGAGGGGCTGCTGGGACCTGAACCGGCCAAAGAGGTGTGGGTTCCGTACCTGGCATCGACGCTCGATGCAGGTATCGCCACCCTGCTGGGGGAGGAAATACTCAAGGCGGTGGACTACATTGAAGGCGACGAGCCGCAGGATGGCTGGCACGGGTTTATTTCAGACACGATTTTGCGCACTCTGGGTATCCAGCTTGTTGATGGACGTTTGCCCGGCTTTGCTGCGATTGTCGGTGCCGCCCCGGATGTCGAGACAGCCGAGTATATCATCCGTGAGTTGCAGAAGCGCAATATCCTGACATTTCTCATCGGCAATCATGAGGGTCAAACCATGCGCGACCAGCTTCTGGAGGCGGACGTGCTGTCTGATGACATCCTCGAGGATCCGTCCAGTGGCTGGGATATTTATATCGTGCCACTGGGTTCGGATACCGAATCGATTATTTATGCACTCAACTGGGCGATTCGGGGCGCATTGACCTTTGGCGGGCTGGAGAAGGGTGACTGGAAAGGCTGCCTGAATTACACACGCGAGCATATTTACGCATTCGGTCTCGGTCTGGGCACCATTACTGATCTGAAGTATGCCAGTGGCGCCGGTGCCATCAATATGGGCTTCCCCGTCATCGCCGATACTGAGATTCCGGAGATCCGCCCAACCGGTGTCTGTACCTACGAGGAGCTCGTCAGAGAGCTTGACCACGAGGAGATCGTCCAGACCTGCGTTGATACCCGCGGACTGTCGGTCACCGTCCAGGAGGTTGACGTCCCCGTGCCCGTCGCCGCGTCTTTCGAGGGTGAGGTGATTCGCCGCGAAGACATGCAGGTGGAATTTGGCGGCAAGTATTCCAACGCCATGGAATATTTGGCAATGCGTGAAGCAGACAAAGTCACCGACGGCAAGGTTGAGGTCGTCGGGCCGGACCTGGACACGGTTGAAGAGGGCGGCTCGATGAATCTTGGGCTTCTTATCGAGGTCGCCGGCCGGAAGATGCAGACAGATTTCGAATCGATCCTCGAGCGACAGACGCACACGGCTGTCAACCACGCCATGGGCATATTCCACATGGGACAGCGCAATATGGCGTGGCTGCGTGTGTCCAAAAACGCCTATAACGCCGGCTGGCGGCTGAATCACTTCGGTGAGGTGATCATTGCTCATCTGAAGAACGAATTCGGGGCCATCGTTGATAGGGCGCAGGTGACGGTAACCACGGAAGAAGACCTTATCGAAGAGTTCCTTGAGGAGGCGCGGCCGGCCTATCAGTACCGCGACCAGCGTATTGCGGAGCTCCGCGATGAAGAGGTTGACCTGTTTTACTCATGCACCCTGTGCCAGTCATACGCTCCCAACCACGTATGCATCATCAGCCCCGAACGCCTCGGTCTGTGTGGGGCGTATAACTGGCTCGACGGGCGTGCGGCGTACGAGATGAACCCGCACGGACCCAACCAGCCGGTTGAAAAAGGCAGGGTCATAGACCTCGAAAAGGGCGAGTGGAACAACGTCAACGATTTCGTGTACCAGAACTCCAACCAGACAATCGAGCGGGTCTGCTTGTATTCACTGATGGATGCCCCGATGACTTCGTGTGG
>JAWODS010000374.1:0-12142 GCA_046483205.1 Armatimonadota bacterium | reverse complement strand
AATTGACATGAATTACCAGGCCCCTTGGTCTATTTGATATGATGCCCGGGCACTGTTTCCGCCCGTGCGTGTGTCAATCACTTTCGACGGTACCAGTGAGTTTCACCTTCATTGAACAGAAGCGTCCGCACATTGAGCACGCCTTTGGGTCGTGGCTGCCGCGTTCGCCGCGAACTTCAATCACGCGGCCGGGATCGATGGCAAGCTCCTGCATCTCGTCCCAGTTGAGGCGCCCCCGGGCGCTGCTCATGGCGTCATCCCAATCCTTCGCACCGGGCACGCCTTTGACGATGTCCGCGGAGTGAGCAGCGATCCGGCTTGCCAAGACACCCTCCCACACGTCCTGATCCGACGGCAGGCCGAGATGCTCTGCGGGAGTCACATAGCAGAGGAAATCAGCTCCGGCCGCGGCACAGAGGGCACCGCCGATAGCGCCGGTAATGTGATCGTAGCCCGGAGCGATATCGGTTGGAAGCGGTCCGAGTACATAAAATGGAGCGCCATCACAGAGCTGCTTTTCAATCTGGACATTGGATTCAATCTGGTCGAGAGGAACATGTCCCGGCCCTTCGACAAATACCTGCACGCCGGCCTTCCGCGCGCGGGCGACAAGCTCGCCAAGGACGCGGAGCTCTGATATCTGGCCGGCGTCGGTCGCGTCCGCGATCGCACCCGGCCTTAGACCGTCGCCAAGGCTGATGGCGGTATTGTGACGGCGGCAGATATCCAGCACATCGTCATACCGTTCGTACAGAGGGTTTTGTTCGCCCGTGATCTGCATCCAGTTTGCGAGCATCGCCCCGCCACGGCTGACGATATCACAGAGTCGCTTTTGCGTGCGCAGCGCCTTCACCGTCTCGAGGGTTACGCCACAATGCAGTGTCAGGAAATCGATCCCGTCTGCGGCGTGCCTTTCTACGACCTCGAGAATGTCATCAGAAGTAATCGCCCCGACATCGTCGCCGGCGTCACTTTCGGCGATAACCTGGTAGATAGGCACAGTCCCCATCAGAACCGGACAGGCCTCACGAATTTCTCGGCGTATGGCGTCAAGATCGCCGCCCGTCGAGAGATCCATGACGGCATCCGCGCCGGCCGATACAGCGACCTCCAGCTTGTGAAGCTCCTCTTCGAGCGATGAAAAATCCGGAGATGTGCCGATATTGGCGTTAACTTTGGTGCGAAGTCCCTGGCCGATGGCAATGGGCCGTGCGGGCCCGTCAGGCGATCCCATCACGACGATGGTGCCGTTTTTGAGGCCCTCTCGGAGCATTCCAACCGACCGTTGCTCCTCTTCGGCGACGATTTCCAGCGTGCTCGCCGGGATATCTTCGAAGTTCTTCAATTGCACATGCATGATCAATCGCTTACTTTCGACGGCGTAAAGTTCCGCTCATCACGTTCGGACAAAGGACTACTCTGTCGGGCAAGTTTCTATTATAGACAGCGAACATACCGCAGAGCAAGCATTGGGAGCGCTCACTCGCTGTCCGTTGGCTCCATCTGGCCGGCCCGCGACATCTCTGCAGCTTTACGGAGCCGGTTGATCACATCGTGTTGCTCCAGGACTGCGACGAGATGGAAGAGGCTGGGGCCGATGGTCGTACCTGTGATTGCTGCACGGCACGGGTGGATGACCTTGCCGGCTCCCACGTCCAGATTGTCAGCGAGGCCCCGAATGGCCTCTTCGACTGTATCAACGTTCCAATCGTCGATTTGCTCGAAGCGGTCTGCAAGGGTATCAAGGACGTCCGGTGTCGTGTCTCTGTTCAGCCACTCCTCGCGAGCCCGGTTCTCGAATTCGTAGTCGTCGGTGAAGAAATATCTGGCCCAGTTTACAAAGGTCGTGAGTAATTTCGCCCGCTCCTTCATCAGGTCCACGACCTCAGTCAGCCACTCCCAGCGTTCTTCAGAGGGCTCCTGTTCGAACAGATCGGCATCGACAAGCCACGGATGGATGCGCTCGGCCAGTTCGCGGCTGTCCATCTGCTTCATGTGCTCGCCATTGAGCCACTCCGCCTTTTGCAGATCGAAGACCGACGGGGCGCGGCTGCAGTCTTTCAGTGAGAAACGGCGGATAATCTCCTCGCGTGAGAGCACCTCTTCTTCCGACCCCGGCGACCAGCCCAGGAGTGCCAGGAAGTTGAACATCGCCTCCGGCAGATAGCCCATGTCGCGATACTCTGTTACGCTCACCGCTCCATGACGCTTGGCCAGCTTCGTGCGGTCCTCCCCGAGAATGATCGGCAAATGCGCGTAGGCGGGATGGGGGATACCCAGCGCCTCCTGAAGCTGCATGTGGATCTGGGTATTGGGCAGGTGACCGGCGCCTCTGATGACGTGCGTGATATCCATGGCGTCATCATCAACGACAACAGCCAGATGATAGGTCGGGAAGCCGGACTGCTTGAAAATGACCGGGTCACCGGCGAGGTTGTTTTCATAGACGACTTCGCCCTGGATCAGGTCGTTGATGACAGTGCTGCCTGTTTCCTTCATTTTGAAACGAACACAATACTCGCGCCCCTCGGCTTCGAGCGCCTTCTGCTCCTCGATGGTCAGGTTGCGACACTTCCCGTCATATTTGGGAGCCTCGCCCCTCGCGCGCATGATCTGCCGGCGCTCCTCGACCTCTTCAGGCGTGCAGTAGCAGCGGTATGCCTTGCCCGCATCAAGAAGCTCGTTAACCTTCTGTTCGTACAGCTCCAGGCGCTCGGATTGAATGTAGGGCCCGTGGGGACCATCAATGTCCGGACCTTCATCCCAGTCGAGGTCGAGCCACTTGAGACTATCATAAATAATGCCGAGAGCCTCGGGGGTTGACCGCAGCTCATCTGTGTCCTCAATACGGAGCACAACCACACCCTCGTTCTTCCGGGCGAATATCCAATTGAACAACGCTGTATGGAGATTTCCCACATGCATGCTTCCGGTGGGAGATGGAGCAAACCGGGTTCTGACACTTCCAGGCATGGCTGACAACCTTTCGTGATGGGCGGTTGAGAAAATTACGGTGTGTTTGATAATGTGGCCACATGTATGGAGAGATGGTTTTTGGTGCTATTCCTCGTCGGTATCCTGTTCATCATCTACGTCAGAATGGGCGCCCCCGGCGATGGCGTCCTCCAGAGCTTCATTGATTCCGACAACATCGTCGAGCCTGTCCTCGTCATATTTTTCGTCACGGCGGTCGGGGTTCAGATACCAGCGGTTGCCCTCACCGTGCTCGAATGCGGGATAGAAGCTCAACACGGAGCCCAACTGTGTCCGTGATACACGCCGCAACATGTTCAGATGCGCCCACAGCGTGTTGAAATACAGGCCAGTTTCGTCATCGAGCAGGACGCCAACAAGCTCCCGAAGCGACAGGTGAGTACGGGCTAGTCGCTCATTCCAGTGTTCCAGCTCATCCAGGGTTTCGCGGCCAATATACGTCTGTGCGTCGGTCTCCTCGTTCCACGATAGCCGATATCGGCCCTCTTGGTCAGTCTTTTCGAGTGTAATAAGGGCGCCGGAGGGGGGCAAAGTGTCGTGATACCAGGCACGAAGGCCATAGATGAGCCCGGTGTCCTTGTTCAGCCATGCGCTGAGAATACGGCCGTCAGCGCACAAAAGCTCGATCATGGTGAGCGTGTCTTCTTCGGCGAAAAACGGCTCATCAATAACCCGGATCTTCATCGTCCCTGCGTCGTGATGGTGATTGATGACGGGATAGTGTATTGCGTCCGGGGCCGTATTTTCGGTCACCGGCGCGATATATTTTTCACCGATGTCGTCGTAGGTCGGGTCCTGGACGTCTTCAACAACCTCGTCGTCGAGGGCCTCCAGTTGGAGCAGGACGTCGGGTGTGACGAGTTCTCCCTCGACATCAACCTCCGGTTCCCACCGTGGCGGGACCAGTGTTTTCGGAACGACGCGGGCCCAGTTCGGCACCGCGCCCAGGCGGAAATACCGGCCCGGACTCAGTTTCTTGAGCCCCGAGACGCCCTGGAGAAGTTCGGCGATGGCCTGAGCCGCACGCGGGTATTTGTGCTGATTGGGCGTCAGTTGCAGGACATCGGCCAGCAATCCCTCGATTGTTATTGGCGTACGGGAGTGCTCCACTACGGCGGTGATCGCCTCGACGTCGTCTTCAGTCAGCTCATAACGCTTATCGGCCGGGACGTCTTTGGCTAAAACCTCTTCGATATCAACGTCATACTCCTTGTTTTCGTCCCTGGGCGACTGTGAGGCGGCGGATTCAACAAGCTCGTCAACCCATTCGGCCAGCACCCACCTGGGGCCACACAGGGGGACGAACCGCTCATCGTCGAGCATCTGTCGCAAAAGCTCGGCTGCGTCATATTTCTCGCCCTGGTGCTGACCGACGAGAAATCCAAGGGCCCTGTTGGAAAGCGCGACATCTGCGGCCTCCAGTACAGCCGCTGCGGTATCTGTGAGACTCCTGGAGCCGAGCGATTCATCGGTGCACGCCTCCATGACGCCGGCAAGTATCTCATCATCTTCCAGCGCATTGAGGAAAAGAACGCGTTCGATCTGCAGATTCGGCATGTGCTCGTAAATCCAGTCGGGGCTGCAGGCATAATGTTCGTTCACCCAGCCCAACCCGGCCTGCTCCAGAGAATCGTCGAGCAAATCCCCGAACAGCTCCGGTGCGCCCTTGCGGGTGTGGCTCATTTCACTGGCCAGCAGATAGCGCGGCATGGGCCGGCCGAAGCCGTCCAGGACCGCGGCAATTGCGCCACCAAGTGGGCGTGAGCCGAGGTCCGCACGATAAGTGAGATCGTACATACCGTGGATCGCCCTGAAACGCGGTGATTCGTCCAGAACCTGTGTCACAAACTCCGCGGACACATCAATGTGACCACTCAAATGCTCTGCAAGCTCCACTGCACGGGTTGGGCCGGGGCGATAGATGATGATGTCATATAACCGATCGGCCATGTGGTCTCTGGCAGTGTCCTCGACATTGGTCATACAGATGGCAACCTCCCGGGGGTACACACAATGAAACACGCGCCCCTGTGCTGGTGCGCGGAAATTCACCGCCACTGGATGTCTAATTTTACCACAATCAGCGGTCCGGGGCAAAGGCCTCGCTCGTATGCACAACCTCTCCGTTGAGGTCATGCACTTCGGCACTGGTAATGTCAACCTGATAGAAGCGGCCGACTGTCAACTCAGCGCCTTCAGCCTCCACCTTCACCTGGCAGTCGATCTCCGGCGCATCCCGGTACGAACGGCCAAACCAGATGTCACGTCCGGGCGCCCGGCTTTCGATCAGCACCCGCATGGTCTGGCCGACGAACTGCTGGTTCTTATCGTAAGCAATATCCTCCTGAGTCCGCATGAGCTCCGCCAGGCGGTCCATCATCACCGGAACACTCACCTGATCGGGCATCTGCGCCGCCGGGGTACCCTCTTCGGGCGAGAATATGAAGGCGGAAACTCTATCGAAGCGGGCCTCATAAACGAAGTCCAGAAGGTCCTCAAAATCGTCATCGGTCTCGCCCGGGAATCCGAGCAGGAAAGTCGTGCGAATGGCTGCATCCGGCAAAATTGTGCGGATTTGCTGCAGCAGAGAGAGATAGCTTGCGGAATCCCCCGGCCTGCCCATCCGGCGCAGGATGTCGGCTGAGGCGTGCTGCAGGGGGATGTCTATATATGGCACACACGAGCCGCAGCCCGCGAGCGCCTCCAGGACGGTGGACGTCAGGGCCGTCGGATAGGCGTACATCAGGCGCGTCCAGCCGTCATAATCGACCGTCGAAATGTGGTCGAGGAGATCGGCCAGGGACAGATCGTCGTCCAGGTCACGGCCCCAGCGGGTGGTATCCTGGGCGATGAGGATGATTTCGCGCACACCTTCTGCAACAAAACGGGCATATTCGGTCATGATGTCGTCCGGCGTTCGTGACCGGTATGGCCCGCGTATCGAGGGGATGGTGCAGAATGTGCAGGCGCGATCACACCCCTCGGCAATACGGACATACGCCAGCCATTCGGGAGCGCTGCGCCAGCGGGGGAGATCGGAAGTCAATCGGTAGCCGCCCTCGTGCTCAAAAAAAGCGCGGGAGCCGTGATGCACCTGCTGCACGATCTCGACGATGTCGGGTTCTGCGCCGATCTGCACGAAGGCGTCGATCTCCGGGAACTCGTCAACAAGGGCCTGACCGAAGCGCTGGGGAAGGCACCCGGTGCAAATGACCCCCGTGATCTCCTCGTTTTCCTTCAATTCCGCCATGTCCAGCAGCGCCTCAACGGCCTCTTCCTGGGCAGGCTCGATGAAGGCGCAGGTGTTGATGATAACAATGTCGGCGCCAGTGACATCATCAACAATCGGATACCCCGCCTCGTCGAGCAGGCCCAGCATGACCTCGGAATCAACCTGATTTTTCGGGCAGCCCAGGGAGATAAGAGCAATCCCCGGCTTTTCATTCTGTGGCATATTTCACGCTTTCAGATATAAAACGTTGCAAGAAAAGGAAACCTGCAGCAGCGAATGGATGCTTCTGCAGGAGTATTATGATACGCCAAAATGCCCCGCATGGCCAACTGCTTATTTGTTCTGGAATATCAGGCAGTAGTGATGGTGATAATTTGGGACGAAGACGGTAGGGTAGCCCCATATACCCAGCTTCTTACTGTCCTGGCACCAGATACGTTCGCCCTGAAAGCTCAGTGTGTGTGAAATACGCGCCTGAAGATCCCACGCCATCGGCTTGACGTGCCCCTCGGGCACCCGTATATTCTGCACCACCACGACCATATATCCATCCGGGCGCAGGACACTTGCGCAGCGGTCGAAAATACCTCCAAGCGCCTCGATGAAGTCGTCGTAGTCCGGAATATTGCCCAGGTCTTCGGCACGGTCGGTGTAATACGTGTCAAGCCCCTGTTTTGCGCGCTCTTTATGCGTCGATTCCACGCCACCGCGGCTCTTGCGGAGCATATTCCAGTACGGAGGGGAGGTGATGATGAAATCGAAGACGGGGAGCCCGTCGGGACCTATGGGGATATCGGGGATTTCATCGACCCGGCTCTTCCAGTAGCCGGTGTCATCAACTGCGGCGGCGTTGCCCTGCAGCACGGCCGAACCACAGGCGTCTATGTCATTCAGGCGGGCCCGGCTCATCTTAATGTACTTTTCGGCCAGCTCAATTCCAACACCGTTACGCTGACATTCCTCGCACGCGATCATCGTCGCACCGGAGCCTGCGAATGGATCGAGGACCCACTGGTCGCTTTTAGTGAAAAAAGTGACGAACTCTGAAACCAGCTCTTCGGGATACCGGGCGGGGTGAAGCTCTGTGTCGCGGTTTTGATGGTAGCGGCGAGAATCACAGACCAGCCACGACTTTGTCTTCTTGATCCATTCCTTGCCACTCAGGTCATTCAGCGTATTCTTGGGGCGTCGGCGTTTTGTCCTCGTACGCGCATCGGTTTGCGCATCCGCTTCGACAGCCATAGTAGTACCATCCCTGTTGTGTGTGATGCTGTGATGTATGCTGTGAAAATGCGTCTGTCGGGTGGTTTGATTGACTGCAACGCGCGTCTATGTACTGCAGATGGCTTATACTGCCTCCTCTTCAATATCGTCGTCCGGCGGTGGACCGGCTGTGTCAGTCTCCGGGGAGGGCTGCTGAACGTCCTGTTCCGACTGGCCGCCCTGTGGCTGGTCAGTATTCTGTTGCTGCTGCAGTGTACCGTTGATGGCTTCCTCGGCTTTCCCGGGCGCCACGAGCACCGTCCGGGGCTTGGGTCCAACGTGTGGCCCCACGACACCGCGGCGCTCCATGGCGTCGATGATGCGTCCGGCCCGTGCATATCCAACCTTGAACCGCCGCTGGATCATCGACACCGACGCTTCCTGCTCCTGGACGACGTGCTGGACGGCGGCGGCGTAAAGGTCGTCTGAAACATCGGGCGCAGAGGTGAAGTCGCGATCGTCATCGTCGTCTTCAGCACCGCCCTCCTGGGGCACAATGGTGAAGCTCGGCTCACCCTGCTCGCGGAGATATTCGGCGACCCGTTCAATATCGGAGCGCTGGACGAAGCTCCCCTGGCACCGGCGCGGCTTGGGAGCATCGAGAGGCGCGAAGAGCATATCCCCCCGGCCAATAAGACGCTCGGCGCCCTGCTCATCGAGAATCACGCGCGAATCAACCTGTGAGGTGGCCGCCAGAGCGATCCGTGACGGAATATTCGCCTTGATGTTGCCGGTCAGCACTTTGACGGAGGGTCGCTGCGTTGCGATCACCAGGTGTATGCCGGTGGCACGTGCGAGCTGGGCGATCCGGCAGATGCAAAACTCGAACTCCGCACGCGCCTGCATCATCAAATCGGCCAGTTCGTCGATAACGATGACAACCCGTGGCATGGGTAAACAGCGGTCGTCGGCACGGTCAATGATGACCTTATAATCGTCCTGCGGATCGTCGGGCTCCCGGACGCAGTCACCATACTCCAGCATGTCCATGATGCGCGCGGCCTGGATCTCATCAATGTCCATTTTCTCCTGCAGGAAGGCGGGATTGACGTAGTCTTCATCAGCGATACATCGCGCGCCGGCGGCGAAGAGATTGTACTCCTGGATGTTGGCGGCACTGATTTTTGCGAACTTGTCGTACCGCTTCTCCATCTCTCTGATTGCCTTCCTCAGGCAGTCAACGGCCTGCGACACGCCATAGACAACCGGAGCCATCAGGTGTGGAATGCCGTCATAGCGGGTGAGCTCCACGCGCTTTGCATCGATCATGATGAACTGCACTTCATGCGGCTTGTTGCGCATCAAAAAGCTCAGAATAATTGTGTGCAGGCAGACGCTCTTGCCGGAGTTCGTCGCACCCGCGACCAGGAGATGCGGCATATTCACGAGATCTGCGATTACCGCTTCACCGGCGATATCTCTTCCCAGTGCAATGGGAAGCGTGGAGGGATGATCGCGGAATGAGGATTCCTCGATAATGCTGCGGATCCCGACGACCGACTGCTGTTTGTTGGGCACCTCGATACCGATGGCCGACTTTCCGGGTATCGGTGCCTCCATCCGAACATTCGTTGCCGCCAGAGACAGGGCGATGTTATCGGCAAGGCGTGTGACCTTGTTCACCCGCACGCCGGCATCAGGCTCCACTTCATACCGGGTAATGACGGGCCCGCGCTTGTAGTCAGTGACGCGTGCGTCAATTCCGAAGCTGTCCAGGGTCTCTTCGAGCTTTTGCATGCGCGTGTTAGTCTCGTCACGCTGCGCCTCAGTCTCTTCGGCGTCGTCGAACTGGTGCAGCAGGGAAAGCGGCGGCAGCTTGAATTTCTGCGCATCGGCGAGGATGTCTATGTTGGAATTCGCCTGGTGATTGAAGCTGTTGGCATCACTCTCGCGTGGTGGAGCGGGCCCGGAGTAGTCAGCTTCCTGCTTCAACTCGGCGGGTGGGGGAGAGGAGTCCGGGGCTTCCTCCGCCTGCGGATCGGCGATCTCCGGAGGTGGTGGTGCGGGGGCGGGATTCGGATTGTTCGGCTTCCGCGGGGGTTCTTCATCCAGATCCACGCCGGGACCGCTGCGCTCCCTGCGCACCTTCTTTCCACCGGATGTCTGTTTCGTTTTCCGGCCGGCGGATGTGGAGGAAGTGCGCTGCGCCAGCGGCCGGGCGGCTGCCTTGATGCCGTTGGTCGCGGCCTCTCGAGTGTGGCTGACAAGCTGGATAATGCGGTAACGGGTGATGAGCACGACTGCGGCGGCGGCGAGGCCTCCAAGCACGATATAGGAGGCGATGGGACCGAAGATGACGCGCAGCACATAGGAGCCGGCCGCCCCCAGAAGACCGCCGTAGGCTCGGAGCATTTCCGCGTCAAACATCTCATTGGGGGCCACGTCGAGACGCAATCCGACCGCCAGGTGCAGGCCCGTAAGGAGCGCGATATAGAGAATGCAGATCCCAAAAAGCGTGCGCCCCCCGGCGGTGAGTTCGGTATCAATACCATAGACGATGGCCATGCCGAACGCGATGACTGGAACGCCCCATGCACCAATACCGAGGACGTACAGCAACGCGCGAGCAAGTGCCACGGTCAAAACACCCTCGGCGCCGTACGTGTAGGAGATCAGGGACGCGAGGATCAGCGCCCCCACCGTGCAGAGGCCCACCGCGAGGAGGTCGTTGATGAGTGCTTCGCGATCTTTCGGTTTTGCAGCAGCCTTCCTGGCAGTCAAGCTGCTCACCCTCCGGGCTGTATAATAATGCTGTGTCGAATGGCGGGTGATGCTTTATGTGTTACTGCGACAGCGACTGTAACATCAATCGAATAAATTATAGCGAATACGGCAGAAGATTTCAACAGGCAGGGTCCTGCAGGCCGCAGAATCGGCGCCAACAGGCTCCTACGTGCCTTTTTCGGGGGAGTGCGTATCGGCGTGCCGGGTGTCAAAGTGGCGGCGGGCGATGACGACTGCAGCGTAATCGTCCAGCGGGCGCGGGGGGATCAAAAGACCTGTGGGCACAAAACGGGCCAGGCACCCCGGCTTATTGTCCGCCCAGTACAGCGCCCGGGCCTGCAGGGTCGTATGTGATTCTTCAACTGTCGTGATGTCATCTTCCCCGAAGAAACTGGTGAGGTGCTCGACGACGTCCGCCGAGGTAGTGCCGCCTCCGACCACCACGAGACCGGCGTCGTGATCGTCATACAACACCCTCACGGTGTCAACAACCATGGCCGCGGGAATGACATCTTTGAATAGCACATCACCGGCGGGCGTGACGACGGCCACACCACACTTTGTGTGGCCGGGATCGACGGCGACGACGGGGCGGCAGTTATTCACTACGTTCGGAGCCCGCACGATGCACCACAAACTCGATGGTCAGTTCATCGGCAGTGTAGATATCCTGTGTTGCGACAACCTGTGCCGCCACGTCGTAATCGAGATTTTCAATCTCATCGATGACCTCAAAAAGCTCGTTGCTGTCGATTTGTCCGTACTGCTGCGTTTCGGGGTTGGGGAGAAGCCCTGCCTCCTCTGCCCGCTGACGAACATCCACCCTCAACAGGCGCAGAAGCGTGTTGAAGATATCCTTCGCTTCGGCGCTGGCTGCAATGACGCTTTCGGCGATGACTTCGTTTTCCGCGAAAACACGGAGGTTGGGAACGGCCTGCATTCCAACGTGAAGCTGGTCGCGTTCAGCGACAAAAAGGCGCCGGAACGCAGTGATAGAGACAACATACGTATCGACCGCGCCCAGCTTCTTCATCTCGTCTGCCATGTATTTGACAATCTGCTCCTCTGACGGCTGGCTGTCGGTCACATCGTCGGGCCACGGCGCCACCAGGAGGACTGCCCGTCCGTTTTCGCCCCGTACGGCGCCCTTCCGGTGCGCGGCTGCGCTGGCGAGGTACAGCATCTCAAGCAGGTTATTCTGGAGGCTGTCAGGTGACTGTGATGTATCGATGATGCCGCGCAAAAGCACGTCGCCGGCTTCGTACACCACCGGGCTTTCGGATATGCCCGCGTGAATCCGGCGCAGTCGTTCGTATTCCTTGTCCAGTCGTTCGAGCTGGTTGGTGCGTATGGCCAGTTGCGCCTTTCGCACCTCCAGCTCATCCTGGCGGGCCTCGAGCTCTGTACGGCTCTGTTCGAGCGCCTGCCGGATCTGTGCGAGTTCGCTGTTTCTCTGCTCGATGATGCCGGCGAGACGTTCGTTTTTACTCTCCAGGCTCTTTTGCTGCTCCCGGAGGCTGTCAATGCTGGCGATGAGCCCTTTTTCCTTTTCCTGCAGCGCCAGGTTTCGGCTTCGGAGCTTCTCTACGTTATCGTGGGCTTCTTTGAGATTCGTGGTGGCCTCCTGGACCTCCGCGCGCGCCCTTTGCAGCTCCTCTGCGGTCGCCTCATATTTACTGCGCAGTGCATCCGTGTCACGCTGCAAACTATCCCGCGCCCTCCTCAGAGTGGTTACAGTGTCCCGCAATTCGGTGCGTTCTGTTTCCAGGCCCGTTATGCGTTTTGCAAGGGCCACCGTCTTTTCCTCGGCTTTTTTGGCTTCATCCCGAAGGCTCGCCGAGCGTTTGCGCAGCCTGTCAGTAATCTCCAGCAGATTCTTGTTGGTTTGCTGAAGATTCAGCGTTTCACGGGTGAGGTAATCAAGTTTGA
>JAWODS010000360.1:0-21711 GCA_046483205.1 Armatimonadota bacterium | reverse complement strand
CGGCGAATACGAGAAGACACGTCATGGGAGTGCGCATGGTTTTACCCCTGTGTTGCGGAGGTCAGTACCAGATGGAAGCGTCGGGCCTGCACGTCCCCGGCAAATGTCGCGACGCGGAAGATGCCGGTGGTGCCGGGAACTTCCTCGTCGGCGAGTGTCATTTTCAGGTCTGCAGGATTTTCGGCGGGGATGCGGGAGGAGGCACCCTCATAGGTCACCTCAAAGCCGTCATCCAGAACTGTAATTTCTGATTCTGCCTCACCGTCGGTCACCAGCAGCGGGACGCGGAACTCGGTCAGCTCCCCGCCCTGTGCGGAGGGGGTAATGACGAGGCCGTCGGCGGTGAGCTCGTAGGCCTCGGTGATGGTGTCGGCTCCGAGCAGGTCGCCGCGATAGGTGATAGCAAACTCGACGCGGTCCGGAGTTTCGGAGATGACGGTGAGATCTGCCGAAAAGATGCCGCCACAGTTCGTCGAGGCCGCCATCCCCGCCAGTGGAGCCGTTTTCACGCCCCATTTGACCGCCGGGCCGATGGCGACATAGTCCGCCGAAGGCTCAATGGACATCTGCACCGCCGGATTTGCCGGAATGGGCGCCGACAGTGCTGTTTCCGGACGCATCCCGCGCTTGTGCACTCTTCCAAGGCCGGTGGCGTCGTGGGTGGGCTGGCCGCGGTTGTCAATCTCGATGTGATAATCCCCGCAGGTGGCGAAGGTACGGTGAAATGCGGGCCAGAGCTGCATGACGTATCCGCCGCGATCCACCGGCGCAGCCGATTCCTCGATCTCCTCATCCGCCATCTGATACGCGGTGCCGAAGATGCTGGCCATCAGGAACATATAGGCGGAATACGGACTGCTGTCATATCCTGAATCGCCGTGACGCGCGTCACCCGGGAAGCGGTTTTTCATGAGGAAGGGCGGGTCGTAATCCAGTATCCACGAGCTGACGGAGGCGGCGGCCATACGGGCGGCACGCTTGAAGGCTCCCGCATATTCGGGCCGGCTGTTTTTGTACCGCCGCGCCTCCAGCTCGCAGATCGTCGCCGCCATCGCCTCCATGTGGTGATACTGGTTGGAGCGTCCGCCGAAGGGCATCTGCCCCGTTACCGAGGTGAAAAGAAGCTGCGTCAGCCCGCCCCGCCGCGTGGCCTCATCAATCCATCCGGCGTGGCGGCCCTCGTAGCCGAAATATGGGAGCATCCCGAGCTGCTGGCGATCGGTCAGGTCATAGGTGAAGGGGTCGTGGGGATCGCGGTACATCCCGCAGGGGCTGATGAGCTTGAACTGGTTGTCCAGCACCCGGTCAATATCTTCGGTGGTGTCGGCAAGACCGGCGTGGATGCGAAGCTGCTCACCGCAGACGGCGTAGATGGGGAAATTGCTGTCCTTGCGGTGGTGCCAGCTCGGATATCGCACCCACGGGTGGAAGCTGGAAAGCTGCCGGCTCCAGCGCTGGTGCCGCCCCTCGTCCACCTTTCCCTTGAGGGCAAACCAGCCGTACATGAGCTCCTTGGTGAAAAATTCCGGCCCCGAGAATATCTCCTCCGGCTGGCGCTCATCAGCCATCACCGCACAGCAGTAGTCCATCGCCCGGGCGCAGTTTTCGATAAGATCCTCGCACCGCCCGCCCCATATACACCCGGCGACGGCGCCGATAAACCGCGCAGTGCTCGTGGAGGTCTCCCGGCCGACCACCGGGTTGATGACCACCCCGTCATCACGCTGCCAGTGCAGGCAGCAGCGGACGGTGTGTTCGGCGAGGTCGAGGTAATGCTCGCGGGTCAGGCCGGTCGGCTCGAAGTCGGTGTCGAGGAGGTCCTCAAAAATCGCCGCAATATTGTCTTCAAGCGGAAATGGTGGAAGCTGCATACGGTGCTTCACGGCTCCTTTGCCGCCTTCTGTCAGTCGAGGTCAAATGGCGGCGGAGGTGGTGGCGAAGGACTTGCTATATTGTACAGCTTGATGTCTGCAGGCAGCGATACGGTTTTGTCGGGTTCGGACACCGCTACGGTTTCCGGGGCTTCTGTCACCACATAGTCATCCGGTGCATTCACCGTGATCGTATATTCCCCTTCCGGCAAATCCTCCTGCAAAAAATTGCCGTCGGGGCCCGTGGTGGCGACGAAATCTTCATCGAATGCAACCTGTAGCTGTGCCACACCGTCGCCAGTATCCTCATCAACGGCCCTGCCGCTGACACTGCCGAGTGCAACGACGACAGTGATCGTGGCTTCGGCTGTGCCACCGCGCCCATCTGACACCTCGCAGGTGATCTCGCACTGGCCGGTGGTATCCGGAGCCTGCCATGTGGCCGTATTGCCGTCCTCAGTCAGAGTGCCGGAGCTGGCGTCCCACCTGAAAGAGAGGGTGTCGCCGTCTTCGTCAGTGCCCTCGCAGGTGAGGCGCGTTTCGTCACCAGGCCATACGGCATCTGGATCTGCCTCGGCAGCGGTGATCTCAGGAGGGTGATTCGCAGGCTCTCCACCATTTCCGCCATTTCCACCGCTGCCTCCATTTCCACCATTGGGAGGAACTTCCGTCCCACCACCGCCGCCCCCGCAACTCGACACAACGAAAAGGACTGAAAGAACTAGGATGAGGAAACTGGCTTTTCGAAATACCATGGCAAATCTCTCCCGACTGAAAGGCTGTCTCAGAAATTGCCATCCGCAAATCCTTTGTGAACGGTTCGCATGATCGCAGGGCACGCGTAGATCGGCTTATACGTGCTGGGCTGTGCATCAAACACACCGGCGATCTCTCTGGTGTAATGCGATGCATCTATTGCGCCATGATCCCAACCCGCGACATTCTTTAGACGCACTCGCAATTGCACAGGTTCCTCGAAAGGGGGAATGATTTGCGCAGGTACAAAAAGCACCCCTGGCAGCGAATTCCAGGGGCCTGTGGCAAATTTTCGGCATCCTTTCTTATTTTGCTCACGTTATCCAGCTGGTCTCTGGGGCATCCTGCATACGGCGCCGGGTCTTAATGGGCGCCTTTTTTGCCGAGCATGACGCCGATGGTGCGAACGATGATCTGCAGGTCCAGGTTAAAACACAGGTTGCGGATGTAATACAGGTCATACCGCAGCTTCTCGACGACATCGGCGGTGGTGCGGTCGTAGTTGTGGTGAATCTGCGCCCAGCCGGTGATGCCGGGGCGGACCATCAGCCGGTGCTCGTACAGGGGAATCTCCTTTTTCAGATCTTCGACGAACTCCGGGCGCTCCGGCCGCGGTCCCACAAGCGACATATCCCCTGCCAGGACGTGGAAAAACTGCGGGAGCTCATCGAGGCGGGTCTTGCGCAGAAACCGGCCAATGGGAGTTATGCGGGGGTCGTCTTCTGCGGCCCAGACCGGCCCGGTATGCTTCTCGGCGTCGGGGATCATGGTGCGCAGCTTCGTAAAATTGAACCGTTTGCCGTCCCTGCCGACGCGGGTCTGTGTGTAGAATACCGGGCCGGGAGAGAAAATCCTGATCAGCAGCGCACTGATGCCTATCAGCGGGAGTGCGAGCGGCATCAGGGCGAGAGTCGCCACGATGTCAAGCAGGCGCTTCGGGCGCTGGCAGTAGCGGTTGTAATGCACGCTTTCGATGGTGGCGATCCAGTCAGGCCCGACGTTGAAGACCGGCGCCTTTTGTGTGAGGATCTCGTAGGCCGCTTCAAAGCGCATCACGCGCATGCCGATTGCGTCGCATTCGCCGAGCCGCCGGGTGACGTCCTCGCTGTAGGTCCCGTTGGCCGGGATGATGAGGACCTGCACACCGGCGCTGTGCAACTGTTGGGCGAAGTCATCTCCGGCGTCCAGGACATTCTCATGTGTATCATCCAGCTTTTCCGTGACAACCGCTGCGATGATGTCGAAGCGTGATGGGCCCTCGTAATCACCCCGGAGCAGGGCGATGATCTGCCGGACCTGCTTCGAACTCCCGAACACCGCCACGCGCCTGCGCAGGACGGGCTGTGGCACGGCGGCCGCTATGACAATCCGGGCCCCACCTGTCAGGATGGTGGCCAGGACAAATCCAGCCACGTAGTGCCATCGTCCGGCCAGCCAGCCGGGGTTGAGCAGAAAGGTCAGCGCAATCGCAGCCATGGTGCCCAGAAACAGCGCGCGACTGCAGTCGAATATACGCATCACGGGATGACGCATGCTGAGGGAGTACATGCCACTGAGAGCGAAAGCCGCCAGCCAGCAGACCACCAGCACAACGCCTGCCGCAAGGGCATTAGCCACGGTGGTGTGGCCAATCAGCCCTGCAGCGTACACCGAAGCGGCCGACAGGATGACATCAGCGACCATCAGCACCGGGACATGCCATCGCAGGCCGATGCTGCCGCCCGGGTCCAGCGCCTCCGCAAGCGGCCCGGGTTCACCGGAGCGCTCGGCGCCGCTCTCCGAACTCGTTGATTGCAGGCCATCAGGAGACTGTGACATATATAGGCTATTTCCCGCGCAGCGTGCTGTTTACCTGCCTGTCTGAATGAAGGAAGGAAGCGGTGGCAGCGGCTGCGAACAATCTATTACTCAAAGCCGCGGCAGGGATGCGTCGGAGGTGTCTTATGCGCCGGAGATGTCGTTATTCTTTTTACGTATCTGTGCTTATCGTGCTCACCCCGATATTTGCTCTGTCCGCTGCCGGACAGCCGGTCGCCCCCGAACGGCTCGATGCCTGCGGGCGGCTCAATGTCAGGCAGTTTGCCGATCACGTCGTGGACGGCGATTGGGCCCCGGCGATCCAGGCCGCTATCGATTCAGTAAGCCGCGAAAACGGCTTCAACCGCGGAGCTACGATATTTCTTCCTCCGCGCACCTACCGTATTGACGACACCATCATCATCGGCACCGATCCGGGTCAATACGGTCTGCATCTGCTGGGATACGGGGCTGTACTGCACGGCAGCGCTGCGCTGGATGCCCGCGAGCTGCGCGATCCGGAGCCCGAGGAGGCCGAGGCGGGGCTTCCGGTCATCCTGCTGAAAACTCCCGGCGGGCATGAGGGAGCCAGTTACGTCCTGGAGGGCTTCACAGTCACCCGGGAGAACCGGCGGCACGGCACCGGCATCGCCGTCGGATGGGATGATGTGCCCAAAAACACGACATTCCGGAATGTCAATGTCCACGCCCAGAAAATCGGTATCCATATTCCCTACGCCTGGCAGTTCCGCTTTCGTGATTGCGTGCTGCGGAGTAATGACATCGGGATGCAAATGCGCAGCCACGCCAACAACGTTCTCATCGATGGCTGCAGCTTCCGCCGGAACCATCATCACGGGCTGGTCATCGGCCCCGACCGCGGCCAGTGGGCGTCCAACAGCTCACATATCAGCGGCTGCATCTTTGAGGCGAACAAGGGATATGGCCTGCTTTTGCAAAGCAGCGGTGAGGCGGTGGTGACGGGAAATTACTTCGAGGCCAACGGCAATGGTATCGGCGTATTCACCCACTGGCGCACCACCATCGACACCAACTTCTTCTGGGGATATTACGGGCATAGCTGGCGGCAGACACCCTATGCGGACGACGCCCATATCGTCATCGGCGGCCAGAATATCGGCCTGCGGCTGCGCAACAACCAGTACCGGGAGGTCACCGCGTGGTTCCGCCGGCCGGAAGAGGGAGAGCGATGGGAGTATGTGCCCCACCCGGAGGGACCGAGTGGCGTGAAGCAGCACGAGCCACGTCCGCCGGAGAAAAAACCAGGATTCGTGTACGAGGAGCGTCCTGTGGGAATCATGGTGGTCGGTACCATCAAAGGCCGTCATGTTTTTGACGCCGCACCCGCAGTCGGGCCGGGCGCGAAGATCACCACAGAACGCATCGCCGCAGACACAGGCCTGGCGTATTTCGAATACGATGCGGCGACAAACCGGTTCGTCGAGGGATCGGTATTGGATTGATCGGGCGACGCAAACGGCCCGCATGAAAACGGGACGGCATTGATCAGAGGAATATGCCGTCCCGAATGCCAGAGTCTTTGTATCAAAAGAATGTCTCTGGTCGAAAGATTCACGACCGGCGCGACACGGCGTCCGCACCCTACAGTACGACTACACACCAGAAGGGGTGAGACAGAGAATGTGAGCGCGTGGTATCGGTCATCTATTCGCCGTTGAGATAGCCCAGTTCCACCAGCTTCTGGACGACGATATCTGCTGCCTCGTCGGCCTGGCAGGTTTCGCTGTTGATATACACCTCTGCCCCATTGGGCTTCTCGTACGGCATGTGCCAGCCGGCGATGTCACTGATTTCGCCTCTTTCGGCCCTCGCGTACAGGCCCTTTGGGTCCCTGCGCTTGCACTCATCGAGCGAACATTCGACGAAGACCTCCACAAACTGCGGACACCACTCGCGGGCGCGCTCCCTGTAGGCCTGCAGGGGTGATACCGCCGCGACCAGTACATTGCAGCCATATTTGGACAAAAGCTGTCCCATCCATGCCAGGCGCTTGGTGTTTTCGTCCCGGGCTTCTTCGGTGTAGCCGAGGTTGGGGCTGAGATTGGACCGCACTTCGTCGGCATCGAGGTTTTCGACGGGCTCCCCCATCTCTCGGAGCCGCTGTTCGACGAGTGTTGCGATTGTTGATTTGCCGGAGGCCGGGGTTCCCGTGATCCAGATGACGGTGCCGCTGTCGTTCATTGCTGCACAACCTTTTCTGCAGAATGTATGTACTATTTGCTGCTGTAAATGCTGCTGCCTTCCATGTCGCGGGGTGTCGCAATTCCCATGACATCAAGCACTGTGGGTGCGACATCCATCAACTGCAGCCCCTGGCGCTGGCCGGTTTCCGTCCGTCCCGGCGCATTGCTGACGTAGATACCCTCGAAATCATGCACCGCGTCGTCCGGGCCGATTTCCGTATCGAAGGTATGGATCGCTTCATTGCCGATATCCTGCCCGACGCGCCAGCTCAGAGCGTCGAAATAAACCATCAGATCCGGCGCCTCATCAACATGCGATCCTGTGTACAGATCTTCGGCCTTCAGAGCCATGGTGTTCATGGGTCTTCCCTGGTCGTCGGGAATCGCCTCGATACGCTCGATCATCATGGCGCGAAAGTCGTCATATTCATCGGCCGGAATCGTCCCCTGCGGCTCCCGGCCCTCGACGTTGAAAAACACGCGGCTGTAATACCCGCCCCAGGCCCATACCTTCGTCTGCGACCAGTCAACGAGACTTTCATCAAAACGCTGCGGCTCCTCCACGGGCTCTTTAAGCACCAGCAGGCCCTGGTCAATCAGCCAGTCGTTGATATTCACACAGCCCTTCATGGCCTTGGCGCCGTGATCTGACACCACGAAGATAGCTGTATCCTCATCGGCCATTTCCATCAATTCGCCGAGCTGCGCATCCAGCTTCGCATAATAGCTGGTGATCGCGTCCTCGAAGGGGTTGCCGGGAGTGTATTTCGGGTGATCGGGATCGTGAAATTTCCAGAAGCCGTGGTGCAGTCGATCTGACCCCATATAGACCATGGCAAACAGGTCCCACGGCTCTTTTGCCAGCATGTGTTTGGCGGCAATGAATCGTTTGTCAGTCATCGCGTGTATCTGCTCCAGAAGAGCCGCCTTATCATTGGTGCGGAAGTTTTCGCAGTCGATCATGTAGCCGCCGGTAACGCGATCCAGCTCCTGTGCAAGCTCCCGCGGATATGTGTATTCTGAATCGGTGCTGGGGGTAAGGAAGCTGGAGACCATGATACCGTTGACTTCAGAGACAGGAAACGTCTGCGGCACATTGAAGATGCAGCACCGTCGGCCGGCGTCGGAGGCAATATTCCATATTCTCGGGACCTTTACGGCATTGGAGGTGGCGATCCATTTTCCTTCGTACTCGCCGATACGCCGGTTTCGGAATCCGAAGAAACCGAGCTGTCCGGGGTTGCGGGAGCTAAACATCGAGGTCCACGCCGGAACGGTAATCGGTGGGTCCGAGGAACGCATCGGGCCGTAGGTTCCGTTTTTGACCAGTTTTGCGAAATTGGGCATCCGTGCAAGCCATTCGTCGTCAAGAAGTTGTGTAAATGCGCAGTCCCAGCCTATGATCATGACACGTTTTGCCGCGGACATTTAATCACCAGTCCTGTAAAACATATATGCAATAGATGGGACCGCCAATTCAAATGGCGGCCCCATTTTCCTCCTCTAACGGTGGCCAAGCCCCGCCTACATGGTTCCCGGGTGAGCTGGCTCCGGTGCAGGAGCGTCAAGTCCGGGAGTTTCGAGACTGCCGGTCGGTTGTAATTCAACAGCCACCGGTTCCCAGTTTTCACATCGTTCAGTTTCCAACACCGTTCGCCGCTCGTGCTTGCACCACATCAGAAGATTCAGTGCCCAACACCCGATAACGCATGAATGCTTACAGGTTGAGCAATTCTTCATACGACTCACCTCCTGATGTTTTTGGCGGCGCCCCATCCGGTCCCGGAGCACGCCAGTCAAGGTACATGCTTGCTCTGCAGATCAACGACCCGTCAGACGAATACCTCGGCTCAGACGAATACCTCGTCAAACTCCATGATGCAGTCGAGAACTTCCGGTCGCATGACTTCCTCCGGCACCCGTGCACCTTCGTTGATCAGAGCCCGAATCTCAGTCCCTGAAAACGAGATGAACTGATCCTGGTGCGGGCACATACGGTCGCTGGAGACAGATCCGCATTTCGGGCAGTAACCGAAATCACCAGCGATGCTGAACGGCTCGATGTCAAGCTCCGGAAATTCGTCAAAAATCTTGATGGCGTCTTCTTCGCCGTAATACGGATTTCCGTCGGCGTCGTCCACGCCTGCGTGGTCACGACCGATGATAATGCCGGTACACCCGTAATTTTGCCGCATTATCGCGTGAAGGATTGCTTCCTTCGGGCCACCGTAGCGCATCTCGGTAGGCAGTATATTTAAGTATACCCGGTCTGGGCTGTAATAATTCGCCAAAAGCGCTTCGTAGGCGGAGATAATGACCTCGTCCAGGTAATCGCCCGGCTTCTTTTTCCCGATGATCGGCTGGATGAAAAGACCGTCGGTAAAGCCCAGGACCGTCTTCTGCAAAAACTCGTGGCCGATATGCGGGACGTTGCGAGTCTGGAAGGCGATCACCGTCTCCCAGCCCAGCTCCTCAAAATCAGCGCGTGTCTGCGCCGGGAAGCGGTTTACCTCCGCAAATGGGCCGCGGTCGTTATCGATCAGCGAGATATCCCCGGCCACCAGCCAGTCTCCCCGCTCCTGCAGTCCTGCAACTCCGGGGTGATTTGTGTCAGTGGTGCCGAAAAATGACTGCGCCGCCGCCGTCCGGTCCCAGCCGTACACCTCTTCAACATCCAGCAGTGCCAGCGGAGTGTCGCGGTCAGGCCCCTGCAGCACAACCTGCTCTCCCGGGCTCACAGTATCTTTTTCAGGCACATCCAGAAGGATCGGGATCGTCCACGGCGTCCCATCCGCCAGCCGGTTGGTTTCGATGATGCTTTCCAAATCATCGCTGCCGATGAACCCCGTCACGGGACTGAAAACGCCCCTCGCGATATTGCACACATCATTCGCCAGCTCTGAAGACACCTGCAGCATCTGCAATGTTCCGGCCCTGTCTCGTGCGTCTCGGGCTTCGTCGTCATTCAGGACCCGATCTACCAATGTGCCGCCATGTGGCGCTATCATCAACATTCCATCTCCTGAGGTGGCGCTTTGCGTGAAGTTCCCAATAGCACTCTTATAAGAGTGTGCATGTAGTGTAACCCGGCCGTGTCCACTTGTCAAGGATCAATCCGACGACTGTCATGGAATATTCTATATATTCTTAATTCTATATCTGCGGGAAAACTCCTTCTTTTCCCTCGATTTTTTTTATTTTTTTCTTCTTCCGGCGCTTTGACCTGTCTGAAGGCACCTGCAGCCGATTTACCACGCGAGTTTTTCGCTATTTCTGAGGTATAATGAAAGGGCATTGATGCCTGCCACACCCGGTCGTTCCAGTTCACTGTCGCAACGGCGGGTGGTTTCTGGTGCTGTTCCCAACCGGTACCGAGAGAACACTGCAGCGCATGCCCTACGCCACCATTTCACTGATCGCCGCGAATGTCATCCTCTTTATGGTGACGGTGAGCATGGCGACGGCGGGCGACGCCGGGGCCATGATGGAGCTCGTATTGAACCCGGAGGACTTCCACTGGTGGCAGATATTCACCGCGATGTTCATGCACGCAGGAATAATGCATCTGGGCATGAACATGGTGTTTTTGTGGGTGTTTGGCACTCACTGCGAGGACGTGCTGGGCATCCCGCTGTATTTGACGCTGTACTTCTCAGCCGGTCTGGCGGCGACGACGCTGCAGGCGGGTATGGATCTCGTCTTTTTCGAGGGCATGCGCGGGGGTCTGGGCGCCTCCGGCTGCATCATGGGTCTGGTGGCCCTTTTCGCCACACGCTTCCGCCGCGTGAAGGTCAACTTCTTTTACTGGTATTACTTCTATGTGGGCAACTTCAAGATGGATGCGATCTGGGTGGCGGGCATTTATTTCGCCTTCGATCTTCTGCTGGGGTTCGGAAGCGGTGTGGGCTGGATGTTGAGCGGGACCGCGCATTTTGCTCATATCGGTGGCTTCCTGTGCGGCCTGGTCTGGGCCTGTGCGCTGAATTTCCCGGAGCACGCCGCTGACGATGAGCTTGACGCGGAAATGTCACGCATCGCCGCTTCAGGGGCCTATATACTGGCCGCGACAAAGGCCGAGGAGGAGCTTCAGAGGCGCCCGCACGATCCCGACCTGCACGCCCGCGCCGCCCGGTATTATGCCATGAAGCCTGACACCGAGCATCGGGCAAATGAGCACTGGAACCAGGCCATGAAGCTCTGGCTGCGGCGAGGTGAAACGGAAAAGGCGCTCGACCGATGGCAGCGGCTGAGCTACGACCGCCCGCCACAAGCCTTCGAGCCGCAAGTCCTGCTGGATCTCGCAGTCGCTTTTGACAACCGTGGTGACTGCAGCGAGGCGGCCGGGCTCTACGCAACAGTCGCCGGACAGCATACTTCGACCGAGCTGGGGCCACTGGCGGCGTGGCGGCTCGCGCAGATGCTGCAGCGCATCGGCAGGGATCACGACGCGCGGCCGTGGCTGCAGCACATCCTTAATACCTGGCCGGACAGCACCGAAGCCCTCGACGCAGAGGCGGCACTGGACAGGCGGTGAGCGAGCCGTTCAGAAGACTCGGACGGTCTCAGCTCGCCTATCTGCAGACCTCAGCCCCCGGATGGATGTCTTTTGGCCGCCGGAGAAGTGCAGGAACTGCGATGCGTCGAAATGTGTCGAAGAGAATGTGAAGATAGTCTGGAGAATGAGGGATGGTTCAATATGCAGCGGATCGTGACAGGTCTGGCACTGATGGCCCTGTGTTTATCAATCACCGGGGCGGCGGAGTACCAGTTTGAAGACCTTGGTATGCCGCTGGATCCCAAACCGGCGGACATCACCTTCACACACGAGTGCGCCGGAGAGACCCTTGCCTGGGCGATTGTGGAGGGCCCCAGCAAGCTCGGACTGGTCGGGGTCAACGTGGAGACCGGTGAAGACCGGTGGCTTGATTTGAGCGAATTCGGCCATTCACACATTCGCGTGCACGTCGCCGAAAACGGCTCTTTTTACCTCTATTCAGGCAGACCCGGACACTTCCTGCAGTACGATCCCGAGACGCATGAGCTGACGGACCTCGGAGTCCCCTACAGTGCGTCCATCTACTGGGTCGGACACACGGTCGCCCCGGATGGAAAGATGTACGTGGGCACACACCCGGGCGCGCATCTCGTCTGTGTCGATCCTAAAACGGATGAAATATCGGATCTCGGACGAATCCCGGAGGACGATCGGCAGAAACACCTGCTGTATCCGGCAGCCAGCGCTGACAACATCATCTACTGTCCCACCGGCCTGCATCATGCCGGGCTGTGGGCTTATAATGCCACCGACGGCAGCAGGCGCCAGATTCTCCCGGAAGCGCTGCAGACGAAGAAATCGAGGGTGAAGCCGTGGACCGGCACCGATGGCGAGGTGTATTTCCGCATGAATGACCGGGCCTACCGCTGTACGCCCACGGGGATTGTCGAGGTGCAGGAGACTGTCCCGGCGCCGGATGAGCGCAAAAAGCGAATATTCGACGGCACCGAGACGGTCCGGCTGACGGCGGATGGCACACTCCTGCTCCGGGACGTGCAGACCGGGGATACGCGCGAGGTTGCGACCGATTTTGAGGGTGTGGGAGTACGCATCTATAAGGTCGCCTGTGAGTGGCACGGCAAAATCTACGGTGGCGGTTTTGAGCCCGCCAACCTGTTCTCATTCGATCCCAATACAGGGGCCACGGAGGATCTCGGGCGCGTGACCGGTGGCCGGATCCAGATATACGATATTCTCCCGCTCCCGAAGGGGCTGTTTTTGAGCACCTACTATGGCTGCCACCTGGACTTTTATAATCCCGAGACCGACGAAAACGAGCATATCGCCACACTGTATCACGATTATGACCAGGAGCGGGGGCTGCAGCTTGCTCTCGGCCCGGACGGCATGATCTACCTCGCCAGCCGTCCCATTAAGGGTCATCTCGGAGGCGCCCTGACCCGCATCAATCCCGCCGACCTTTCATTCACCTGCTGGCGAAACATCATCGAAAACCACAGCGTGCATTCGGTGGTGTCGGTGCCGGAGACCAACGAGATCTTCTTCACAAGCTCCATTTACGGCGGTTCCAGCTCCATTCCCGTCGAAGAGCGCGGGTTCATCGGGCTGTGGGATGTACAGAAAGAGCAGGTGGCCTGGAAGGGCATGCCGATTCCGGAGGACCCCAGCTACGGCCACGCCGTCATGGGGCGCAATGACCTCATCTACGTCCAGGCCCACGACGATTTCGTGGTCTTCGATCCGGTCAAGCGGGAGGTCGTTGACATCCAGCCACTTGGTGTTGAGCGGGTTAACACCCGGGGAATGGTTGACCGCCCCGCCGGTCCCGATGGTCTCATCTTCTTCCTCGCCGACGGCGCAATATGGGCGATTGATCCGGATGACAACAGCGTTCGGAGGATCGCTGAGCACCCCTCCGTGGACGCCGCCCGCGGTGTCTTTGTGACACCGGACGGCGTGCTGTACTATGCCAACGGCTCGCATTTGTGGCGCGTCGATCTGTATCCGGGGCGGTGAGAGTCCGATATCGGCCGCCTCCAACGCTGACCCGGTGCATCAGGACACTGTTGTCGGTCACACCTTCACACCGTCACATCCACATTCTGACAGGCCGGACAGCGGCAGCTCTTTTGCCCACACTCCTTGAGCCGTGATATAATTGTGGGTGTCCGTTTGCAGTTCCGGCGTGCCTTCTTTGAGGATTTGAAAGGGCCCAGATGCGGTATATAGCCATCGGCTGTTTGACACTTTTTGTCATATCCATCACCTCCGCACAGGACGCTCCGTCTGCTGGGCCACCAGTTCTGACCGTCCACGTGGCGGGCGAAACTGTGGACTGGGATGAGGAGAGCGCCCGTCTGCATGTGACGGGAAACGTGCGCATCCTCGGCTACACGGACGATCCTGACAGTCCCCGCCTGGCGGTGCGGGCCGGGGAGGTTGAGGTGAATCTCACCACCGGGATTCTTGAGGCGCACGGCGCGGTGAAAATGCGGACTGAAGACGGCGCATTCCGCGGCGAAGACCTCTATTTTGACATCGAAAAAGACACCATGTCACTAACCGACGCCGCCGTGAGTGTGGAAACGCCGGGGTCACGCGGCAAAACGATGCGAGGCTTCTTTTTCGCCGACAGGATTGAGCGTGAGGGGGCCGAGAAATACATCGTCGTCAACGGAATTGTCACGCCCGCCGACAGCCCCAACAGGCCTCAGGCAGGCGTCGGGGCCGACAGGCTCGAGTACAACACCCGCACCAACCGCATGACCATTTACAACGGGGCGGTGTATTTAGAGGGCCACAGGCTCGGTATCCCGATGACCGATGAGTTTACTTTCACTGCCGCGGCGGGCGGTGAGGGTGGCGAGAAAACGGGGCTGAGCTGGCCCGGATATTCCAGCCGCGAGGGCATTTACTGGCCGCTGTATCATACATTCACCCCGGCAGACAGCTGGATGAAGGGCCGATATGAACTTCGTGCCGGTACCAGGCGTTATATAACCGGGGTTGCACGATGGAACCACGTCGAACCTGACTACAATCTCGGGGTGTACATCAGTCGCGAGGAATACATGCCGGCGGTGCTGGACGATGACCTGTATGTCAGCCGCGTTCCGGAACTTCAATACACGCGGCACCTGCGCCCGAATGACCCGCAGACGAACCTGGACACGGGTGTCAGTCTCGGCCGGTTTCACGAACGCTTCAGGAGCGCAAACCGCGCGTCGCACACCCAGGAGCGCGCGAATTTCTTTGCGCACTATGCCCGCGGCGTCGAAGATCAACGCTGGCAGGACGGACAGTGGTGGGGGTCCAGAGTCGAACAGAACCTTTATGGAAACGGGACGCATTTTCGTGACCTCAGCCTGTACGCAGGCATAGGAGGCGCTGTCGGCAGCGATCTCAATCTGTCGCTGACCGCCTCAAAGCATTTTACGAGCGGTGTGGCGACACTGGATTTCGATGATGTTGACATCGAAAAAGAGCTGTTCGGCACCTTCGACTGGCGGATGTCGCGGCGGTGGTCGTTGCATGGCAATGGCAACTACGACCTTTCCAGGGACGCGCTGCGCGATTACGAAATTCGCCTGAGCCGCAGGACCGACTATCTGACATACTCAATCGGATACGACTTTTCTGACGAAGGCATCGGCTTTCGTATTGATGTCAACGGTCTCACCGGCAACACAGATCCGCCGGACACGAAACCGGTTGTCACTGATGAGGAAGTCCAGCTTACGCCGGAATGGGTTCACCAGGAAAAGGCCGAAAGCTTCAAAAGCGGGGAGCGGGAAGACTGACGAAGAGTGTTCAGGTCATCTCGCACACGCTGTTTTGGTGGTTTGTCAGTCCGAGTGTTACTCCATGCGTTTTTTGAACGCTTCGATATAAACCAGGTGGTAGATTTATGGCCGGCATTCTTGATGCAATTAAGAGAGTGGTTGATCCCAACGAACGGGAGGTCGCGCGTCTGGAGCGCATGGCCGAGCAGGTCATGGAGCGTGAAGACGAGATGGCCGACCTCTCGAACGAACAACTGCGGGAAAAAACCGCGGAATTCAAACAGAGGCTGGAGGACGGCGAGACTCTTGACGACCTGCTGTTTGAGGCCTTCGCCGTCGTCCGCGAGGTTGCCTGGCGGCAGCTCAAAGAGAAACCCTACAAGGTGCAGGTTATCGGCGGTATCGCCATGCACGAGGGCATGGTCGCGGAGATGAAGACGGGTGAAGGGAAAACTCTGACGGCAACGATGCCGCTGTATCTGAATGCGCTGGAGGGCAGGGGGGCACACCTGGTCACAACCAACGACTTTTTGGTGCGCTGGCAGGCCGAATGGATGGGCAACGTGTTCCGCGCTCTGGATATGTCGGTGGGATACATACAACATTCAATGCGATCGGCCGAGCGACGCGCGATGTATCAGAAGGATATTACGTACGTCGAAAATAGCGAGCTCGGCTTCGATTATCTGCGCGATAATATGGCGAACTCTCCCGATCAGCTCCGGCAGCGCGAACTCCACTACTGCATCGTTGACGAGGCTGACAGTATCCTCATCGACGAGGCCCGAACACCACTCATTATTTCGGGTCAGACGACGAGCGAAGGGCTCTCGAAAAGCGACTACCTCAGAAACATCGACAGGCTCGTCACACGGATGCTTCGCGAAAACCCTGACACTGAGGATGAGGACGAAGAAGGCTACTATGTGCTCGATGAAAAGCAGCACAGCGCCTCGTTGTCCGAAGCCGGCATGATCTGGTTTGAGAACGAGCTTGATATGACCGATTCGTCGCTGGTGGATCCGGAGAATCTCGAGATCGCTCAGCTCATCGACAACGCCCTTAAGGCCCACCTCCTTTACCACAGAGATGACGAGTACGTGGTGCAGGAAGGACAGGTGATTCTCGTTGACGAGCTCACGGGGCACCTGCAGCCCGGCCGCCGACTGTCCGACGGTCTCCACCAGGCGATTGAGGCCAAAGAGGGCGTGCACATGCCCAAAGAGCGACAGACGGTCGCCTCCATCACTTATCAGAACTTCTTCCGGCTCTACGACAAGCTCGCAGGCATGACAGGCACGGCCAAGACCGAAGAGGGCGAATTTGTCAACGTGTACGGCATGCGTGTGCTGGTGGTGCCGACGAATAAGCCGGTCATCCGCAAGGACCATCCTGATGTCATCCATAAGACCGCAGAGGCCAAGTACCGCAGCATTATCAATGAGATAATCTACATGCACATCCGCGAGCAGCCGGTGCTCGTCGGTACCCGTTCTGTTGAGGTCTCCGAGCTGGTGGCGAAGCGCCTTGACGGAAACCTGCTGCGCACCCACGCCCTCACACAGGTGCTTTTGTGGAAGCTGCGGGATTATGACGACATCGACGGGGAGACCAAAGACCAGTGGTACGCCCATCTCCGGCGCCCGGTTCCAGAACTCGTCGGAGAGGCTGAACACCTCAAGCGCCGCAGCAACAGTGATGATGTGCACCTGGGTGATATTGTCTCCGCGCTCGGTGTTGATGAGGATATTCTCGCCGACGAAAATATCGAGTGCATGATGGCGATCACGGGCCTGCAAGAGGAAGCTGAAGACGAAGAAACCGCTCAGAGATACTTCCAGCGTCTTCGACAGATGCTCAATAACGGTATGCAGGCGGGCAGTGACGGCGAACTCAGCGACCTGAATGTCCTCAACGCCAAGCGGCATGAAGCTGAAGGGCAGATCGTGGCGGAGGCGGGACGCCCGGGAATGGTGACTGTGGCCACGAACATGGCCGGCCGTGGTGTGAATATCGTGCTGGGCGGGCAGAATCCGGATCCGGATGAACGCCGTATTCCCGAGCAGTTCGAACGTGTGAAAGAGCTCGGTGGTCTGCACGTGCTTGGCACCGAGCGCCACGAAAGCCGCCGGATTGACAATCAGCTCCGTGGACGCTCGGGCCGCCAGGGTGAGCCCGGCAGCTCGCGATTTCACGTATCGCTGGATGACGAGCTGATGCGGCTGTTCGGTCCCGAGCGCTTCGGCAGGTTTCTCAATGCCTGGCCCGACGAAGACCCCGTCGCCCACGGGATGATCAGCAAATCGCTCGAGCGCGCCCAGCGAAAGGTCGAGATGCGCAACCAGGGCATCCGCAAGAACACCCTCAAGTACGACAACGTGATGAACAAGCAGCGCAGTGTTATCTATGAGCACCGCCACCGCGTTCTCGCCGGAGAAAATGTTCATCCGGTCATCGAGCGGATGATTGAGCGAACCGCCCGCGGTGTCATCGAAAGCTACGCGCCGGAGACGATGCCGGAAGACCAATGGGACCTCCAGGAGCTGTACAAACGACTGTGCCACACCGTGGGCACGCCACCGGATGACGATAGACAATCCAAAAAGACCGCCGCCCTCAACGGTTTGGCGCTCCGGCTCGCCGAGGCCGATCTGCAGGATATTGTCGCACGCGGTGACGATCTCACCGAATACCTCATTGACATCTCTGAAGAATGCACTGAACTCAACCGGTCGATGGATGAAGACCGTGCCCGACTGGTGCGCCGACAGCAGGTCGAGGCGAGGATCCAGGAACTCGTTGACGCTTATACCGACCCGGAGAAGCCTGAAGATGAATGGCTGCTTCTGGATCTTGCCCGCGACGTGGGCCGTGAATATACGGGCACTCTCGACACCATGGGGTTCAACGGGCTTTTGAATATTCCCCCCAGGGAGCTTGACGACCGCCTTATTGAGACGGTGCTGGCGGCCTACCAGGACCGCGAACACGCCCGTATGGACACACTCATCATCGACGAGACCACCAGGCGGTGCCCACAGCACGCCAGCCCGGACCGATGGGACATTCCGGTACTGGAAGCATCCCTGTTTACATGGCTCCACGATCTCAGGCCGCGCCTGGCTGTTGACCGCCTGGAGTCGATAACTATCGAGGAAGACGCCACCCGCTGGCTCAGGGCGCGTATTCTTGCGGCCGCCGAAGAGATGAAGGAGATGCCCGGCAAGATAGAAAGCGAGCGCAAGGGAGTTGGTGCCGGGGAGCCGGGATCCATCGTCAATGCCCCGGAGCCCGACGAGCGGGCCGTCACCGAGCGCGTGCAGTCGCTGGCGGCTGAATATGGAGAAAGCTCCGAAGATTTCGATGAATGGGACAAGCCCGAACTGGTCTATGCGCTTCGAGACGAGTATCCCCAATTCGTCGCCGCCCTTGCCGGCGAGCAGCTTGAAACCATGTGCACGGAGGCCGATAATCCTGTTGAGGCGCTGCGGGAGTATGTCCGCCGCGAGCCTCCGCAGGGCACCGGTGAAATTGGCTCTCGCCTCTTCCGCTACTGGGAGCGAAGCTGGCTGCTGCACGCTGTTGATGAGTCGTGGATGGAGCATCTCAGGGTGATTGACGAAATCCGTGAGGGTATTCATCTGCGCGGACACGCCCAGCGCGATCCGCTCGTTGAGTACCAGCGGGAGGCATCACAGGCCTTCGAGCGGCTGCTGGATGTCATCGCTCGCCGGGCGACGCAGTCCGCATTTTCGAAGACTGAGACGATTGAGAATGCCGGGGCACAGATCCGCCAGGTCGAGGCAACCCAGCAGGCGCTCTACAGTACCGGCGACGACGCGGAGGGTGGCGACGGATCCGCCGACGGTCAGCAGCCCGCCACAACCTTTGTCGCCGCAGAAGAACCGGGACGCAACGACCTGTGCCCATGCGGCAGCGGAAAGAAGTACAAGCGCTGCTGCGGGCGGGATAAATAAATCTCGGGCGGGTACAAATCCTTTGAGAGACAATACAGATCTACCGCCGCGGATACAGCCAGTGCGCGGGCGGACAAAAAGAAACATTGCAAAATCCAGCAAACTTTTTTTCCCGTGCCATGTCAAAGGGATTACAGTGAAACGAAAGAGAGAGTTGATATGCTTACAGAGTTGAAAGAAGACGTTGACGCAGCACTTGCAGAGGTACGCGAAATGGGGAATCGTCTTTGACCTGGCCCAAAAGAAGGCCACGCTCAAAGATTTGAAGGAAAGTTCTGAAGAAACCGGCTTCTGGGACAATCCCAACGCAGCCCAGAACCACATGAAAAAAATTGCAGACCTGGAGCGGTATCTTGAACCGTGGGAAGATATCGAGGAAGAACTTGAGGACCTCCAGGTCCTGGCAGAACTCGCCATCGAAGAAAGCGAAGAAAGTCTCGAAAACGAGATAAAAACGGGTCTGGCGGACATTGAAAACACGCTCGGCAAACTTCGGATGCAGGCTCTTTTGGGCGGGAAGTACGACGACAATCCGGCAATCCTGTCTATCAACGCCGGGGCCGGTGGCACCGAGGCGTGCGACTGGGCCGCGATACTGCTGCGGATGTATCAGCGATGGGCCGAAAGACAGGGTCACGAGTTTAACACTGTCTCCACCGTCGCGGGCGATTCCGCCGGTATTCGTAACGCCACAGCGTTCGTGGACGGCGACCAGGCCTACGGGCGACTAAGGGCCGAAGCAGGCGTCCACCGGCTTGTTCGCATATCGCCGTTTGACTCGTCCAAAAGACGCCATACGAGTTTCGCTTCCGTGGACGTCATCCCGCAGACCGAAGAGGAAGAAGAAGTCGAGATTGACCCGAACGACCTGCGCGTCGACACCTATCGCGCGAGCGGCGCCGGCGGGCAGCACGTCAATAAAACCGATTCGGCGGTTCGAATAACCCACATTCCCACAAATACAGTCGTGCAGTGTCAGAACGAGCGCAGCCAGATCGCCAACCGCCGGACCGCGATGCAGCTTCTCAAATCCCGCCTCGCTGAAATTGAACGGCGGAAAAAGCAGGAAGAAGTCCAGGCTCTGCGGGGCGAAAAGTCAGGTATCGATTTTGGAAGCCAGATCCGTTCGTATGTCATGCAGCCGTACACAATGGTAAAGGATCATCGGACGAACGTAGAAGTTTCACAGGTCGAAGCCGTACTTGACGGCGAGATCGACCAGTTCATCGCCGCATACCTGCAAATGATGGCAGGTAAGGGTGAGGACAATGAAGAGGATTAACACCAGGATCGTAATCGTAAGTCTTCTCGCACTGGCGCTGACTGTTGCGGTATTTGCCGCTCAGGCACAGGCGCCAATCAGCTCGGAGGATTCGGGCAAACAGGAGACCAGCTTCGGTGACCTGCTGGCTGATGCCATACGGTCAGCCGCCGAGGCGGACGTAGCCATGGTTGCCGCGGTTTCATGCAAGCCCGGCACCATCCCGGCCGGAGAGGTCAGCCAGCAGGACCTGCAGTCACTGCTGCAGAACCCATCGGAGGTCTGGGCGGTGTCGAAGATTTCGGGGCAGCAAATTCAGGATGCCCTGGAAAAAAGTCTCTCGCGGCTCCCGGGCACCAACAGCGGATTCCTGCAGATTTCCGGCATGAAAGTCACGTACGACGGCGATGGTGAGCGCAACAGCCGCGTGCAATCACTGACCATCAACGGCTCACCGCTCGACCCGTCAGCCCAATATACCGTGGCAATGCCGCTGTCGCTGGCCAAGGGTGGATCCGGATACTTCACCGTCTTCGATGCAACCGACATCTCCGGAGCCCCCAGCCGGCAGTCACTGCTCGGCGCACTGGTTGAGTATGTCAACGAGGTCGGAAGCCTGAACTACTCCGGGCAGGGCCGTCTCATTGCTCAATAAACCGGGCGGTTCATAAAATCTCGGTTCTCTCTCACAGCGCCCTGAAGGGCGTAGCCCACCCGGGTTGCGCCCTTTTTCGCGTCACGGGGTAAAGGTCGGGGATGCCAGTCGATTTGGGACATAGCGTCACGGCTACAATGGTGTCAATGTGCCCGAAAGCTTCTTTGTGTCAGGCATGAAAAAAGCGGGGGGCTGTTTCACCACCCGCCGAAAGTTGCACGTCTGTACACCCACTTCGTCCTCAGTTTTCCATTTCAATCGTCGAAAGCCAGTCGCCTGAGACCGGATCGATCTGCTCCGGCTTCATCCACTTGGCGTGCCCATCAACGAAGCCGTAGTTTGCGCCCCCGTTGTGGCGTGTCGCCCAGGCGCCGCTGGGAACCCAGCGGACAGACTTTGAGCTGATACCCGAGGAATACCCCCCGTCGGTCTCCGTGAGAAAGATGCAGTTTGCCGGAGCCTCCACGCGGGCCAGAGGCTTGCCATACGGCGGTGTATGGCCGGTTCCTGAGCCTGACTGCCAGTGACACACATTGATCCCGTAGCTGGCTTTCAGGCCCCAGTCGTCCCACGAGCCATCGAATTGCGGCGTACCGCACCTGTGGCTCGGACAAAAGAAAATCTGCACGTTCTCCACGTACGGTTGCACCATGCCCCGCCACGTTCCGTCACACGGGACTCTCATTGAAGCCTATTAAACAGAGAGAGGCGTATAGCCTTATATGAACCTGAAAGAACACACAGAGGGATTCATACTCGGCATACTCATGATATCCGGTGTAGTTCTTACTACTGTAGCAGGATACCAGCTGCAGTAGTAAGAACTACTCCGGATATCATGAGTATGCCGAGTATGAATCCCTCTGTGTAT
>JAWODS010000336.1:0-18528 GCA_046483205.1 Armatimonadota bacterium | reverse complement strand
GGCCGGAGTCATGATCTCAAGCTCGAAACGGTGCAGGCCGGTGAACGGTCTCGTGATGATTATTTCCGCGTGTTCGGCTCCCGACCGGAGGGACCCGTCCTTAATCTCCCACTGCCCCATCAGCGACTCCCAGTCATCACCGAGTTCGTCGCGCTCGAAGGTATCCTCAAAAGCCAGGCTCCATTCAGGCTGCGGCCGCCGGGCTTCGATACGCCTGATGTAGCCCAGGCGGTTTCGGGCGGCCGAGTGGTGACGCCGGGTGGCCCCGTCAATGGTGAGGACCTTCTCATAGGCCGGACGGGCCGCGTGATGCGCTCTCAGGCCCATTTCACAATGGCCGATATAAAGCACCGCCGCCGCACGCTGTTCGTCGGTGACCGCCAGTTTCTGCGCCCGCTCGAACCACGCACGCGCTTGCTGGAGATTCCTCTCCTCATACGCCCCCATCGCCGCCTCGAAAGCATCTTCGTAATTATCGAAGTCAACATCCATCAGCATCGGCTGCTCTTCGCCGTAGGCGTTATTGTAAAGATGCACCTGCGTGTCTTCAGTCAGCGGCCACGGACTGATAATCCGCGAACTGGGTTCCGGCAGGTGGAACCAGTTGTTGTGTATCCACGCCCCCTGGGAGGGAACACCGCGAACGGCCACCGCCCGCATGGTGCCCTGGAAAGTGTTGTGATGCACATGCATCCAGTCACCAGCGATGTCCGTACTGTCCCCTCGGTCACGGCCCCCGTGCATGTCCACGTGGTGGCTGATGGCATCGGGGCCGATCCAGTTGTACGCGAACTCATAGCCGGATCCGGGCCTGCCGCTTGAGGCGATGTGATGACGCCCGCAGTTGAATTTGTTGGCGATAATCCTGGTGTCGCTGGCCGAGTTTGATACGGGATAGCCCAGGCCGGACCTCCAGATGTGATGGAGGTAGTTGTGGTGGATGTACGTCTTCATCGCAGCCGCGCTCACACCGATTCCGCTGATGTTGAAGTTGTATATCTCGCAGTTGTCAACTTCCACCCCGTAGTGGCCGATGGCGAGGAAGTATGACGACATCGCGACTCGTTCGGTGCCTCCATAGGCGCCCTCAAACCGGAGGCCGGTTACCCGCACTTCGTCACCACCGGTGCTGAGCATCCTCCCGCCACTCAGCCGCTTGATCAGTCCGCCGGGTGAGCCCTCGTGTCCGCGGCTGCCGGCGAGGGTTACACCGCCGGGGATCGTAAGTGTTGATTCTCCGGTCAGGTCTATCTCGACACCATCGGGGACATAGATGATTTGCCCCGCCTGCGATTCTTTCAAAGCGGCTTTGAACTCTTCGGCGGTGGTGACGGTGATGTCGCCGGTGGTGTGTATATCGCTGTAGCCCTCCCCGCCCCCGATGGGATTATCGTCGGGCGGACGGGCACCATACACCTCCCCGCCAATCTCCACCCAGCTGCTTTCCGGATCATCAAAACACGCCGGCACCTCAGCGGCCCCGTCCTGGCCGAGACAAAAATGAGGGATACCGAAGACCATCACCACGACAACAGCCAATACTATTCGTGAATTCACCGACACCACCCGCTTTCACAGCAAGCTCATCCGCATGACAACCCGGCGCCTGCACCTGTTCCTTCACCATAAGCCCGGGCTGCGCCTTCTTACCGTCGCGGGATTTTTTGTTGTACCCATAGTTTATCGCAGTTTCGTCAGGATAATCGCTGATTCAGGGGGTAAAATGAGGCAGCGACGAGCGGGGATGATCTGCAGCATACATCACTACGCACTCACAGCAGACACCGGGCAAGAGAAGGCCCGGTGCCTGATACATCTTCGGAGGTTTGAATGCCGGACGACTTAGCCGGTCAGGTCGCCGCCTTTGAGGTCAAGCAGGCCCGACATCTTCGACACCATGTTGCCCACGACATCTGAGCCTGCCTTCTCCCGCATGTACTCCAGGAACATTTCCACGAACTCGGGCATCTGGTCGGGTTTGAGGCCTGCAGCGCCAAGCAGCGCTGCCACCCCCAGCGAGCCCTCCTGCTCCCCGCCGACCGCTTCGACAGCACGGCCCACCAGTCCCTGCGCAACGCCTGAAATGCCCTCTTCGGGGCCAGACTCCTGCGGCGACTTCTCTATCAATCCGTCAACGTCTTCCACGTTCTGGGCCACGTTTGCGTAATCTTCTGCCCCGAGGTTCTCGCGTGCGGCTTTCAGAAGCGCTCCTGCGCCTGATTGTGCGGTCTCTGCATCTATCCCCATCGTGCTCACGACGTTCTTCACAAACTCATTCATGCACATTCATCCTTTCCTGGCAATCTTTGACTATCATTATACTCGCCTGCCGTGCGGTCGGGCTGTGTGCAGACATCGAACCGACTGGAGGCGCTCAGAGTATGAAATGCACGCTGAAAGCCCGGTTGTTCAAGAAGACGGAATCATCGCCATCGCTCTGCTCAATGAAATGGCGTGAGACCTCACTACTCAGACTGCGAACAGACAACCAGGGCGCCGATTATACCCGGAACCCACCCCACCAGGGTCAGTACCGTAATGAGAACAATCGTGCCGCATCCCTTATCATAAACTGCCAGCGGTGGGAAGATCAGGCATAGCAATACGCGTCCGCAACTCATGACGGCTTCCAGCCTTTCGGTATCGTGACAGCTTTGTCCCCGGTGCGTCATTCAGGTCTGTGACTCATCCGGCGGCCAGGCCTCCCCAGGCAGGCACACGCGAGACTCTTGATGTGTGCCCATGCTCATACGCGGGTTGTCCGCGGCAAGACCGTCGGTTCACGGGTATATCTATTATTCCCGTTCGTACTGCATCAAACTCAAACCTTTCTCTGTCATAATGCAGCCCAACACGGACCGTCTTGCTCCGGAGAAAAGGTATCCATCTTTGCCCCATCGAATCCTCTTCTTGGATGGATCCTTGACCAGAAAGTTCATTACTGAGGGCTATTGCGGTCCCATGCGTCAGAGCACTCGTCAGCGTATATGCAGCCATCGCCGAAGTGGGCCGGGGTGCTGATTCCACACGTTCACACCTGTCAGATGACGCGTCCGTGCAGCGCCACTGCGGAAACTGACAGCACGGCAGACCTGTGTCAGGCACGTACGGTTTTCCCGCTGCTGTCGTGCCGTCGTGGTCCTGGCGGCGGCTGACACAGCCACGGCATGTACGGTCGCGGACGGTGCATATTTATGATCGGAGGATGAGGATGAGCGACACAGGCGACGCAATTGCAACTTCGAAAGAGCAGTGGCCGAACCGGCGCATCATTTATCTGGCAGCTGTAATCTCCGTCATTGCGTATCTTATCTTTCGGTTCCCGGCCGCACTTTCGCGGCTGCTGGAGCTGACGGGCGATACACTGGTAGTTATCATTCTCTCTGTGGCGATGACGTATCTGCTTGTCCCGTTACACGAGCTGCTGATGAAGATAAACTGGCCCGAGGACGAGGCGGTGCGGCGGCGCATATGTGCGGTTGCCAGCATTGTGCTTTTCATCGGTATCCTGGTGGTCATTTTCACCATGATCGTTGTGCCTCTGGCCCAACAGAGCGGGACCGCCATTCAGGCGGTCGCCGACTGGGCCTCAGAAGATGCAGCAGCGCAGATTGAAAAGATCACGGAAAGCATCATCAATGCCGTGCCCGCAGAGTATCGCCCCGAGTTACACGAGCAGATGGATTCGCTCCAGAACAGCTTTGGTCCCGATCAGCTCCAGGAGCTTCTCAACCGCTGGGGCGGGGCGATCCTAAAGTCGCAACTGCAGCTCCTAAAGACAATCTTCTCAAGTGGTGCCTATCTTCTGGGACTCGTCGTGGTGCCCATTTTCTCATATTATTTCCTCACAGACGCCAGCCAGATACGCGAGGGAGTGGCTCGATATATCTGGCCCGACACGCGCGAATCATTTTACAACGCCGTCAGGGATATCGATTCCATGCTGCGGGTGTATGTGAAAACTACCCTGGTCATCTCGATACTGACCGGTATCGGCACGGCGGTTATTTTGTACCTGACCGGTGTCCCCGTCTATCTGGCCCTGGGCGTTCTTGCAGGTGTCGGGAACATGATCCCGGTGGTCGGCGGTCTTGTCGCGATTATCATCATCGAAGCAATATCGCTGCTTACGGTGGGCGTGACCGGATCAATTATCGTCCTGGTCATCTATGGCGCCATCCAGTTTGGGACCGACAACATTCTCAGACCCAAACTTATGGCCGAAGGCGTCGGCCTGCACCCGGTGGCCATCATCATCGCACTGATGGTCGGTGGGCAATTCTTCGGGATGGTCGGCGTGCTCGTGTCAGTCCCGGTGCTGGCGGCTGTGCGGCTGGCCTACCGGCACACGCGGTCATACCTGGCCGATGAAGACCATCGCGAGGACCTCGATGAGCTCGCCGGCCCAAAGAAAGCAGATGAACCTGAATAATCACATTCACGTAACGCGGGCATCTACAGCCATCATTTGCGTGCTGGGAGGATGACAAAAATGACACTCGCGGGAATTGCTGACCGAGTGAGATTCATAATCAACCGCCTGAAGGAGCGGCTATGGGTGTTGCCGCTGACCATCGCTTTCCTCTCGATCGCCGCAGCGTTGATTGCCAGGGCGGCCGACGGGACGAGGCTTGATCAGATTGTTCCGGAAATTGCGGGCAATTCTGTGGATAGCCTGCTGTCGGTCATGGCTTCCGGCATGCTGGTTATCGCCACGTTTGCAATGGGGGCGATGGTTTCTGCTTATGCGTTTGCCAGTAGCAATACATCCCCCAGATCTCTTCCTCTCGTAATCTCTGACGACAGTTCACAGCGCGCCCTTTCGGTGTTCATCGGTGCATTTATCTTCAGCATTGTGGGGCTTATAGCCCTAGATAACGGCTATTTCGGTGTATCGGGACGCTTCGTTCTTTTTGTCTTTTCAATCACTGTCTTCGGCACCGTGATTTTTACCTTTGTGGGCTGGATTGACAGCATCGCCCGACTGGGTCGTGTCTCGGACACTCTTAAAAAAGTTGAAACGTCCACTGCCAGGGCTCTCAAGCGGCGACGCGAGGCAATTGCAATGCACGCTGTCCCCGAATCTGCTGCATCATCTCCCATAACCGGAGAGCCGGTCTTTCCGGAAACCGTGGGATATGTTCAGCGCATAGATGTCGCCTCGCTGCAATCCTGTGCCGAAGGCATGGACGGGCGCATACGAGTCGCCGTACTGCCCGGGATATTTGTCACACCAGAGCAGCCGATGGCATATCTTGAAAACCGTTCGAGGGCCGATGATGATCGGGGGCAAGATGAGATTATCGCAGCTTTCTCGATAGGCAACGAGCGTAAGTTCGACGAGGATCCGCGCTTCGGGCTGACCGTACTGTCCCAAATTGCCGATCGCGCCCTGTCGCCGGGAATAAATGACCCGGGGACGGCCATCGATGTTATCGGGATCGTAGTCAGATTGTTGGTCATCTGGGCTTCAGCCGATCAGCGAAAGGATGCGACGGAGGTCAAGTACGATCGTGTTGTTGTGCCCGAGTTGTCCACGCGAGACATGTTCGATGATGCGTTCACGCCGATATCCCGTGACGGCTGTGAGTTCATCGAGGTGGTCATGTGTCTGCAGAGGGCCATGTCATCTCTCGCCGCAATCGGCGACAGCTCAATGCAAGAGGCCGCAATTTACCATGCGAGGCAGTCCCTCGCGTATGCTGAGAAGGGGCTGGCTTTGCCACAGCATATTGACACGGTACGTGAAATGGGTGACTTCGCCCGCAATCCCGACGACACAGACCCCGGGGGCTCATGAAAACATGACTTCTCGTCCCCTCCTGCGTAATGGGTGACGGACGCTGACACAATGTGGACATGCAAAGGAGGTTTCCCTCGACTGACGTTCGAACAGCGAAGTCACCTAACACTTGCTTCCATACAATACACTGAAGGGAAGACCGATCATGAAAGATGCGAGCCATGACGCAGTGCAATGGACAAAGAAGGTCCCGGTGGCCAAAGACGTTGATGTACTCGTGGTCGGCGGAGGAGCGGCAGGTGTGGGTGCGGCAATCTGTGCGGCCCGCAGCGGCGCCGATACGCTGCTTATCGAGCAGGAGTGGGCCCTCGGTGGATTGGTCACACTCGGCCTGGTGGACTATGTCGCCGGATATCCCGATGGCACCGGACAGGAGCTGTTTGACAGGCTGGAGGCGGAAGGTGCCGTCGAGAGACGTATATGCGACCCGGAGAAGTGCAAGCGCGTGATGGAAGAGATGGTCTATGACGCCGGAGCGGAGATTCTGTACGGCACCCGCGTGGTGGACAGCATCGTGGAAGATGACACCATTCAGGGCGTGCTCGTACACAATAAGGCCGGCACACAGGCGATACTGGCCCACACGGTCGTTGACTGCTCCGGTGATGCCGATGTGGCGGCGTACGCGGGCGTGCCCTTCGAGACAGGATGGGACGAGGCTGACGGTTACAACCAGGCCGTTTCGCTCGACTTTAAGCTGGGAAACGTCAATCTGCCACGCTTCAGAGATGCGATAGAGAGCACCCATTCATTCATGCAGACGGTGGCTCACCGCGCGGTGGAAGAAGGGGTGCTGTCACACCTGGTGGAGACAGGGTATGTCGGCCAGTTTCCTGGACGAGACCCGGAGCACGGTGAAATCTATGTCTGCACCGCTCACCGGCGGCACTGCAGGACCACCGATCCCGATGATCTGACGGCAACGGCATTCGAGCAGCGCCAGCAGATCAAGGAGATGGTGGAGTTTTACCGGCGCTACGTCCCCGGATTTGAGGACTGCTGGCTGATCGAAAGCGCCCCACTTCTGGGGGTCCGCGACTCGCGCCGCATCGTCGGAGAGTATGTGCTGACGGGCGAGGATGTGGCCTGCGCGAGGAAATTCCCGGATGCCATCGCCAGAGACACACACGGCTTCGACATCCACAATCCCACGGATCTCCCCCACATCAAGCATGTCCATCTCGACGAACCGTGTGAAAACGCATTCTGCGTGCCGAACGAGGAGACCGGCGGCTACGACGCGTATGTCAAGCCCGGACAGTACTACGAAATACCGTACCGCTCCCTGGTTCCACTTGAGGTGGAAAATCTGCTTGTCGCCGGGCGCTGTCTCTCCGCGACATTCGAGGCTCAGTCCGGTGCCAGGCTTATACTCACCTGCATGACCATGGGACAGGCGGCAGGGACGGCGGCGGCGATGTCGGTGGCCGAAGAGACGACACCGCGCGAGCTGGACCCGGACGATTTGCGAGCCAGGCTCGTGGAGCAGGGCATCCGGCTCGACGAAGAGCCGCCAGTATATGTCAGGGGCGGCCCACACGATCCGATCCCGGACGATGCGGAGTTCACCATCGACAAATCAACCATCACGTCCGACGAGATCCGTATCGTGGACGACTGAGCGAGAACCCGATGGGGACAGACGGTGCAAAGCCGGCGAAAAAGCGGGCGAACACAATTGCCTGCTATGCCGCCACTTCGCCCCCGGACTGACTCATATACAGGTCGTAATACGCTCCCTCGGCCTCCAGCAGTTCTTCATGGGTACCGCGCTCGACGATGCGCCCGTCCTCGATGACGAGGATGCAGTCGGCGCGCCGGATGGTGCTGAGGCGGTGGGCGATGACAAAGCTGGTGCGGTTATCCATGATCCGCTCCATCGCCTCCTGGATCTGTGCCTCGGTGCGCGAATCCACGCTGCTGGTGGCCTCGTCAAGGATTAGGATCCGGGGATCGGCGAGTATTGCCCGCGCGATGGCGAGAAGCTGACGCTGCCCCTCACTGAGTGTCCCACCGGCCTCCGAAAGCGACGTTTCATAGCCATCAGGCAGGCGCGTGATGAATGCATGCGCGTTGGCGAGGCGAGCGGCCTCCTCGACTTCGGCGTCAGTAGCGTCGAGGCGGCCGTAGCGTATGTTCTCTCGCACAGTGTCGGCAAAGAGGAAAGTGTCCTGCAGCACGATGCCGAGAGCGTGGCGCAGGTCATCGGTGACAACATTGCGGATGTCGTGGCCGTCCACGGTGATCTGTCCGCTGTCAGTGTCATAAAAGCGCGTGAGCAGGTTGATGATGGTGGTTTTGCCCGCCCCGGTGGGCCCGACCAACGCCACCGTTTGGCCAGGACTTGCTTCAAAGCTGACCTCACTCAACACGGCCATATCGGGATCATAGCCGAAAGTGACATCGTCAAACACGACCTCGCCGCGCACCTCTTCGAGCCGCACGGCATCGGGAGCGCCAACGATCTCAGGAGCTTCGTCCATGACCGCGAACACTCGCTCGGCGCCTGCGATGGCGGACTGCACGGTGGCGTAGAGGCTTGCGATTTGCGTGATCGGTCGTGAGAAGTTTCTCGCATAGTTGATAAACGCCGCCACCACGCCGATGGTGGTCCAGTCCTGCAGCACCATCCACCCACCCACACCGGCCAGAAGTGCGAATGTGAGATTGCGCACCAGTCCCATGGCCGGCCCCATCATTCCCCCATAGATGTCCGCCGCGGTGCCCGAAGACAGCAGGGCGCTGTTTGCGCGATCGAACTCAGCAATGGCGGTGCTTTCGCGACGGGCGATCTTGACGACCCGCTGGCCGCTGACGGTCTCTTCGATCATCCCATTGAGCTCGCCCAGGTCTCGCTGGCGGTCACGGTAGTGACGCCGGGCTCCGCGGGCGATGAAGCGGATAATCAGAAGCGTGAGCGGCAGCGTCCCCAGCACCACCAGTGCAAGTTTCCAGCTCAGCAGGAACATAGCGATGAGTGAGCCGCTCACCAGCAGGATGCTACTGATCAGGCGGGTCACAGTGTCGGCGAGGGTGGCGCTGATGGTTTCAGTGTCATTTGTCAGGCGGCTCATCAACTCGCCGTGCGGATGGCGGTCGAAGAAGCGCAGTGACAGCTCCTGCAGGCGGTTGAACAGGTCGCCCCGGAGGTCTCGCAGGCTGTTTTGCGCAACCTTAATCATCAGCACGGTCTGCAGCCACGTGCTGACATCTGCAAGCAGATAGATTCCGGCCAGCAGCGCGACGATGCGCATGAGCCGCTCAATATCCCCCGGTATGATGCCCTCATCGATGGCCAGTCCCATAAGGTACGGAGCCACCAGCGACAGCCCGCTCGTCAGTATCACCAGCACGACGACCAGGACCAGGCCGCCGACATAGCCGCTCAGATACCCGGCGATCCGCCGCAGCACTGCGGGTATGTTCTCCGCTCGCTGCACGTCCATGGCGATACCTCGGCCAGGGCCGTGGCGCCGTCGCCCGAAGGGGCTGACCTCTCTATCCTGCTCCCGGCGCTTCTTTTCAGTCATTGACGACCTCCTCAGTGCCGAGCTGGGAGGTGACGATCTCACGATAGATGGGGCTGGTTTCCAGCAGCTCCTCGTGACCGCCCTCCGCTGCAAGTGTGCCTCTGTCGAGTACGAGAATGCGATCGGCTCCCAGGACGCTGCCGACGCGGTGGGTGATGACGAAGCGGGTGCGTGCACCGGGCCAGTCTGCGAGTGCCTCAATGATGGCGGCCTCGGTCGTGGCATCCACGGCGCTGGTGCAATCGTCCATGATAAGGATTACCGGCTCGCAGATGAGTGCCCTCGCGATGGCCAGTCGCTGCTTCTGCCCGCCTGAAAGATTTACGCCGCGCTGGCCGACCAGGGTATCGTAACCTTCAGGAAAGCCCGTGATGAAGTCGTGGGCCTGTGCAACCCTGGCGGCCGCTTCCACCTGCTCGTCAGTGGCGTCGGGGCAGGCGTAGCGGATATTGTCGCGGATGGTTCCCGTGAAAAGCACCGTCTCCTGCAGCACCGTCGCCGAAATTCTCCGAAGGTCGTCCCTCCGCACCGTGCGGACATCATGGCCGTCGATCAGCACACTGCCTGATGTCACGTCGTACAGGCGCGGGATCAGGTGCACCAGGGTGGATTTGCCCGACCCGGTGGCGCCAATGATCCCCACCGTCTCCCCCGGCTCAACAGTGAACGAAATATCACGCAGCACGGGCTCACCACCGTCGCCGTCATAACTGAAGGTGACGTCATTGAAATCAACGCGCCCCTCCACCTCGGTAAGCTCATTCGGATCGGGTGGGTCCTGCATCCCAGGCTCGGTCTCGAGCACCTCGATGATACGTTCGGCGGAGGCATCGGCTCGGCTGATGCGCATCACCAGCATCCCCACCATCATCAGCGATCCCAGCATTTGCATGAGGTAATTGATGAACGCCAGAATCTGTCCGACCTCGACCTCGCCGGCCTGCACGAGCAAACCGCCCCACCACAACACACCGACGGTGCCCACGTTGATCAAAAGCATCATGATGGGCATCATGGTCGCGACCATCACCGAGGCGCGTACGGTTTCCTGCATATATTCATCGTTGGCGCGCCTGAAGCGGGTGATTTCATGCGCCGCGCGCACAAAGGCCTTGATGACACGTACGCCTGCGAGGTTCTCCAGCATCGTGATGTTCACACGGTCGAGGCGATCCTGGACCGCGCTGAAGAGCTTCTGGGCGCGCCCGGCGATGATCACGAAGGTGGCGATCAGCAGGGGGCTGAGCCCAAAGATCAACAGCGACAGCCGCGGGGAGGTGATCACTGCCATGATGAGGCTGCCGATGACCAAAAGCGGGGCGCGGACGAGGATGCGAAGCAGCATGGCGGCCGCGTGCTGTACCTGGTCAACGTCGTTGGTCAGCCGGGTGATCAGGCTCCCTGTCTCCAACCGAGCCAGGTCGCTGAACGACAGCCGCTGGACCTGCCGAAAAAGCCCCGCGCGGACGTCGGCACCAAACGAAAAGGCGGCGCGGGTGGCGTAGAACGTGCACCCTATCCCTCCCACCGCGCCGACGACGGCCACGCCAATCATGATGAGCAGCGTGTGGAGGATCAGCGCACCGTCTTCATTTGCAATCCCCACGTCCACGATGGTCTGCAGCAGGCGTGGCTGCGCAAGGTCCATGGCGACCTCCAGCGCCATCAGTCCCGGGGCTATCAGCGCCCACACCTTATACGGCGCCATGAACCCTATCAAACGTTGCAGCGATTTCACACGGCAAGCACCTCTGAGTCAAATAGATCGCACAATAAAGGCAAATCAGGTCATTTGCTCACAGGCAATTTCCTGACTGTCTCCCCGGGTCACCTCACCTGAGACATCGCACCGACCATCCGGCGGCACAAAGCCCCGGGCTTGCATACCACCGCGCCCGGGACAATATCCATACACTGTCTCGTCCCACCGCCGTTAGTCTTTCTTCCCCGTCGCCTCCGTTCCCTCCGACTCCTCCCCCCGTGACGAATATCGCCACACGATCGTGTGGCTCATTCTCTGCAAAAAGGAGATGAGCCATGGCAGGGTCTCCGGAAGCCGCAACCAATACTCTGAAAGGAGATAACCGACGATGGCTATGAAGTAGTATGGTGCAACGCTGCAGTAGGTGATGGAGATTTTGAGGGACTTGAGAGAACGCAGGCCACAATCCATTAAAAGAAGGCGTGACGGCGGCACCAGATTGTCAGCAGGCGCCGCGGGCTCCCTGTGGCCCTATTTGACGCGTATCGTCCGCTGCCCGTGATAGGTATGCCCGAACATGTCGGTGGTGCGTACCCGGATCGTGTGATAGCCGGGATCCAGTCCGCCGTCCGCCTCGACAAACCACAGATGGTGTGAGCCGACCGGCTGTATTACTGCCGGCGCCTGGTCCGCACGGCCTACTCCCTTCAGCGCCTCATCACGCTGTGCAGCGAGAAGCTCCACATGCTCATCCTGCGGCTTTAAGACACGTTCCATCGTCACCCATTCTCCGCCATCCACGCACATCTGCACGGTCGAGCGCTCGTTTCCGAGAAAGATATTCGCATAGACAGGGAGGCTGTCGGCGTCCGCTGTCACGGTCTGTGGGGCCCAGATGATCATCTGGTGCGACCGCGGCCGGCGTGCCGGGACGAACTCGATGGTGTACTCGTTTTTGTTGAAGCTGACCTCCAGGTGGCCGTTTGGCACGTTATCGCGGCAGTGAGCAAATGGAATCCCGTGTTCATCCACCTCACCCTTCCACCACGCCCCACAGGCTGTCGCGGTTATCTGATGCTGGTGGGGTGTCTCGTTCGGCCAGCCCGCATCCCTGCCGACGAATACGCAGTACTGTGTGTGGGTATGTCCGGAAAAGCCGAGCACGTTCGAGCGTCCCTCGAACAGCGACAGAAACTCTTCACCGTTTTCCATGCTCATCACCGGGATGTGAAACATGTACACGACCAGCTGATCTTTCGGCAGCAGCGCCAGGTCGTTGCGGATGAACTCCATGTCCTCGTCGCTGATCCCGCAGGTGTACCGGCCCTGTCTCTTCCACTCGTTGTAGCTCTCCGGCGTGCCCTCGCCCGGGTGCCAGATGACATCATCAATGATTATGAAATGCACGGGCCCGTAGTTGAGCGAATACGTCGCCGGGCCAAAAACGCGCTCCCACGTTTCATCAGCGCGGGCGTCGTCGGGTGCATCGTAGTTTTCATCATGATTGCCGAGAACAAAGTAGCCGGGGATCGGGAGGCTTCCAAATGCGTCGGCAACGTTGTCGAGAAGATCCAGGCGGTCGGCCACGATATCTCCGAGAGCGAAGGACATGACCGCATCGGTGCCCGGAGCTGAAATCGCATCAAGAACGTCGTTGGCGAGGAAGTCCACCTCCCAGTCACTCCGCGGCTGCGGATCGCCGAACACGAGCGTCGTAAACTGATCCGGCTCCTTCTGCGAGTAGAGCGGAAAATCCACTGAATCCGGCAGATCTCCCGTCGGCTCGACCCCGGGATAGTGCAGTTTCGGAGAACCGGCGGGCTTGTGGACATAGTAGAACCGGGGTACGCCGTTATCATCCGTTGCCGTCATCCAGTTGCGCGGCTTGATGACAAATATGATGTCATCGTCATCCACCTCGATCCGGTACTCTCCCCGGTCATCGGTCAATACCATGTCTCGCCCGTTGGACACCGGGATGTTCGCCAGTCCCGTCTCCCCTTCGTCGAGGCCGCCATTGTGGTTTGCGTCATGATATACAACGCCCGTGGCCGCCTGCTGTGCAAGGACGCTGCTGGTGGTGACAAGACAGGCAACTGCCAGCACCATAACGGCCACGACAGTGCGCAGTACTCTGCGGTTATGCATGATATGATTCCCTCCTGGACGGGATGACAGCCATCGTGCTCCGGTTAGAGAACTGTTCGTCGGTAGCCATCTGGACACCTCCGAAAGTGCAGGGCTCCCCCACCACCGCAGCCGTGACGCACCGATAGCAGTCACCCTCTTTTCAGTTCACTTCTGATCTGTTGCATTTTCTGTGAGGGGCTACTGTCAGTCACGGAGATCGGTTTCGCGGCGCGGCCCTCCGGGTGTCACAGTTGAACCTCGGTCCACTCACCGCCCCTGCAGGGGCGATCGTGCAGGTACATTGCCTTCCGCTCGGCGCACAGGCCGATCATCGAATATTCGGTACAGCTGGAACCGTCTTCCCCGTGGCGACAGATGCTCGGGTCACCGTGGTATGCCAGCACGTCCTTCATCGCCGCCAGGTCGCGACCTCCCCTGCCGCTCTTGAACCGCACATCCAGCATCTCGGCCCGGGCGATGGCATTGCGCTTGCCCTCGGGCTGTCGCCAGTCCACCTCGCTGATAGGATCGAGCTGGTAGTAATTCGAGCAGTTGAGGTATGTCTCCCCCGCCTCGGGCCAGCGCACCTGTGTGAGGGGGCAGGGTGATTCGAGCGAACACAGGACACCGTCGGCATCCACCAGCAGCGACGAATATCCCTTTCCGAAGGTCGGCAGGGCGCACATGTGACGGATGAAGTCCGGTGCATTGCGGCTGGCAAACAGTCCCTCGTAGGCCCACAGGCGGATCGGCACGTGGTGTGCGCTCTGGCCGAAGAGGCTGCCTACGGACGAGTGCCCCACCGCCACACCCTCGGCGTTGAAGCCGTCGATGGTGGCGAGCATGCCACAGAAAGTCCAGTTTAGCTGCGGAATGCCATCCTTGCGGCGCACCAGGCGGGCGACGGGCGGCAAATGAGGCGGACTGCCATCGTTGTTCTTGCCCCAGATCGGCCCGTCGGGACCCTCGCTGAATGCGATGTTGGTGCATTCCTGCGGTGCATCAAGCGCCCGCTCGTATCCCGGTATATTCAGCTTGAGAATCGTCTCAAGCGGCAGGTTTGCGCCCTCCGCAGTCCCTTCCATCTCCTCGAGGACCAGGGGGATATGCTTTTGCAGTGCTGCTTTCGTCGCCGGCCAGCGCTCATCCCAGTCGGAGTGTTGCTGATCGATTCTGCGGATTTCCGCGCATTCGCGGATCTCCTCGCGCAGCGCCTCTCCCGTGATCTGCCCGATGGTCGTGGCATCACCACTCGCCTCAACAAGCTTCATGCTGCCTCATTCCTCCCGGATGGAGATAATGTTCAACGTGGAATCAACAGTGCCTCATAAGAATGCAAAGGGGCGAAAGCGACCTCGAATGAGTGGTAGCCTGTCCTCGATGTTTATGATACCGTTTTGGGCTCCGCGTCATTCGACGTAGATGGTATGCACGCGGGTAAAGGGCACGCGCACGAGCGTCCGTTCACCGCCGCGCTCGCCCACGCTGATGGTGGTTTTGTTGATGCGAATGACCTCACCGCGAACGAGGTCTCCCCGGTACTTAAAGGCGATCTGGCCGCCCGGACGGACGCCGTCTTCAATCAACTTCGCCCTGAGTTTCGCCAATGCCGCCTCGCGCTCTTTCTTCCGTTTCTGCGCCCGCTCAGGCCAGCCCCAGAACTTCGTGGCGGTACCGTCCAGAGCCAGGCCCACCGCCTGTTTGACGCGTTTCGGCGGCAGCAACTTTAGCTCCCCGGCCTCCCGTGCGAGGTCGGCGCAGCTTTCCCGCCACTCATCAGAGTGTTGCTCCTTCAATCCCGTCTCATGATGAGCGAGCTCGTGGCAGATAATGAATGCCATCTCGTCATGGTCCAGCTCATGGTATATTGACAGGCGGACCAGGCGCAGCCCCCGGAGCATGGAGGCCTGGCCCGCGTAACTTTTTGCGGCGGTAATCTCCACGATGTCCGCGCGCCCGGCCATCAACTCCTGCACGGGCTCTGAATCCATGAAGTCGTAAAAATCACCGGAATGGACGCGCTCGAAGATGGGGACTGTATTCGCAGGTCGTTTCTGTTCGCTCATCACGCTCGCTGTTTCTTCACCGCCACGCTCATACCTCCTGAGCAGGCGGGAGGAATCGGAGCCCCGAGCGTGTACTGTATTCTCTGCAAAAGGCATGAGGCGCGAAAGACAATCGCCGCTCAGGGCGTGCGTTGCAGCGTGATGTCGTAGCTTGCTCCGTGTTGGCAGATGATCTCCAGCACCGTCTCACCGTCATTTGCCGACAGGATGCGGACGCTGTCGCCGGTGTCATCCAGGGGCCACTCACACACAGTTTCCTTCGCATCGAGCAGGCCCCACGCCCCGCGAAGGGTGAGCCGCAAAGAACGCGGCTGGCCAGCCCCGTCCTGCAGGTTCAGATCGGGATCAGCCACACTCATCGCCATCCGCCCGTCATCAGTCTCTTCGCTGACAATCAGGCAGGGGCGGTCAACGCTCAGGACCGGGATCGTCACGCTGGAGACGCTATGCGCATTAACATCCTGTGGCACAAAGAACACGCAACTCCACCGTCGGGGTTCGGTGTGCCAGACGATGTGGGCATCCTCGTCGCACTGAACAATCTGATAGGGCACCTCGGCGGCAAGCTTCTGCATTCGATCAGGCGTCGCCCGAATGACCATCATGTATTCATAGGCTGCATTTTCGGGGGCTCTGCCGTGATCGATCCATGCCGTCAGGAAATCCCCCTCCGTGTCCTCCCGGTCCAAAAAATCCCGGCTGACCTGGCGCCCGCGTATGACTGTAGCATTGTGTCCCCCCGGCACGTAATAACCCGTCTGCTGAATGTCAATAAACCAGTGGGTCTCCGCCGGGTCGAGCGTAATCTCTTCGGGGAAAGCAGTGACCTTCTCCCCATCCAGCGGTGTGGAAGGGTACTCCCCATCATCATGTGCACGCAGGGCTTTCTGGCACAGCGTCGTCTGGGTGGGATGTTCGGGCTCATCGCAGGAGATATTTGAGCCCAGGCAGAGAATCCGATCATCGTCGAAGAACCAGCTCTTTCTGCCTGTGAGGGTGTGGCCCCGCGGCATGGGCTGGTTGAGGATCATGGCAAAGATGCCCTGCCGATTCTGATACGACACTCCACCCACAAACGTTTCGGCTGAACGCGGTCGTGACGACGGCCAGCCTTTGTCAATGGCCTCGAGCGGAAGCTGCGGGACTGTGGTGCCCTCAAAGCGCCGCCAGTCCCACCCCGCCTGCACTCGTCCGCTGGCTTCTGCAGTGACGGGATCTCCGCCGGCGAGGATCTCCAGGTTCCCCAACCCCTGAAAAAGCCCGTAGCAGTTGCGCTGTGCCTGTCTTTCGCTCCCCCAGACATACTTGCTCTGGCCCTTGATGCTGGCAAGCCATTTATCGCGGCGGTGGCACAGCAGCCCGGCATACGGCATCACAAACGTCCCGTTCGGCTCCGGTTCGGGCTGAATCCCCAGGCTGGAATACGGCTCGTCATCGGCAGCCTCGGGCACCAGCCGCAGATACGCCGCCGCAACCTCCCTGTCGATGTCCTGTGTTCCGTCCGGGGTTCCACAGCGCGCGAGAATGTCCATCGCCTTGAGACCCGCCCCGGCCAGAACACCGTAGCCGGGTGCGAAGGGACTGCGGCCTTTCAGCGCCAGCGGCAAATCTCGCCAGTTGGCGTATATCCTCTGTGCGAGGACCGCCCGCCGAAGCCGCTCGTGTGCTTTTGCGCTCAGACGCCAGGGGGTCGGCTTCAGCGCCTCCAGGAGTTCCGCCAGGTGCATGAAGGCCCCCCGGGCGTAGGAGTGATAGTGACCCGCGTGGTGGTACGCCGAACCGTCAACCTTCAGGGCTCCTGTTGGCTGAAGCATCGACCGCTGCAGCATGTCTCTGAACGCCCTCAGCCACCGGACCTGCTCCGCCGGCTCAACCTGCAGCAGGCACAGGTGCAGCAGGCGGGGGCAGGTGAGGTTGTAAAAGTCCATGTGGGAGGTCGGATCGTTTTCCTCAAAGAGGACGCCACCGCCGTAGGTGTACAGCAAAAAGTCGAGATGGGGCTGCAGGCGTCCCGCATCTGCCAGCACGTCGCGCATTAAAAAGACAGCGTCAGCCCACGCTCCTCCCACCCACCAGTGCCACCGGAAGCCGGAAGCCGCCTGCAGCGCCTGGTCGTGGAGGTGATCTGCAATAAGGAGGAAGGCTTCGGCAAGGCGGCTCCGCTGGTCCGGGTCATTGCTGGCGCGATATGCTTTTGCGACGCGGTTTGCGAGGGAGCTCATGGGCCCGGGCGTCTGCATCCCCAGCCAGTTGGGCCCATGCTCATCCGGCCAGTATCGAACATCCTTCAGGCCCTGTTCGCCGGCTGCGGCGAGATACTGGTAATGAGCGTCAATGCCCGGGCCGCCACGCACACCATCCTCGTCGCGCACAATTCCCAGCGCATCAACTGCTTCACACAGCTCGTTCACCCGTGCCTCATCAATGCCGGGGCCCATGTCCGGCCCCAATAGACTGCGGATCCCCGCCAGCTCGGCCTCAGTGACCTGCTTGGGCTTCGGGAAACGTTCTTCGTCGGGCACCGGTCGCTGCCACCGTGCCACCCTTTCAGGGATGACTGCGCCACTGCCATACGTCAACGTGTTGTACTTGATGAAATCGACAAACAGCGTCCCCTCCACAGTTTCGGTGGGAGCGGTGATGCGGATATTGTCCACATCCGAGCTTGGCCTGCCTGTGGGGAAATTACTGTACAGAGGACGCCCCTGTCTCCAGCCGGTGAACTCCAGGGGGAAGCTGAACGACCCGGTCACGTCCTGTCCCTCGCGAAACTCAAAAACGACCGCATCTGAAACCGGCTTTTCCATATACAGCCACACCGAGAAGGCCGCCCTGCAGCGATAGCCCCCCGTCCGGTTCACATCCCCGATATCGTGGCGAATGACCAGCTCTTCCCCATTCTGCCAGTCCCAGCGCAGGGAATTGCCCCCCTGCTTGCTGTGGCGAGGGCTGATGGTGAGACTGTCCGGCCGGGTTGCCTCGAAATAGGCCGGAACACCGTCCTCAAACGACTCGTAGTACTCACCCTCCTGAGCCAGGCCCACGCTGCAGGCAAGCAGGACGAACCCGATAACCACGAAGATTGCTCCTGTATCGCTCATACAGACACTCCTCTGTCCGGGATGATCTCGGATCCGGGGGCAGAACTTCCGCACATACCATACCTCGTCATCGGCCTGCGATCTGACCCGGGCGGTGGAATCGATGGATGAAAGCGAGTCAGCAGATGACGAATCGCCCGCCTGACCCGTTTTTGTCGCTGCTCACACAAGGTGCTTTTCCGCTCGATTCCTCTCC
>JAWODS010000183.1:0-4175 GCA_046483205.1 Armatimonadota bacterium | reverse complement strand
AGGATTACACCGAAATAATCCGCCCCGTTGAAGCTCTGATATTTTCCTCCTGCATGAAAAATCCCGGAGACGCCGGCGTCTCCGGGATTTTTCATGCAGGAGGAAAATATCAGAGCTTCAACGGGGCGGATTATTTCGGTGTAATCCTGTACGCGCGCACTCCGAACGGCTCGAAGGTGTCGGTGATTTTCCCGTCCTTCATCGGCACCGGCCCGTAGTCAATCATCTCCCAGGCCTCCTCCGGAAGGTCGGGGATATCGCTGATGGTGAAGGTGACCTGTGCGGGCTCGCGGAGGTTGCTGGCCGCCAGCAGGAGATACGTGTTATCGGGCCGGCGGCGCAGGCAGTGCGACACATCGGGCACGCAATCCACCCTCACCGTTTCGTCATCCTCCTCGCCCGGCTTGATCTTCACCCGCTTCGGCAGCTCCTTCAGATACTCCGCGGTGGTCGCATGGCGAGTGCTGGCGACCTTCTCGTTGTGCCATTCTCCCAAAAGCCACGGCACGCAGCGGTTGACCTCCCGCATGATGGGGTAGATCACCGCCCGGCGATAGGGCATGCTGGCCCGGCCAAGCCGCCACGGTAAAAGCCCCATCGCACCATTGATGATCGGGGCGAAAAAGGAGTACCGAAGCTCGCTGCGGGACCGGTGCGGCCAGTCCTTCGTGTCATAACACGCGGGCATGAACACAAACGAATGGGCGTCGGTCGTGCGGATGGCGTCGGCGGCACATATCGCATCATACGTGATCTTGAACAGGTCCTCGCCCTGGGCGTAGGTGTTGGGGACATTCACGTCGTATATCGGCGCCAGCGCCTCATAGGTGGTCCACCAGGCGATGGTGGGCATCACGTAGGCGTCCGGATCGCCCTCGTGGTACGCATCGTACATCCACTTCATGTGCTGGACGATCCACTCCGACAGCCCGAGGTCCTTCTTCTCCTCCCACTGCCCGTAGGCTTTGTAGAGCTGATTTTCGATCTCATCCACGGTCCAGTAGCCCAGCGTGTTGGGGTGTTCGGCGGTGAATGAAAGGAGCTGTTCGATGTGCGCCTTCGCCTCTGCGATTGTCTTTTCATCCGGCGGCACGGCCTGCTTTTCGTCGTGGCCGAAATATTCAACGCGGGGGTAATAGACCATGGCAACGTCATTCGTCGCGCCCCACTCGGCGTCCTCGCGCAGCTCCTGCACTCGCTCCCCGGTGGACTTTCCGCGGCCGAAGGTGGGGACGATGACGGTGTTGCAGCCCGCGTTTTTCCATTCCCACAGGTCTTCTTCTCCCGGCTGGCCGTAGGTCCCCAGGACGAAGATGGGGCGGCCCTGGTACACCAGTGGGGGGATGCGGCCGGATTGTGTGCCGAAATCAGGCGTCTCCTGCGCAATCGCCCCGTCAATCTCGAAATCGTCGAAAAACCCCTGCGAATAGTAGCCTCCGAAGCCGATGTATCCCTCATTCTCGCGTCCGCCCTCGTACTCCCAGTAATCAATGACCATCTCGCCGTCCACCGACACCTGGTGATGCGCGCCGGCGAAGGCGACCCGGAGGCGGTGCGAATCATCGGCGGTGAGCTCATCGGCGACATTCCCGACCGCAAGTCGCTGTGCTCCGTAGCGCAGGATGATGTCACGGCTTCCGGACCAGTCGGGTGCAACCTCCACGTGATAGGCTCTCGGCTGCCATCCGCCTGCTGCGGCCTCCGGTGTCTGCGCCCGGTAGCTGAGGCCCGCCCGGTGGTTCCGCGACATCGTCGAACGCCCGACCGTCAGGAAGATGACCGCATCGTCAATGGTGAAATCCTGCACCCACACACCGGGGTCATGGGGCGGGTTTCCGGAGCTGTAGCCGATCCACAGCTTTCCATCCTGCCCGCGGACCAGCTCCATCTTCTCACCATCCCGCACCGGCAGGCGCTTCCCCCACTCATACTCCCCCATCTGCAGGGAGCCAATCTCGGTCGTCCTTTCGGCAAACCGGTCAAAATCATCCGCCATAATCAACCGCCCCGAGTTGATGGCGGCAGAGGCGGTGACAGCAACAGCCACACAGAGCAGGGGAATGAGCTTTCGCATTGTCATTTCCTTTCAAAATACGGAGACAGGCGACAGTTACTCATACGCACTTTGCCGTCAATGAAGGGATCGACGCGGGCTGGAAGCGGCGTACGGCCAGATTGGAGGCACACCATCGCTGCACTACCGTCAGTGGAGCCGTTATCGCCAATAATGATTGCAGTATTCTGCCCGCCGGAATGCTCGAAGCACGAGACGAGGGTTTCCGCAGATTGTCCCGTGTATTCCAGTGGACGAAGATGATGAAGAAGTCCATAAGAAGTTTTCTGCAATTTTCGTTCGTATTGCTCGCGCACACCAGACCGTGCAGCGGAAAGCGCTACTTCATACGATGCGAGGAGCCAATAGACGCCACAGGAAAAACGAATATGTCGGCTGTCAGAGAAGCGTCATTACACAACGCGTTGCGTCAGGGGCTCACACTGAAAAAACAGATATGAGCCCCTGAATTTGCGGCATTTCAAACGTGTTGCAACAACCGCGTCGAGTACGTCCTTACAGCACGTCCACAAAGTAGTGCCTCTCCGGATGCCAGCTCGTATAGCTTGAGTTGGGAGCCGGCCAGGGGTCGCCGATGGGGCCCTCCATCATCTTCAGCCACTTGGCATGGCCATCGGCGAATGAGAAGTTCGCTCCCCCGTTGTGATCGGCTCGTGTGACGTAATACTGTCCACTGAGAATGTACTGCGGGTTGCCGCCACGCTTTTCCCCGATCAGCAGTGTCTCGGCCGGCTTCTTCAGTCGAGCCAGCGGTGTGGGGTCGATTGTGACGTCAAGGTATTCTCCGTTAACGATAGCGCCACGCACCATGCCGTAGGCAACACCGCGATTGTTATAGGTGGTGCTGGGGCACAGGAATATCTGCGTGTTTTTGACATACGGGTAGATGCACGACGGCCAACCCAGTTGCCAGCGTCCCGCGTCCTGCTGCATCCACTCGGTGTCTCCCGGTACCGGCGGCTCGTATATGTAGCCGAAATGGTACGCCGGGAGGTTGTCGTCGAAATCGGTGGCATACATCATGAGTCCAAGACCGATCTGCTTCAAATTGCTCAGACAGCTTGTCTGGCGAGCTTTCTCACGTGCTCGTGCGAAGACGGGGAACAGAATCGCAGCGAGGATCGCGATGATAGCGATCACAACCAACAACTCAATGAGCGTGAAACCTCGTCGCATGTTGCGTCACCTTTCTTCATGGCATATTGTTACGAAATATGGTCCTACAGTACACCAGGCAGGTGCCGATTTCAAGATGTCATGCTTTCAGCAATGCCCGCGAGGCAGGGTATCTACTTCAGCTCATCCACATTCTCGCGGATTTTGCGGATGCAGCGGAGGATGCCGTCCATGGTGCGGGTGTCTTTGTCGGCGAAAGCAGTGTGGGTGAGGGAGACGGCTTCCTCCTCGTAGCAGCGCTGGGCGACGGGGGTCTCAACCTTCGAGTAATCCGGCGGTTCGATGCCCTCGGGCCACGCCACCGGGCCGAAGTTGCGCTCGGTGAACAGTGGGTGGGTCTGGATCGGCATCATGTGACCGCTGCCGAGACTGACGCCCTCGGCCGCCATCGCATCCACGAACTTCTCGCGCGAGATGCCTTCAAACTCCTCGGAGATGAACTTGAACAGGTAGTAATAAAAGCCCCAGCGGGTGACACGCTCATCGCGCTCGATGGGGGCGACGCCGGGGATTTCGCGAAGGCCGTCCTCGAAATACAGCGCATTCTTCTCCCGCCGCTCGGTCTGCTCGAGGAGGCGCTGTGTCTGGCAGTAGGCGACGGCACCCTGCCATTCGGTCATCCGCAGGTTGCTGGCGACGAGGTGGAACTCGTAGAAGGGCCGCCCCGAAAGCCGGCCGATGTGATGGTAGGAATACGCCTTTGCGGCGAGGTTCTCGTCATTTGTGAGCACGATGCCACCCTCGCCGACGGTCAGGGTCTTGCCCATCTGCAGGGAGAAGGTGCCGAAATCGCCCCATAACAATAATCTTTGCGATAACATTCATCTTTCTAACCGGTATAGTAGCATGGATCATCGTTTTAATATTGACTTGGCTATTAATCAGTGCAAGGCATCATACAGGATTCCTGGGGGCAATTGCTGTC
>JAWODS010000150.1:0-3372 GCA_046483205.1 Armatimonadota bacterium | reverse complement strand
GGTTGCGTGGTACTGGGCCGCCCACAGTGCGTCACGGTTGAACTCGTAATTCTTCGATGTATCGAAAATGTCGCTGAGCTCCTCACCATCCAGCGTCTTCCCCAGCCACTCGGTAGTCTCCGGTGTCACTGAATAAATGAAGGGATAAAAATGTGTAAAGTCGATGTCATCGCGGAGGGTGAAAGAATGTTTTTGCCTGATGGTGTCGCCCTCAAAGGTGGTTTCAGCGGTGTGGTCCATGTCGCCGATCTGTGATTCTTTGACGACGGTGATGGTGTCGCCTTTGAGATGGCGGTCCTCGAGGTTGTCTGGCTGGCCATCGACAGTGACAGACAGCGAGGTGACCTCCTCACCCTGATCGTACCCGGACCCGTACCAGCCACCCGAGGCGGGCGTCATGACCGCGCCCTGTCCTCCGGCCGGAATGATGAGCTCTGTGTCCTCGTACGTCACCGAGGCGATGGTCCAGCCTGTGTCGGCGGCCATCGTCACCTGCATCGGCCCCGTCGAGATGGAAAGCGCTCCGCCTGGCGCATTGGCGAGGGCAGCCGCACTCATCAATATGAAGACAGACACGATTAACAGGCAGCGCTTCATCATGATTTCACCTTCCGCTCATATGCAATGGGCTTTGAGATACGTTTTTCATCTTTTCTTCATGCACCCGCCAGAACCTTTACAGCAGGTTTCGCCGTGGTAACTATCCAAAAGTACAGTATCGACATACGCATAAACGGAGGTCTGAAAATGCGGATATTGAGTGTCGTCACGCTGCTTACTGTTTTGGTCGTCCCGTTGCTCTGTCAAACGCCTGTTGGTGAGCACACGACCTTTTACGCCGGATTTGAAGACAGTCTCAGGCCCGACTATGCGGCCGGAGGCTGGCAGGCCCTAACGCGCGGTGAGGTGCAGTTCGTTGACGGCTATATCGGTCGGGCGATTTCACTCCCCTCAGGCAGCCACATCCGCTACCCCGCGCAGGGCAATATCCAGCCTGACAGCGGAACCGTTGAAGTGTGGCTGCAGTGGACAGCCGAAACCGCCGCATTAGATCATTTCAGCGTCTTCTTCGAAGGCTCTCCCTCCAATAATTACGTGCGGATCAACCGCATCGCTCCGGACCGGCTGGGGATGGCATTCCATGGCGGACCTGAAGACGACCTGCAGTGGCAGCGGGTGGATTTCGATCCGCAGGGCTGGGACATTGGCACCTGGCACCACATCGCCGGGACCTGGGAGGGCGGCACCATCACCCTTTACATTGACGGCGAGGCCGTGGACCAGTCCACCCAGGACAACGCGATGATTGACATCGGTGAGGAGATGAGCATCGGCAGCCCTGTCACTGTGGACAGCTTCACCCTCTCGTCGGTGGCTCGCTCCGAAGAAGTAATTCGCCGGCATGCCGCAATTGAGCCCGGATCGGCCCGCCCCATCTACCTCACCGACATCGCGCCTGCGACCTCCGAGCAGGCCATGGGACATGTAGGGATTGACCATGACACGGCGCTGGATGACCGCAAGCTGCCACTTATCATCGAGAACCTGTCGTACGGCCGCGGCCTTTCGGTCCATGCCCCCGGCAGCGTCAGTTTCGACGTCCCCGACGGCATGGAGCAGATGACGGCGCTTGCCGGTGTGAGCTCGCTCACGCCAAACAAATCCGCCAATATCACAATTTCACTCGATGGCAACGAACTCGCTACAGCGGCTTTAACGGCGGGCGAAACCGCACAGGAGCTTACTTTTGACATCAGTGGCGGGGGACGACTGGAGATCGCCGCATCTGCCGATGGTCCCGCCGGGGCCGCCGTCATCATCGCCCATCCAGTGTTCGTTGGCCAGGGCAGCGCCCCGCCTGCGCCCTTTGCGCAGGAGCTGACAGAGGCAGAAATCGCCATCCAGAGGATGCGGACACACTGCGGCGAGTTTACCTTCGATCTGCCCGAAGATCGCGATTACGCGGTCTATGACGGACATCCGGTGGACATTGTCGATCCGGACGCGCCCCCGATGAGCAATCAGGCCTCGCAGATGGAGCTGTTTGCATCACCCGGGGAATACGAGGCCGCCCAGCTTACCATTTTCACGGCCGTTGACATGCCGTCTGTGGAGGTGTCGCTCGGCCCGCTGCAGGGTGATGAAGGCGCTCTCCCATCAGACGCCGTCCAGATTCGCCTGGTTCGCCGGGTGCTGCAGCGGAAGGGTTACTGGATGGACCGGGCGCCGGCGAATTATGAGACGGTCTCGCGCTTTTTGTTCCCAAACCGCACGTTCTGGCTGCCTGCCGGGAACTTCAAGGAGATCCAGGTGCTTGCACATGTTCCCGACGATGTCGCACGGGGAAAATACCGTGGCACTCTTCAGATCGAGCCCGAAGGACTGGAGCCGTTTTCGTGTCCGGTGAGCCTGCGGGTGCTGCCTATTGACCTCGACACCCCGGACGACAAAACGTATGGAGTGTATTACCGGTACTGGCAGACGATGGACCGGCCTGAGGTCGTGAGTGCCGAGTTTTCGGATATCTCGGCCCACGGCTGCAGGATGCTGTATGCCAGCACCGGTGTCAGGTTCCTCAGGGAGGAGAGCGGAACGATTACGTGGAGCCTCGGGGATGTGCAACGTCTGCTGGAGAATCTCCGTGCCCACGGCTTTTCAGGCACGCTTCCCGTCATGGACCGTATTCACCAACTCGCCAGACTCATGGGCTATGAACCGCTCGACGAGGAGGGACGTGGCGAGCGAATCGCGGAGAAGGAAGATCTGCTGCAAATCGTACGCGAGGCGCTTGCGGACCTTAAAAAGCTGGACGAGCAGTACCCGGAATTTACCCTCGTGCTGACACACATGGACGAGGTCTTCGGACGCGGGCGGCTGCCGGCATTCATGGACGCCGCGCGGGTCATCCGGAAGACCTCCGACTTCCCCATCTACATCACCATCCACATGATGCCCGGCCGGTGGGAGAGCTATATGAAAGAATCCGACCACCTCATCGACATCCGCTGCATTAACGGGCATTCACTGGAAGAATGGCTGACGGCGGATGACAACGACTGGGACGAGCTGCGCCAGATGCTGCAGGAAAGCGGCGATGAAGGGTGGATGTATCACAACATGCGGGGCTCGTTCTTCCCGCCGGAATGGAACCGCATCATCAACGGGCTGTTCATGTGGGCCTCACCGCTGAAAGTCCACGTCCCGTGGATGTATTACTCATACGGCGGCAACCCCTTCGACGACACCGACACCGACCAGTTTGATTTCGGCTACGCCTTCCCGCATCCGGATGACCCCACGCAGATGATCTCAACCCTGCACTGGGAGGCCTTCCGCGAGGGCTACGACGACATGCGCTATATCGCCACCCTG
>JAWODS010000081.1:0-3797 GCA_046483205.1 Armatimonadota bacterium | reverse complement strand
ATCGCCAATATTCGGAAGCTGGTGGATGTTTCTCGCGGCTTCGAGCGTGACGGCAACTACGGCCTCGACGAATTTGTCCGCTACGTCGAGACACTCACGGAGGCAGAGGACCGCGAGGGAGAGGCCGCACTGGGACGGGAAAGCGCCGACCTTGTGAAGCTTCTGACGGTCCACAAGGCCAAGGGCCTGGAGTGGCCGATCGTCGTGATCCCTGACGCCTCGCGCGACATCAACGCCCGCCAGGGGCCGATCGTGCAGTCCACGCAGTTCGGAGTATGCCCGCGGTATGAAGATGATGACCGCGGGAAGTTTGCAATCGGCGAGATGATCCGCCGGGCGGAGTTTGACCGCGACCTCGCCGAACACCGCCGTCTTCTGTACGTTGCCGCCACCAGGGCCCGTGATTACCTCATCATCTCCGGAGCGGTGGACCGGGAAAGCCCCCGGAGCCTCCCCCGAAATTCGTGGATGCAGTGGGTGCTGGACGCCTGTGGGCAGGATCTGGATACGCTGGAAGCAGGAGAGACGTCTGAAGACGGATGGATGGTGCAGCTTCGAGTCCAGCCGCCTACGATACTGCCACAGCCGTCACGCGAGAAGACACCGCTTGTGGAAAGACACACCGCGAAGATGCGTGCCGGTGAGGCGCTCCAGCAGGAGCCCATAGGCACGGACCTCCGACGTCGCGTGCGGGATATTCGTGTCTCGGCCAGGAATCTCAAGAGGATATCAGTGACAGCACTTGCAACCTACAGGGCCTGTCCGCTGGAGTATGCATTGATGACGCGTGACGACCTCCCCGGGGCCAACAGCGGCTGGGGCCTGGGGCGGCTGTCGGACTCGGCGAATGCAATGCAGATGGGGACTTTCGTGCACCTGGTTCTGGAAATGCTCGGGCGCAGCGGCCTCGAAGAGCTTGAAGAAGCCATCGAAACGGCTCGAAAAGTGCCGGATGTCCAGGGCATGGTAAGCGGGCGGCAGATTGAAAAGGTCCGGGGGTGGCTTGAAAACTATCTGAGATCAGACCTCTATGATAAAATGATGGCCCGGGCCAGCTATTTGCGGTCAGAAGCCGGTGTCACCTTTCCGGTCAACGGGGTGGAGATAGAAGGAAAAGTCGATGCGCTGGTCGAATCTAATAACAACGGCCGACACGTGCTCGACTACAAGACCGGCAGGCCCAATGAACACAATAAATCGAAATACGTGTTTCAAATTGGCCTGTATTGTGAGGGAATTCGCCGGAGCCTGGGGGAATTGCCCCAGACGGCGACACTGATGTATCTCAGCAGCAATACCCCGGTTTCCCTCGAGCCGGCGACAGCGGCGGCCGAAGCTGTGAGCGAGGCGCAGACCTTACTGGAATCCCTCAAAAATGACTCCTTTAAACACCGGCCGGGCAAGGAATGTCATACGTGTCCGTATTCCTGGTCCTGTCAGCATTCTGTCGCTTCAAGGACCGGGAACAGATGAATCGTCACGCCAGGTCACGAAAAACTCTTCAAAGTGATGCCATGAATTTTATGAAAAACCATACGCTCCAGGCAGTTGCAATTCTTCTCCCTGCCCTCTTCATCATCGTGGCCGGCTGTACGCCGGGGGCCGATGATGCGGCCGACGGGGGCGAGACGGCGAAAATCGCTCAGGAATTGAAGAAAGAAGCCGGGGATCTCCTGGAATCCGAAAAATATCACGATGCCTTCGTCAAGTACAGGGAGGCAAGCGAATACGCTCCGAACGATTTCGATATTCATTACGGTCTCGCCCTGACGAACGCGAAGCTGCATGATGAGGTGGGGGCTCTCGATAACGTCGAGCGTGCACTGGAGCTCAATCCTGATTCGGTGGAGGCTCTCGAGCTTCAGGGACGCCTGCGCTTGAAATTGCAGCGCTATGAAGCTGCGATTAAATCCCTCCAGAAGGCCGTCAGGCTCAAGCCGGATTACACTCTGGCATGGCTGAATCTCTCATCTGCCTACAAGCTGAACGGCCAAATTGGAGCAGCCCGAAACGCCGCGGAGAAGGCAAACGAAACCGATCCCGAGTCGGCGTCTCCGCATTTCGCGCTCGGCGAGATATACCTCGGCGAACAGAAGCTGAATGAAGCTATCACGCAGTACAAAAAGGCCATACAGAAAGATGAGCAGCACGCACTGGCATATCTTCGACTGGCCGATATATATATATCACAGCAGCGCAACCTCCCACAGGCCCGCAAATGGGCGCAAAAGTCTGCTGAAATTGACGGTGGTGATGGAACGGCGGCGATGGTCGCGGCGCACGTCCTGTACCTGCAGGATGAAAAGGCAAATGCAGCCCAGGAACTGGCAAAAGCGGCGGAAGATTATCCACAGAATTACCGGATATGGACACGTCTCGGCTCCATCCTGAAAGAGCTCGGTCACGACGAACAGGCCGATGCCGCATTCCGGAACGCGGAAAAATTTATGCCCAGACCATCAGGGCAACGCGCAGGGAGTCAGGTGGATTGACGGAATGGGTGAGAAGCTGCGATATCTGTCCAGAGATGACGTCATAAGCCTCGATATCTCCATGCAGGAGGTCATCGAGGCCGTCGAAGAAGGATTTAGACGCAAGGGCATGGGCCAGACGCAGATGCCCCCGAAAATCGCGATTCATCCGCGGGGCGAAGGCACGTTTCTGCACGCCATGCCCGCGTACGTCGGTGGCATAGATGCCGCGGCCGTGAAATGGGTTGGAGGAGCCGATGATAACCCCGACCGGGGGCTTCCCACCATATCCGGGCTCATTATATACAATGATCCCGAAACGATGTTTCCGCGCTGCATCATGGACTGCCAGTGGGTGACGGCCATGCGGACGGGAGCGGCCAACGCCGTAGCCATGAAATACCTGGGACCCGAAGAACCGGAGGTCGTTGCCGTCGTTGGCTGCGGTGTCCAGGGTCGCAGCAACACCCTGGCGATGGCCACGCTGTATTCGAGTATTCGCCAGCTCCGCTGTTATGATGTCAGTTATGAAGCCGTCCACGAGTACGCTGAACAGACCCTTGAAAAATACGATTTCGAAGTTGTCGTGGCCGACGGTCCCGAGGATGCTGTGAGCGAAGCTGATATTGTCGTCACAGCAGGTCCCAGCCCGAGGGAGCCGACCCCGTATTTACGGGACGAATGGCTGAAGCCGGGAGCCATGGCGGCGCCGGTGGATTACATGGGAGCCTGGGAAGGCAGGCTCGCTCAAAACGTGGATAAGCTGATCACCGACGACCACGCGCAGATGGAATATTACCGGCAAAAAGGGTACTTCAATAATGTGCCGAAGCCGTACGCCGACCTGGGACAAATTGTCGCCGGGACCTATCCCGGTCGTGAGAGCTCTGAGGAACGTACGATGTCAATTTGCATGGGCATAGCCGTTGATGACGCGGTGACAGCGAAGCTGGTGTATCAGGCGGCTGTTGAGCAGGATTGCGGAACAATTCTGCCGCTGTAGATACAGCGTGTGTGACGAATTTCGGGCTGTGGTGGGGCGCTGTGACGGTTCAGGGAGATGAGGAATGCAAAAAACGTTCTTAACACCGTCGGACGTTCACTCTGCATCGCAAACAGGAGTACGGAGGGAGGCTTCCGGGTTATGAGCAATATCACGGAACCTGAACTCAAAAAGCTGCAGCACGAGCTTCGACAGCGAAACGAACAGATGGAAGCGGTTCGCCGCATCAGCGCCGCTCTCAGCCAGGTTATCGAGGTGGATGAACTGGCCCAGCAGGCGCTGGACGTCTCGCTCGAATGTGTGGGAGCCGAGGCCGGAACCGT
>JAWODS010000272.1:0-11990 GCA_046483205.1 Armatimonadota bacterium | reverse complement strand
TCGAATGAAATCACGCGTTCAATCTCGCCCTCGACGCGAACTGTACCGCTGACCGAATCACTGCCCATCCCGTTGTGCAGCCAGATGCGGGAGAAGTTGTAGGCGATCGGCGAATCGCGGAAGACCTCCGTGTACTCCTCGCCCGCCGGGAAGTTCTCTGGCGCGAAGGGCACCGCTCGTTTGTACCGCATCGCATAGCCGCGGTTCCAGTCATAGCCGTGTATGGGCGGATTCTCGCCGATGCAGTCGTTCCCGGATGATTGCAGGATCGCGTTGTTGATTTCGGTGATCTTCGGGCCCTGTGCGTCGGCCAGCTCAATGACCGGACCGGTCCCGTCGGCGGGCATGGTGCAGGTGATGACCCCGGTGTCGTACCTCGCAGGTGTTGTCTCCGGCTCGGTGACTTCCGGCATCGGCCACACAACCGGGCGGTCGTCCTCGACCTCATCCAGCGGCGGAACCTTCACGTACGCCTCGGGTCTTTCAGTGACCTCCACCACCAGGTCATCCCACCAGCTCGTCCCCGAGCAGTTCCAGTTGAACAGCTTCACCCGCAGGTATTTCGCCTTCGGGTTCTCAATGGCGGTGACCGTCGCCTCGTACTGCGTCCATTCAGTAGTGCCGATGGTCTGGCCGAAGTCGCTGTGGGAGATTTCCTTGCCCTCCTCATCGAGCCACTGGTACTGGCAGGTGGCCTTGTCGAAGGGGCGCTCTCCACGAACCACATCTTCTGTCTTCATCCACACGGAGATATGGATGAAGCGGTCCTCGTGGGGGATCATCTTTGTCTGAAGCCCGCCTCCGCCGGTCACTTTCAGACACCTGTCGCCGCTGCGGGCAACGCCTGTGACGATCTGCGGCTGACCCCAGACGCGGTCCCATCCAGTTTGTCCGTCTTCGAAGCCGCCATTTTCAATCAGTGAAGTGCCCGGCTCCTGTGCGCAGCCGATGGCACTCATAATCAGAAAAATCACTGTGATGTACCACGAAAGACGTCTCATAGGCTCTTTATTCTCCCAATCTTTGCCCTTCAGGCAGGAAAGACGTCCCCTGTGGGCAAAATACTATTTACTGCAGCCGTCAAACTCCGCATCCGGGAGTGACCTGTGATGAATCGATATCTGCTTACCACCATTGTATTCGCAGTGGCTGTCGCGATTCCCTCCTGCGCACAGATCGCCGACCTGCCCGATGACCCGGCCGAATACGGGCCGTATTACTACGAAAAGTGGCAGGAGCTGACGGAGGGTGAGAATGTCGCACTCGGCCATCCCTTCGAGTTCAACGTCCCCTGCAACTACTATATCTGTCAGGAGGGCGACAATGGGGCGGAGCTGACCGACGGCTGGCTGAACATGCGGGAGAATTTCAAAATATGGTTCTCTCGCAAGGTTGCGGCATGGCGCGGAGCCGACCGCGTCAACGCCTGGGTTGACCTCGGAGAGGTTCAGCCGATGGACCGGGTGGTGGTGCGCTGCCAGGGGCGCCCGATGTATCCTCCACGAAAAATTGGTGTCTATGCCAGCGACGACGGCGAAAACTGGCGGCTGGTGCGGACGGCACAGGCGGGACCCATTGACGGCGGGGAAGACAGCTATTACGCACCGCTGGAGGGCACATACGTCTATCCGATGTCCGTCCCCGTGGGCGTAAAGGCCCGCTACCTGGGCCTGCGGATGTTTTTGGGGGCAACGCTGGTCATTGACGAGGTTGCGGTCATGAAGGGCGGTGATGACCTCCCGACACTTGAGGCGTCCGATGCGCAGGCCGCCTTTTTCCACCAGGAGGGCGCGTGCCCGTATTTCATCCACGATGAAATCCCCGTCACCGCCGGGGTGGGCACCATGGTGAACTTCTATCTGCTCAATCCCGGTATCCCTGAGGACGCCAGCCTGGAGATGTTCTGGGATCTGCCACCGGAGGTCGAGCTGAAACATTCCGCCGACAGCCCGCCTCCGACGGAAACGGTGACACACGACGGCCAGGAGTACACGCGATGGGTGATGCCGCTGGAAGGCTACAACCGCAGCCACAACCAGAGCGGTGTCCGTTATCCCGCCGCCTCCGCCGAACCGGGGGCGACGCTGCAGTCATACCTCGGCGCCCGCGTGAATGGAGAAGTCACAAATGTCCGGCCATATCCCGTCACTGTCATCGCCTTCCCGGACGCCACGCCTCCCGAACGCCTGCACACCTCCATGGCCTGGGGCGGGTGGTTTACATATGACCACGATCCTGCGCTGCACAGGCGGCTGGGCTACAACGCCATCGGCGCCTTCCCGCGCTATTGGTCAAGCGGGTGGGATAACGATCCACCGGGCGAGGCGGCCGGAACTATCGAGGAATACGCGATGGCGCGAGAGGCCGGACTGGATGTGATCATGAACCTCGGTTATATCGGCCGGCTCAGCGGTGATGACACCCGATGCCAGCTCCCGGACGGCCCTGCCGGCTTCATCTGCCCGAGCTACCGTGGAGAGAAGTACCAGGAGACAATCGACCGGATGGTCACCTTCTACGAATACGCCGATCCGAAATGGATCTTCTATGACATCGAGTCATGGAGCCACCGGGATGCCGAAAAGATGAAGGAGTGCAGCCGCTGTAAGGCACGCTTTGAGGCCGGCGACTGGGACACCTGGGAAGACTTCCTTTCCGACATGGGCAAAGAGATGATGGCCGATGTGTACAACGCCTGGGAGCAAAAGCGCCAGGAGTTGAGCCGCGAGCCGTTCATCGTCGGCTTCTATGATATCTATAAGGAGCCGGGCCGCGTGTATGACAATATCTGGGATTTTGAGAAGCTGTATCCCGAATATCTCCAGCTTTCGATGCCCTCGCTGTATGTGCAGGGCAAGGGGAAGCTGGTGGCTCGTGAAATGGCCGCAATCCGCAGCCGGATGGACAGCAATAACATCATCCCCTGGCTCACCCCCGGCACGTACGGGGAGTTCCCGCAGGTGCGCCAGCGCGACATGATCCTGGAGACCTTCTGCAACGGCGGCCGCGGCATCACCTACTACAAGACCTCCCAGGCCGATCCGCTGGAGCTGAAGATCATCGCCGACACCATAGACATGGTCCGGCCCTTCGAGGACATCATCATGGACGGCGAGCCGATCGCCGATGAGCTCACCTGCTCGACGGCGAAGGCGAAGGTCTGCGGGATGGGCGCCGGTGATGAGGCACTCATCCTCGTGTCCGTCTATGACTGGAGCCTGCCGGTGGAGGCAACCGTCGCCTGGACTAACCATGACACCCCGGTGTATGACCTCGACACCGGCGAGCAGGTGGGCAGCTGTGGCGAGGGCTTCACCGCAAATGTCGCAGGCCACAATACGAAGCTGTACTACACCGGCACCGAATACATAGATGCGATCGCGAAGTAGGGTCACGCGGGGCGGACATTGCTTCGTCCAAAGGATCGTACAGGGATGTTGCGCTCCACGTGCACGCTGTTCGTCGTTTGCCCCTCTGCAGGCATGGAAAGGGGTCAGGGAAGAGGGAGTCTTTGCCGTCCTTGCACAGACCGAAAGCGTCTGTGCATGTGGCTGCTGATCGGCCTGACCGCCGAACATCACCGCCTTCGGGAGCGTGAAATCATGAAACGCGTGTGCAGCGCTATTGCAGTCATCTGCCTGTGTGTGCCGATTTTCGCACAGGATGCTCCGGTCGTCTTTCAGACCGATGACGGGGCGGTGACCGCCGACGCGCTCGGTGAGTTTTACTACAATCGCTGGACCGGGCTAACCGAGGGCGAAAACCTTGCCGCCGGGCGGGAGTTTCAGTTCAATCTCCCCTGCAACTGGTATATCTGCCAGAAGGGAAACAACGGGCTGGAATTGACCGACGGCGAGCTGAACACGACCGAGAAGTACACGATATGGTTTTCTGAAGATGTCGCCGCCTGGACGGGCACCGACCGGGTGAATCTGTGGGTGGATCTTGGCTCTGTCAAGCCCGTCGAACGGGTGGTTGTCCGGGTGCAGGGCCGGCCGCTGAATGCGCCCCGCCAGGCCGATCTGTACGGGAGTGACGACGGCGAGAGCTGGCGGCAGATCGCCACCCTGCACCAGGGCGCGAGGGAGCAGGAAAACGCCTATTACCTCCCACAGCAGGGCGCCTATGTCTTTCCTCTGAATCTCCCGGCGGGTGTGAAAACCCGCCATGTCGGAATGCGGCTGAAGCTGTGGTCGCGGCACCTGGTGATTGATGAAATCGCGGTGATGAAGGGAGCCGATGACCTGCCCGACCTGGCGCAATCAGATGCCCCCGAAGCGTTCTTTCACCAGTCCGGCATCGCGCCGTATTTTATCCGCGACACCATCCCCGTCACCGCCGAAGTCGGCACGCAGCTTTATCTGCACTACAACGACCCCGGCGTGCCCGAAGACAGCGAGGTGAAGATCGCCTGGGATTTGCCGGCGGCGGTTGAGTTGAAACACGATCCCGACAGCCCACCCGAGACCGAAACGGTAACCCACGATGGTGATGAGTTCACCCGCTACCTGCTCTCTCCGCATCCCACCCGCCGGCGTGTCGGGCCGGTTTTCCCGGCGGCCTCGGTGACGCCCGGGACAGAGCTGACGAGTTATCTCGGCGCCCGCGTGGACGGTGAAGTGCAGAATCTCCGGCCCTTCACAGTGCAGGTCATCGAATATCCCAATGCCACACCGCCACAGCGCCTTCACACCGGCCTGGCGTGGGGGTCGTGGTTCACCTATCCTGTGGACCCTGAGTTGCACAAGCGGCTGGGATTCAATGCCGTCGGCTGCTTCCCGCGATACTGGGGTGGCGGCCTGGACTGGTGGAAGAATCCCGAAAGGGCTGCCGACCAGCTTGCAGATATCCAGATCGCGCATGACGCCGACATTGACGTCATCATGAACTGCGGCTTTCTGCACCAGCTCAAAGGTGAAGAGACACGCTGCCAGCTTCCGGATGGCCCGGCGGGATTCCCGTGCCCGAGCTACCGGGGGGAGAAATACCAGGAGCTCGTCGACACCATGGTGGGCTTTTACGAACACATCAACCCCAAATGGATCTTCTACGACATCGAGCTGTGGAGCTATCGCGACCCCGAGAAGATGAAGACGTGCAGCCGGTGCCAGGAGCGCTTCAATGGCGGTGACTGGGATAGCTTTGACGAGTTCCTCATCGACATGGGCACCGAGATGATGGGCGATCTGTACCGCGCGTGGGAGCAGAAGCGCCAGGAGCTCGGTCGCGGGCCGTTTCATGTCGGTTCCTATAATGTGGACGCAGCCGATGAGGGCGCCTACCACAATGTCTGGGATTTTCAGAAGCTCTATCCCGACTGGCTGCATTTCTCCATGCCCAGCCTCTACGTCGGCGGTCGGGCCTCCGCCGTGGCCAACAAAATCGCCGCATGCCGGAAGGCCCAGGGGACCAATGACACCATTCCATGGCTCACACCCGGGCAGGATGGTGAATTTCCACCCGACGGGCAGCGCGACCAGGTGCTGGAGGCCTTCCTCAACGGCTCCATCGGCATCACGTACTACTGGCGCGGGCAGATGGATCCGATGGAGCTGAAGGTCATCGCCGAGACCATCGAGATGCTTCGGCCCTTCGAAGACATCATCATGGACGGAGAGCCGATCGCCGATGAGCTCACCTGTTCGACGGCGACGGCGAAGGTTTGCGGGATGGCCAACGGTGATGAGGCGCTCATTCTCGTCTCCGTGTATGACTGGGGCCTGCCCGTGGAGGTCGAGGTGAGCTGGCTCGAGCATGATGCCCCTGTCTTCGACCTCGACACAGGAGCCGCAGTCGGCACCTGTGACGGTTTTGAAGCGACTGTCAGCGGCCACCGGACCAAGCTGTATTACACCGGCGTACGCGCAGGTATTTTTGCAGAAGCCAACCTCGCTGCCTCACCGGTGAGATGATGGCAAAGACAGTCCGGTTTTTTACACCGGGCCATCAAATGCATCCTCCACAGACGCCGGGGTCAGTGTATCTGTTTAGTGTCACCTCGTTAAGCCCTCGGCCACAATGCTGCCTATCCGCGGGCCGGCCTCATTGAGCTGGCTTTGCCAGCTCCCTTCGACACGGCCCCCATGAAACGGCCATGTCAAGGGATGGGGTTTTGGGTATTTTCCTTTTTTTGGGTTTTTGCCGTGTTTGGGCTGATTCAGGGAGGGCGATTCAGGCCCCTATCGGTGCATACCATCGCACATGTTAACATCGGAACCACTGCCGGCTCCTATGCCCCTCCTGGAACCATGGACGACAATTAGGCCTGTCTGAGGAGGCTCGCCAGTGTCCCTGAACGACCCGTCACGGCGTCAACAACAGTCCCGGTGCTGCAGCTCACTCAACCTGCAACCAGGTGTAAAACACTTCGGTCATCAGTGCCCGGGCGGCGGCAACTTTGGCGACGTTGTCTGGCGCCAGCTTCCAGCCCGAATCCAGCTCCTGTGGCGGTGAATCGATCAGCAGCCGTCTCAGGTAGTTGACCTGCAAAATGAACTGCACGGCGCGTTGGAGTGTCTATCCAGTGATTCGCGAAAACTGAAAGATGGACCAGTTCGAAAGGAGCCGTTTGATGCCTTCTCCTGTTGATGTCAGCACGGAAGAGGAATTTGCGCAGCAGATCGAAGACGCAGACAAGCCCGTCCTGGCGTATTTCTACTCCGCCACCTGCGGGCACTGCAAGAAGCAGTCGCCTGTTTTGGAAGAGTACGTTGAAGATACTGACGAGGTGCACACCATCCGCGTACAGGCCCAGGAATGCCTCCCGCTTTTTAAGGAACACAACGTCCTTGGCACGCCGACGATGATTATTTTCAACGGTGGCAGCGAAATCGCGCGACAGAGCGGTTTTAAGCCCCTTGAAGTCCTGGCCGAATGGGTTTCAGAGAACACGTAAGTCTTGCAGAAAAATACACGCAGATCCGGGAGGAAGCAGTATGAGTATTGTTAACAGACCGGCGCCCGATTTTCAGCTCGAAGGAGTCCATGACGGCGAATTTGTAGAGATTAGCCTCGACGACTACAAGGGCCAGTGGGTCATCCTGTTTTTCTACCCCCTGGACTTCACCTTTGTCTGTCCCACCGAGCTCCGTGAATTCAGCAGGCGCCACGACGAATTCGAGGACCTCGATGCACGGGTCCTGGCCGTGAGCGTGGACAGCAAATACAGCCACCTTGCGTGGCAGAATACTGACCTGGGAGATATCGTGTATCCGATGCTCAGTGACATCACCAGGCACACCTCCCGGCGTTACGGTGTCCTGCTGGAAGATGAGGGTATCGCCCTGCGGGGTCTGTTCATCATTGATCCGGAGGGCACCGTCCAGTACGAGGTCGTTCACGGGACTGACGTGGGCCGCAGCGTGGATGAGACGGTCCGGGTGCTGCAGGCGTTGCAGACGGAGTCGCTGTGTCCCGTCGGCTGGCAGCCCGGTGACCCGACGCTCGACGAATAAAACCGACTCGCAAAAGCGTTGAAATGACCAGGAGCAGTGGCCCCGCGCCGCTGCTCTTTTTGCGTTTGCGGCCTGCCCGGCAGGTGCAGGTTTCTCCAGCGCTGACAGCGAAAGACCCACATGCGTATCGCGCCAACTCATGGAGCGATAAAAACATTAGTGGAGGAACCCGTCATGCCACAGATGCTATATGCGGCAATTGTATTATTCGTACTGCTGACCGCCGTCACCCCGGGCGTCGGGAAGACGGCCGCAACCTACTACACCCCCGAGCGCATCGCCACGGCACGCGAGAATGTCGAAAGCCATGAGTGGGCGCAAAAGGAGTTGCAGACGATCCTCGACGGTCAGAGGCAGACGTACATCATCGGCCGCGAGTACTGCTCGGCGGAGGATTACAGCCAGCAGACCGATGACTTCATGTGGGAGCTGCAGCCACCGACCACCATACCCCGGGTGTTCCCCCATGAAACCTACGCCGAATGCCCCGTCCACGGTACCGAAGTCCGCAAGATCAACGCCTTCCACCCGTGGCTCATTGACCCCATCAATCATCCCTATCAGATCCAGTGCCGCCTGGGGAAAGAATGGTACCCAAGCAACGACTTCGAAAAGGGTGACATGACTTCCGGCGAGTTCCCGGACGATGGCAGCGGCTACCTCGCCCCGGACGGCCGGCGGTACTATTTCATCCGTGAATACGTCCACCAGTGCTACTGCGCGGTTACCGTCCCCACGCTGCGGTCGCTGTCGAAGGCGTGGCTTTTGACCGGCGAGGAGAAATACGCCCACAAGGGCTGTATCCTCCTGGCGCGGCTGGCCAGCGAATATCCGAACTTCGATGACCGCAAAGACCGCCGGTATGTCGCCCCTTACGGCGGCCACCACCCGCATTACAAGTGGAAGACCGGCGGGATGATCACTGACCTCATCTGGGAAACCTTCTGCACCGAGGCCGCAGTGATGGCCTACGACGCGTTTTACGAATACATGGACGACGACCCGGAGCTCATTAAGTTTTTGCAATCGAAGGGCATGCCGGTGGAAAACGCGGATGACCTGCGTGAGTACATCGAGGACTATATCCTCCGCCCGGCGGCCGAGGGCGTTCTCAATGGCGCCATCCACGGTAACGAGGGCTTCCGGCAGGCGCTGGCGATGAGCATCGCCCTGGTGCTCGACGATTACTCGGACACCCATCCCAATTCGAAGGACATGGTGGATTACACCTACCACGGCGGCGGGCATACCGCCTATATCATGGTCAATGCCCTGCGGCGCGACGGCAGCGGCCACGAGAGCTGCGGCTACAACCAGATCAAGTTCGACTTCATCCGCGTCGCTCAACTCATGGAGCAGATTCGGAGCCTGCATCCCGACAGATACCCGAGAGACCAATACCCCGACATCTTCGCCACTGACAAGGCCCGGAGCCTGTTTGATCACTTCATAGACCTGCAGATCCAGAGAGCTTTCATGCCCTCCATCGGTGACAGCAGCAAGATCCGCCCTCCCCGGCGCGTGGAGCCGCGAGCCTATTCCGCGGTGGGCTCTGAAAACATCTACGCCTTCAACCGCTGGGGCGATCCCCGCTACGCCCGGGCCTGCGTGCGGGTGAATGGTGACATGTATCCCGGCGAGCTGTTCGATCCCTACCCGGCCGAGGCGATCACCGGGGCGCTGGATGATCCCGCCGCCGAGATACCCGCTGAATCGCGCCTGCTGAGCGGCTACGGTGTGGGCATTCTCGATTCAGGCGATGAAGAAAACCGGATAACGGCGGCACTGAACTACTCGGCGCTTGTCGGCCACCGGCAGGAGGACAATCTCGCCATCGGCCTGTGGGCGCGCGGTGTGAACATGCTGCCGGATCTTGGGTATCCGTTCACCTGGGACTACCGCTGGGACTGGGATTCCAATCTCATGGCCCACAACACCGTCAGCGTCGGTGAAAGCCATGCCGACAGGAGAGTGCGGGTGGGCAACGGCTGTTCGCTCTTCGCCAGTGAAGACGGCGTGCATGTGGTTACCGCCCATCACCATCCATACCCTGAGGGCTTCGGGCATACGAAGGACGCCGCGCCCGATGTGGACCTGTACGAGCGGACGCTGGTGATGGTGGATGTGGCGGACGGCCGCAGCTATCTTGTGGATCTGTTCAATGTCCGTGGTGGCGACCAGCACGACCAGAGCTGGCACGGCCCGCTGACGGAACCGCAGGCCCCGGACCTGGACTGGCAGGTGCAGGAGACGGGGACCCTCGCAGGGCCGGATGTCGAGCAGTTCGAAGAATACACCGATCGCTGGGGACGGACCGGGACAAATTTTCCCTGTTACGTCAAGGACGTGCGCCGCGCGGAGCTGTCAGAGTCGGCCACATGGACATGGGAGTACGGCCTTGAGGAAGGGGACAGGCTGAATCTGCATATCCTTCCCGTCGGTGGGCCGCTGGAGGCGATCATGTGCAGCGGGCGGTCTCCGGCCCGGCCCAAAGACTGGAAGCTGGATTATATCTTCGCCCGGCGGATGGTGCAAAGTCGCGAACGGTCGCTGTTTGTCACCGTGCTGGACGCCTACCAGGATGAGCCGGTGGTGAAGGCCGCGAAGGTCATCTCCGAAGAGCCGCTGCAGATTTCGGTTCAACTGGAAAGCGGCAGGGACATCATCACCCTCGCGGCGCCCGAAACCTCCAGCCGCAGCACCCAGCACCGTGACCACGGCGTCCGGATGGTGTCGGAGCGTGATGGGAAGACCACCCGCGATGTGCAAATCGGGCAGTACGCTCCCGAAAAGGGCCCCGGCTACCTGACGGGCACTATCAATGCCCTCGATTATCCCGCCCGCGAGGTGGCTGTTGAGCATTCCGCCGAGATGGAGACGCAGCTTCAACCGGGCCGGGCGGTGCGTATTTACAACGACCATCGCAGCGCCATGTTTCGCATAGAGAAGGTCGAGGTTGACGATGACGTCATTCGACTGACGCTGGACACCTCGGCACTGCTTGCCCGTGGTCCCGTGGAGGCGGTGGAGGACGGGGCCATGGATATTGCCGAATACTTCCTGTACGCCACCGGCCATGCTGGCGAGGAAGGGAAGCTCGCCAGCACCCGCCACCTGTTCTTCGCGGGTTCGCGGCTTGGTGAAGGGGATAAGGCGCGGATGCTGCGGGGAGCCTCGCGAGAATCGAGTTCGCAGTCCCGCGTGTATTTCGCCGAGCCGGTCACCGAGGCGGCGCTGGCCGAGGATTACGCCGGTGAAGTTGTCTCTGTATGGCAGTACGGAGTTGGAGATCAGCTCGAGATCGCCTGCATCCAGTAACATCTGATAGGTCCGGAGGGATCGATCATGCGCCGAGTGAATCTCGTCATGTTCGTCATCTGTATTTCGGCAGCCGCTGTCGGATACGCTGCAGACGTTGGCCTGCACAACGCCGGTTTCGAGGCCGGTGAGGCCGGAGCGGTGCCGGAAAACTGGCAGCCGACCCCCACCGCCGCGGATGCCTTTTTCATCAATGATGCCGATGGGGTAGGGGACAGCCGGTGTGTGCAGTACGCCCTCGATGAGCCCGGGGAGGAATGTTACCTCCGCCAGGCCGTCGTGCTAAAGCCACAGACGGAATACGTGCTGTCGGCGTGGCTGAAATCCGATGGCACCACCAATCCCGCCGTGGGTATCAGGATACCGGATGAATCGCATTTCCTGGCCCTTGTACACGGCGACGGGGGCGAGAAATGGACGCATGTCAGCGCGCGCTTTAACTCCGGCGAGGTGACGACGGCGGCCGTAAGGATCTACGGTGACCTGCAGGACGAGCCGCAGAACCGTCCGGGCTCGGCGTGGATCGACGGCCTGGAGATCGCTCTCGCCGACGAAGCAGCCGCGGCCTCAGTAGCAACGGGCGGGTACGCGGGACCACAGCCGGGAGAGAATATCGCACTGGGCAGAGACTATACGTGGTCCGCGAAGCCGACCTATGCGCTGTGTGCCGATGAGGGTGACAGCGAGCAGCTCACCGACGGCAAACACACTGTCGGCTACTTCTGGACACAGGACAGCACCGTCGGCTGGAGCCTTCGTGAACCCCTGACGCTCACGATTGACCTGGGCGAAGTGATGCCGATTTCGGGCCTGTCATTCAACACCGCCGCAGGCACCGCGAGTGTCGGCTGGCCTGCCATGATCTTCATCCTCACCAGCGATGACGGCGAGACCTTCCAGTACCACGGCGACCTCATATCGCTGAGTGCTGAACACGGGCTTCCGGCGCCACAGGACTATCTCATCCACCGGTATCTCACAGACGATCTTCACGCCGCCGGGCGCTACGTCCGGCTGGTGGTGTGTGCGTCGTCGAAATATCTCTTCTGTGATGAAGTCGAGGTGTACGGCGGAGACTTTGCTGTGGAGGACGCAGACTCCGGAGAGTCCGTCGAAAGCACCGAGCAGTGCATCGCCACCCACCGCCTCGACAGCATCGTCGGCGTGCGGCTGATGTACGATATCCAGGACCTCCGGCGGATGGTGGATGCCGCATTC